>NZ_JACJTJ010000050.1:0-135464 GCF_014698605.1 Synechocystis sp. FACHB-383 | reverse complement strand
TGTCCCGTTTCTCGTTTCAATTTAAGCAAATCCTGAACGGTCGTTTTGCTTACTTGAAACTGCTCTGCTACTTTTCTAATTGAGGTTCCACCACCTTCATAGGTCTTGACTATCCTTTCTCTTAGATCAACTGATAGAGCTGGCATTTTACTTTTCGATGAACTCCCCTGAATATTTGTCCCTCATTGTACCACCTCGTCATAGAATCCGCCGTAAGAACTAGTTAAGAAGTGGGGATACAATATAAAATAAAAACATTTGTCCGGTGTTCTCAGTCCCAAAATTCTGAGAATCATGGCCAGTTACGGAGTGGGCTAGCGAGCCGTGGAGCCCTTACTTGCGAAGCGTTTTCGGTTTAAGTTGATACCCAAGAAGTGATTGCTAGATCATTGGAGTGCAAGTTGATGTAAAAAATTGCACTGTTATGGCAACTTTCATAGATTTGAGGTTACTTTGGTAATTTCAAAGTCTTGGTTTTACTAATATTGGGCATGCCTCGGTTTTGTGCAAATCGCTATAAAAAAATATCCGTTAGTCCGCAAATGAGATAGCTGGTTCTTATGATCTTGTTCGGTAATGACTTCAAGTGATGCCAGCTCCGGAATCCAGGCTATCCAAGCACCAAAATCAGTGTATCAGTGTGCCCCATTAAAATAGCTGTACCCAGGCAGAGCAAAAGTGTTAGCGATCCTCTTTTCGCTGTTTTTGCGTCTCCGAGGGCAATTCCCCAAACATGGTTTGATAGGCTTTAGCAAACTGACCTGAGTGCCAAAATCCCCATTGATTAGCAACAGCAACAACACTGGTTGCATTTGGGTCTGCTTGCTTCAACAGTTGCCTAGCACCATGGAGCCGCTGGGCCTTGATATATTCCATCGGCGTTACCCCAAAGGTACTTTCAAAGCTGTAGAACAGGGTTCGACGACTGACACCAAGGGTCGTGTACAAATCCTTGAGGGTCAGAGGCTCCTGGAGATGGGCGGCGATGTAATCTCGGGCTTGGTTTGCTAGTTGGGCTTGCCGACGGGGATGCGGTGGAAGACGAAATTCAGTTTTTCGCCGAGGAATAGCGTCAACTAACAGGGGCACAACATCGCCAATAATCATTTGATGGTAATCGGGTCTTTCCAGCAATGGCGATCGCCACTTGACCAATTGCATCAGGTCTTGCATATAGCTCCGATATACAGAGAGCGTCCTTGGTAGATGTATTAAATCTTGCTTGAGAAAATGATCGTCCAAATCATCCCGTCGCATCGAGGCCCGAGTTGCGTCAAAAAGGTCTTGCCGCACTTGAATTTCGCCTAATTGCATATTCTGTTGACAGAAACTATCGACGCTGCGAGTTGTATCAAATCCCGCTAGGGTGTTCTGATCGAAAGGGCACTGATGCACGTAGGATAACCGCTTGTCCGCTACTAAGGGCAGCGAAAAACTGATAAATCCTGGGCGGCGCTCTCCGCGCATTTGAATTGACGTTTGTAACTCAGCAAAAGTCAGTACCAAGGCACCTAAATCAATTTGGTATAAATTTATTTGAAAGAGAGCCAGGCTGAGGGGACGCACGTGATAATCCCGATGAGTGCTCATAAACTCCGAGGCTTCGTCCCCATCTGAAAATTGCCGTCTAAACAGCCGCATACTGGAAATTTGGATCGTTTTGATGGATGAATCTCCGCCAAATCGTAGCACGGAGGGCATCGCGTCTGCCAATCACACCAAGCTTAAGCGGGGGAGAATTTCAATGTTAGAAACAACCATTTCAATGGCGGCGGGGAATCGATATTGATCGCAGTTAAGTGATCAATTTTCACGTCATTAATTGTTCAGTTTTCAAAAATGCAATATTTATTTCTAGGAATTCATGTTATCAACTAACTAGGTGGTCTTGGACTACCCTGCACAATTTGCTGTCTATTATCCCTAGGAGATTTGACCATGAAAGTTGATCGCCCCAATGCCCAACCACTGACCCCCGAAGAAGCCCAAGAACTCAACCGTTTACGTACCCTAATTGAAACGGCGATCGCCGATGGGGTCGTTACTGAGGATGAGTTATCAGCTATCCGCACTATGGCGTTGACCCCCAAGCCCAGTTACGAACTCCTCTCCCAAGAATTAGCAATGTACCGTGAGTTGGTCACCAGCAAAGTCCAGGCGGGGCTGCTGGTCGCCGAACAGTTTTCGGAATGAGGACAAGCGACGATTATTTTAATGTTGCCCATGGACCGAATGCCACCCCCCTGACTAACCGTTATCGTCGTTGGTGGCCTCACTATCACAATTGAATCAATATGACATTGTGTTAAGTAATAAAGGCAACAAAATGACCAGATCCTAACCGCATTTAAGAAAAGTTAACAATGGGTTGCACTCTTGTGATCTGCGGATAAGTTTAGATACTGGACAATGAAGGGTGTTTATTTAAGTCAATTTAAAAACATCTTTAATGGTGCCTTTAGACGCTTTACTGTGTCCTTGCTGTACCCCTGCCCTTCTGCATAGTTTGGCCCAATCGTATCCGGCGCTGTTGTCGCGCCAAATGCTGGTGTTGGGAACTGGGGCTTTAACCGCCGTAATGGCCCAGACAGAACTGAGGCAGACCAAACAACATGATTTACGGGAGGCCAACTAATGCAACGTAAGTCACGACTATTGAGAAGACTGATGGCGATCGCCTTTGCCCTATCGCTGCTCATCGGTAGCCGGTTCGTGCTTCCAGTCTTTGCCAAAAGCCCTTACGACATCGTTATCCTCAATGGCAGGGTGATGGACCCAGAAACCAATTTTGACGACATTCGGAATGTCGGCATCAAAGATGGCCGCATCGCCACCATCACCGAAGATGCCATCTCTGGGCAAGAAACCATTGACGCCACCAATCATATCGTTGCCCCTGGTTTTATTGATACCCACTTCCATTGGACTCGCCCCATCGGCTACAAAGTAGCGTTGCGAGATGGCGTGACTACGGCAATGGATTTGGAAGCGGGCGTGTATGGCCCCCGCGTGGATGAATGGTATCAAATGCATCAAGATCATAGCCAGGTGAACTATGGCACTGCCTCCGGCCATGAGTTTGCCCGCTCTAAGGTCACAATGAATTTACCAGATGAAGACTTGCTAGATGCCCCCTACTCAGTTGTGAGATCCCGCGGGGCAGGGATAGGTTGGTCGGATGATGTGCTGGAGCTTGAGCAGGGTAACCAGATGCTCACTCTAATTGATGAAGGTTTGCGCCAGGGGGCCCTTGGCGTTGCGTCTACCGTGGGCTATTTCCCAGGAGCCACTGCCCGAGAAATGTTTGAAGTGCAGCGGGTTGGCGCTAACTATGGTCGTCCGACATCAGTTCATCTGCGCTATACCCCTGGCACCATCACCACCGAACCGAACGGTGCCCAGGAAATCCTCTCCAATGCCGTTGCCCTCGGGGCCCCCGCTGTGATCAATCATTACAACAATCCCGGCTGGCAGATGGTACAGGAACTACTGGTGCGCCTGCGTGAACAGGGGCATAACGTTTGGGGAGAAATTTATCCCTATGCGGCCGGGATGACCACCATCAATGCGGCTTTTGTCCGCCCGGAAAACTGGGTGGACACCCTGGGGCACAAATACGAAGACACCATGCAAGACTCGCTCACCGGAGAATTTTATACCTTAGAAAAATACCAGCAGGTGCTAGCTAAGGCCCCAGCCACTCAAATTGTTCTCTATAAGATGCCACCGGATGACATTCCCGATTGGTGTCGCTTGCCGGGGGTGATCTACGCTAGCGACGCCATGATGATGCCCATGGCCTGGGACGACGCCCCAACTTGGGATATGCCCTATGAGAAGATTCCCAACACTCACCCGCGATTGGCCGGTACCCACGGGACTTGTTTCCGCCTGGCCCGTAAACACAACATTCCCCTGATGCAGATCTTAGCGGCATCAAGTTACAACCCAGCTAAATACCTAGGTAATACAGGACTCGAAGCCATGCAGGAGCGGGGTCGCTTGCAGGAAGGCATGGTGGCCGACATTGTGGTCCTTGATCCGGTAAAGGTCACCGATAACTCGACCTATGCCCAGGGCACTCTACCGACGACGGGCATTCCCTATGTACTCGTCAATGGCGCGATCGTTGTCAAAGACTCAGAAGTGCTGAAGGATGTCAACCCTGGTCAGCCCATTCGCTTCCCTGTGGCACCGAAGCCACGCTTCCAATCGCTAACACTTGAGGACTGGCAAAACAAGTATTTGGTCTCTCCCACTGGCTTTGGAGCTTTAGATAAGGACGTGTTGAATTACTAGTTTTGGGTCTTCTCAGACTCTTTGGATCTAGTTGTCCGTTTTTTATTCTTCCCCTTCATAATGATTAAACTGTTAAATCGATTACAATCTTCCCTATTAATGTTCTTAAATTAATTTCAATCATCTTTAGGAGTTTAATACTTTGTTTAAATCGTATTTTTTACTTACCGTCTCCACTGCATTATTCCTGGGGGGAAGCCTCGCGCCTGTCATTGCTGGTGAATTTAGAACAGGTAATTCGATTAACTCTCATCTAGAAACAGTTGATTTAGCTCAATCTCCGACCGGAATGACGGTTCAGGATTTAGCGGGTTTTAATGGCATTATTACGGCGTTGAATGTTACTCCCAATGGCAAATATTTAATTGTTGGCACCGGGGATAACACGGTTAATTTGATAGATATAGAAAAACAAAAGGTAGTTTACACTCAAAGGAGTAAAGTCAACGACTTTTCTGATATTGCAATTAGTGAAAGTGGACAATTGATGGCGATCGCCGCTGAAAATAATGTAGAGATACGGCGAGTCTCCGATGGAACAAGGATCAAATTCCTCAGTGGTCACACCAACAAAGTTAGTGGTGTTGCCTTTAGTCCCGATGGAAAAATTTTAGTCAGTGTCAGTGGTGGCGATCGCACCATTCGGATTTGGGATGTGGAGTCTGGGGACTTGTTGCAAACATTAGGGGACAATATTGGCCCGACCACCAGCGTTGTGTTTACCCCCGATGGTAGTCAATTCATCACCGGGGCGATCGGCGATGATCGCACAATTAAATTTTGGGATGGCCAAACCTATGAATTACTGAAAACGACAGAAAAACAACCTGGTTTTGTTAATGGTTTAGCGGTGACTCCCAACGGTGCCAACTTAGTGGCCGCTGTCCGCAACTTTGTCAAAATTTGGGATTTACCCAACGGTCAAGAAGTTCATTCCACGAAAGGCCCAAGCTTAGAAATTAATACCATTGCTGTTTCCCCTGATAGTCAACTAGTGGCCACTGCCAATAAAGAAGGAAGCATCATGCTTTTTGACGTTAACACAGGTAAATTAATCACCACCTTGCAGGGTCATCAAGGTTGGGTTCTTTCCCTTGCCTTTAGCCCCGATGGAGATACTCTGTACAGTGGTGCTGAGGATAAAATCGTCAAAATTTGGCGAGTCGAATAGTTGCAAAATTCGCTCTCTTGGTTAACCTTTTGATGGGTTCAAGTTGCTGACCAATTTAATCTAGCTGTGGAAAACTAACATCATGAAAAATTCGCCCTTAATTGCGCCGTCGGATACCAAAATTAAGTTAAAAGAATACGATCCAGCTTTCACTGGCAAGTATAAAAACAAAAAAGATGCAGAGGAAAAACTCGCCTCTGATGTGGAGCGCCTCAAAGATTTTCAAGCAAAGCTTTATGCCCAGGACACCTATGGTGTATTGCTAGTTTTTCAGGCCATGGATGCGGCCGGGAAAGATGGCACCATTAAGCATGTGATGAGTGGCGTAAATCCCCAGGGTTGCCAGGTATTTAACTTCAAATCACCGTCAGCAGAAGAGTTAGATCATGATTATCTTTGGCGCTGTTTTAAGTGTTTACCCGAGCGGGGACGCATTGGTATTTTTAATCGCTCCTATTACGAAGACGTGATTGCGGTGCGGGTTCATCCAGAATTTTTAGAAAAACAACGACTTCCACCGTCAAGTAAAGGTAAAGACATTTGGCAAAGGCGTTTCAAAGAAATTAATAATTTTGAAGAGTACCTTGTTGACAATGGCATCATCGTCATCAAATTTTTCTTAAATGTATCTAAAGAAGAACAAAAGAAAAGATTCCTTGAACGCATTGAAGTGCCAGAAAAAAATTGGAAGTTATCTCCCAATGATGCGAAAGAGCGACAGTATTGGCAAGATTACCAGTTGGCTTTTGAAGATATGTTGACCCATACCAGCACAGAGAAAGCACCTTGGTATGTCATCCCAGCGGATAACAAGTGGTATATGCGCTTGGCCGTGGCTGATATCATCTGTTCTCGGTTAGAATCCCTGGATTTACAGTATCCGGTGGTTGACGATCGCCAAAAGGCCGCTTTGCAGGAAGTGAAATCCCTTTTAGAGGCGGAGAAGGATTGAGTTAGGGCCAATGTGGTTGATGGCCTGAAAGCTTGCTGATGGACTTTTTCGATAACTCTAACTATTTTGAACTATTCTGCAAAATTTGCCTTTCCAGACCGAATTAAACGATATTTTCCTGCGTTGGACTGGCTGCCCCACTATCAGGCGGCCTGGTTGAGTCGGGATTTGATCGCCGGTTTAACGGTGTGGGCGGTGATGGTACCGGAAGCCATGGCCTATGCCGGCATTGCTGGTGTTCCGCCTCTCATCGGTCTCTACACAGTGCCTTTTCCCCTATTTGCCTATGGGTTGATGGGCACTTCCCGCACCATGATTGTGGGCCCCGATTCAGCCACCGCTTTAGTCTCAAGTGTCACAATAGCGGCGATCGCCAGCCAAGGTTCTGGGGAGTACCTAGCGTTAACGTCAGCTATGGCTATGTTGGTGGGGGCATTCTTCCTGCTGTTTGGTATTTTCAAAATGGGCTGGGTGGCTAATTTTATCCCAGTCCCAGTGATGAAGGGATTTATCCAGGGTTTGGTCTGGATTACCATCATTGGCCAAGTTCCCAAGCTATTTCGCATCGAAGGGGGAACGGGAAATTTTTGGCAAAAGTTGGCCGCAATTATCCAGGAACTGCCCCAAGCGGATCTCACCACTGTGGCCATGGGGGTGGGCAGTTTGGGGGTTTTATTTGGGCTAAAGCGTTATTTTCCCCGCCTCCCTTCCGCATTTACAGTGGCCCTGGTATCGATTTTGGTGGTAACGGTGTTGGGGTTAGAAGGCCGGGGGTTGGATCTAATCGGTTCCATTGACGCTGGCCTACCACCGTTGGGAATCCCCCAAGTAACCATCGATCAGTTGCAGGGGATTACCGGGGGAGCATTGGCGATCGTGCTTTTGGGCTATGCCGAATCCCTGGGGGCGGCCAGTGCCGCAGCAGTCAAAACAGGTGAAGAAATTGATCCCAACCAGGAGTTAATCAGCCTTGGCCCCGCCAACTTACTTTCTGGCCTTAGCTCCGGCTTTTTAGTGGTGGGTAGTTTATCCAAAACATCGGTGGCGATCGCCGCTGGGGCCAAAACCCAGATTACCGCCATGGTTATGGGGATTTTGGTAATTTTAACCCTACTGTTCCTAATGCCATTGTTTAGTAACCTATGCCATGCAACTTTGGCGGCGATCGTGATTGAAGCGATGCTAGGGCTAGCAAACTGGAAATACTTCAAGCAGTTAAAAAAAGTCAGCCCGGTTGAGTTTTATGTGGCAGTTTTGGCCTTTTTATGTGTGCTCTTTTTGAGTGTCTTACATGGTATTGCTGTGGGAGTAATTGCTTCCTTATTACTATTAATCCATCGTGCCAGTCATCCGGGAGTTGCAATTTTAGGGAAAATACCAAACTCCGAAATGTATCGCAATATCGCCCTACACCCAGAGGCCAAAACACTGCCAGGGTTATTAATTTTTCGGTTTAACAGTAGCCTAATTTTTCCTAATGCTAATTACTTTCGTGCCTCCGTAAAAAATGCAATTCATTCTGCCCAGAGTCCAGTTAAAACCGTGCTCATCGACGCAGAAAGTATCACTTTGGTTGATACCACTGCGTTGGAAATGATTGCCAAATTACAACTAGAGCTAGCTAACCAGGGGATTGTTTTAGCCTGGTCAAGGCTGCGGGATCCTGTAAGAAATACAATGTCCACTGTTAAATTGGAGCAACAAATTGGCCTTGAAAACTTTCATGATCGCATTACAGATGGAGTCATGGCATTTACAACCCAAAACAGTAACAATGGAATTTAATTTTCACTAAAGACATAAATATTATTGGGTAGTTCACACAATGTTTCAAAGCTACGCTGATTGGGCAATTATTGCCGTATTTATTGTTTTTTATAGTCTCATTGCTAAAGCCATTGGTCGCACATGGATTTCCGATGCAATGGTATTCGTCATGGCCGGTTTTTTGTTGGGAGACGATGGACTAGGGTGGCTACATTTCAATGTGACCTCGGAAAATCTGGAAACCATTGTTGAACTGACGTTGGCGTTAATTTTGTTTACCGATGCGGCCAATGCAAATTTGCCAGTGTTGAAAAATAGTCTGCGCTTGCCGTGGCGATTATTGGCCATTGGTTTGCCGTTAACGATCGCCTTGGGGTTTGGGATCAGTTCCCTATTATTTCCCCAATTTAGTTGGGTGGAGGCAGCTTTGCTAGCGGTCATGTTAGCGCCGACGGATGCCGCGTTAGGGAAAGCGGTGGTGAGTAACACCCAAGTGCCAGACAACATTCGGGAGGATCTAAATGTGGAAAGTGGCTTAAATGATGGCATTTGTGTGCCGTTGTTGTTGTCCCTCTTGGCGATCGCCGACAGTCAGCAAATTCAAGGTAGTCCCACGTCATTATTGGTTAGTCTATTTCTCCAACAGATTGGGATCGGGGTTTTAATTGGTGTCAGCTTTGCCTTTATTGCCACCCAAATGAGACATTTTTTCCTGAAAAAGAACTGGGCGGCTCCGGATTGGCAACCGGTATTACCCATCGCCCTTGCCGTAGCCTGTTTTGCAACCTCCCAGCAATTAGGGGGCAGTGGGTTTATTGCCTGTTTTGTCGGCGGCTTAATGTTTGGTGGACTTAATCGCCAACAACGGGAGCCTTTGTTGATTGCGGCGGAGGGGGCTGGTGATGCTCTGTCGTTGATTACCTGGGTGGCATTTGGCTCTTCCATTGTGGTGTTGGTTTTTGCTCAAATCACTTGGCAAGCAGTGGTTTATGGGTTGCTCAGTTTGACCCTTGTGCGGATGGTGCCGGTGGCGATCGCCTTGTTCGGACTGAAACAAAATCTATACACCGTCTTATTTGCTGGGTGGTTTGGCCCCCGGGGACTAGCGAGCATTGTGTTTGCGGTAATGGTTTTGGACGCTCGCCTACCCTACAGTAGAGAGATTGCCGTGGTTGTATCCCTGACGATTATTTTTAGTGTTATTGCCCATGGTCTGAGTGCTACGCCCCTGGCTAACCGCTACGGTCGTTGGTGGTCTCACCATCAAGTCAAGAACCCCAGTCATTAGTTGATAAGAAGGCGATCGCCTCAAGACCAGTTCTATTTATTAGTTATGTTTACATTAAAGCGAATTAATCAACACTACTTTATTTCTATCTGCACGCTTTGTTTTTTGGGGATCACCAGTCCAGCTTCCTTAATGCCAAAGGCTCAAGCTGCGGAAACCATCGATTTTGTCTATGACTCCATCCAAGAAAGCTTAAAGATTACATCGCTAGAAAAGTTTGTTGCTGATGGAACCATTGATAACAACTTAGGATTTTACTTTGGTCTGTTAAATATTAATGAAACCGAGCAGCAGCAATTTCGTGAAATATTAACCAAACAAATTGATATTAGTCCTGTCCTTTTATCCCGGCTCTTAAAAACTGATGAGGGAGAAAGATTACTAGATTTTTTTGGGAATATTATTGAAATACAAGGAGGGCGCAATGGGGCGATCGCCCTACGAGGGGCAATTATTTCTGCCGCCTTTTCCCCGGATGGACTGACCCTGATTAATTTCCTAGAAAATTTACCGGTTGATGTCCAAATTGACATTAGACAGTCCCTTAAATTTGCACAAAATATTGATATTGTTGTTAAAGGCACTGAAATATTTGTTGATAAAGTCGCAGAACTTTCAGCCAAAGAGGCTCAACAATCTCCCCCCATTGATTACAGCCAGCTTCCTGATTTAACCACACCGGGCAAGTTCACCTTTACAGAGCAAAAATGGATGCTCGAGGACAAGAACCGCAATCGAAAATTTTATGCCCTAGTGTATCAGCCCAATCAATGGCGTCAGCCGAAAACACCAGTTGTCGTCATTTCCCACGGGTTAAGCTCCAATCCAGAATATTTCCAGGATAAAGCGCGCCATCTAGCCAGTTATGGTTTCTTTGTCATTGCTCCCCAACATCCCGGTAGCGATGAAACCTATAAAAATGAATTTGAACAAGGTTATTATGCCGATGTTTCTGATGTTAATGAATTTATCAACCGTCCATTGGATATTAGTTTTACCTTAGATGAATTAGAAAAGCGCAATCAAACAGAGTTTGACGGCAAACTAGACCTGGAAAATGTTGGACTTTATGGCCATTCCTATGGAGGGTATACTGTTTTAGCGTTAGCGGGGGCGACTCCTGCTCCTAATTTTCAGCAGCTAGAACAGGATTGCAACAAAGATTTAAGTCGCCTCAACACTGCCTTACTGCTAGAATGTCGTGCCCTAAATTTAGAACGTCAAAGCCAAGATTTTCGAGATGAACGGGTTAAAGCCGTTATCGCCGCGAACCCAGTCAATGCAAGTATTTTTGGACAGGAAGGAATGGGAAAAATACAAATTCCGATCGCCATTGGGGCCGGAAGCTATGATCCAGCAACTCCTTTTATTTTTGAACAAATTCGTTCCTTTCCTTGGTTGACAACTCCCCATCGATATTTATTTCTTGAAGAAGGTCAAACTCATATAGATCTTTCCAAGTTAGATGGGGGCATGAGTAAATTAATGGCCATGATTCCTAAAGTAAAACTGCCGAGTCCCCAACTGATTAGCCGCTATGGCCGTGCCGAAATAATTGCTTTTTTTGAAGTTTACCTCGCGCAAAAACCCGACTTTCTTCCTTACCTTGACCCGGCCCATGCCGCCTACCTTAGTGAGGGAGAAGAATTCAAAGCTTATCTAATCACCCAGAAATCTGCGGCTGAACTCATTCAGGCGGTCAGTGAATTTAAACGTGAACATGGCATTGAATAACGTTGACCCTAATCCCTTAGCCCCTTATGTAAGACTGTGACCCACTGGACTCTCTTCTCTCCCTCCCCTCGCCGCCGATATCTTTTGGTTGGACTGACGGTGTTGCTCTCTTTTTGTCTGTTATTAGGCACATCATCAACGGCGATCGCTCAGATGATTCCTGGTATTGGCTTTACGGAAAAACAAGTCACCAACTCTGCTTCCATTCCTATTTTTGAATCGGGCAATCTCTATTTAGCACCGGTATTTTTAGATGGGCGAATTATTGGCACTGTCACCTCTTCAGCTTCCATTACCTACTCACAGGATCAAAACAATAATTCTAATGAAAATTTCCGACGTCATATTGCTGCGGAACGTGCTTATTTAATCCACAATAAGCTGCAAAAAATATTGGACAACATGGCCCAATATACAAGATTTATGACGAAGCAGGGAATTCTAACGGAAGAAGAACAGAAAAAAGAGTTATTAAAAAACCTCAAAATTAACGTTGCAACCTATCAAGATTCCTATGCCGTAACCATTGGATTTCCCGAAACAGATGTGCCCTCAATTTTATACACCGTAACCCGTTCCGATATTGAGCGAGGACGCTTCGATAGTTCTGAGCCAATAAAGATTGCAGAACGGGCAGCACAACTCACCCAAAGGGAACTGTTAAAGGCATGGCAACAACGGCAAATCCCCTATTTAAAGCAACAACTATGGAAATCAATTTGGACATTAATCAGTCTTGTTGCGGTTAGTTTGGTGATTTTATGGCTACAAAAAGTTTTACGTCATCGGTCTCATATCTACCAAAATAAGTTGTATCGACTTCAAGATAACTTATTAGATGAACCATTACCTGACAGCCCCGTTGAACAGTCCTATGACTTTTCCCGCAGGCTACAATTGAACTTCAAAGTGGCCCAAAAAATTAGCTTCAACGCACTCTATCGGACGCTCTCATTTTGGGGTCAAGGACTGTTGTGGGTCTTAGGCATTGGATATCTCTTCAGTTTGTTCTATTGGACACGGCCGCTCAGTAACTGGATAATTGGTATTTCTATACGGGGTTCTGATATCCAGTCCTTCAGCAGTTTAAACATAACGTTCCCTCCCTTAGACTGGTTATTAAGCTTTGGACGCGATGCCAACCTGGGTTTTCCCCTGTGGCTTTTTTTAATCTTCTTTCTGATCCGAGTCACCTTAAAAGTAGGAGATGCGGGATGTGATTACTTCGCCAATTCTTGGAGTAGTCAGAGCCGAACTAACCGTCGCCATTTAAGGATTCCAACGCTAGCGACGGCCTTTAAAAGTTGGTTGCGGGCTTTTTTGGCGTTTTGTGTTGGGGCTTTTATTGCTTATCATATTCATGAGCTAGGGGCATTTACTCAAACGATAACGGTGATGCTGGGGGTCGTTAGTTTTGCAGTTTCCCTGGCCTCCCAAAGTCTTTTAAAAGATATAATCGCCGGCTTATTGATTTTGTGGGAAGACCAGTATGCCATTGGGGATGTGATTATGGTGGAAAACTATGCGGGAGCGGTGGAAACTCTATCTTTACGGATTACCCAACTACGCAATCTAGATGGGGAGTTAATTACAATTCCCAATGGACAAATTGGAATTATTAAAAATTTATCGAGTGATTGGTCTCGGGTCAATTATGCAGTGGAAGTGAGTTATGATGCTGACCTCGATGTCGTTATGACTGTCATTAACGATGTTGCACAGACATTAGCCCAAGATCCAGAGTGGCAGGAACTCATTTTAGAGCCCCCTGAAATTTTAGGTATTGACAATTTAGCTAATACAGGAATCTTGATTCGATTAATTATCAAAACCCAACCACTACAACAGTGGATGGTGGCGCGTCAGTTGCGTTATCGGCTCAAGTTTGCCTTTGATAATGCTGATATTGATATTGGTATCCCCAAACATCGCCTCTATTTAGAGCAAGATGCAAGGGCGATCGCCGCCGCCTGAATTAAATAGGGGCCCCATCAAATTTTGCTCAACAACCATGACTCAAAATATGGAATCTGACCAAAAACAGCAGGAATCTGTTTCCCCAGTTTCTCCTCCAGGAAATAATCTGGAAAAGCCAGCGGGCACCCCTGGAAACGTGTCTCAAAAGAGCCGAAAATCCTCTGCCCTTGTTCGCGCCCTGCCTGTTCTGGTGCTTGCGGCCGCTTTTGTGGGGTGGGGATTTATCGCCCAAATTCCCGTTAAAATCGTCGGCCAATCGATTATTCTCATCCCCCGTTCCAAGGTGGATTTTCAGGCCCGCAGTAGTGGCCGCATTGTTGCCCTGGAGGTGCAGCCTGGCGATCGGGTTACTAAGGGTCAAGTGTTGGCCATCATCGAAGCCTCGGAAATTCGGGAGGAATTATTAACAAAGCAACAACAACAGGCGGAATATGAAGCGGAAAACTTGGCGATTTCGGCGATCGAGCAACAACGATCCCAACTGAAAGTCGGTAGTATCGGTACCCAAGCCGGAGCAATTCCCGTACAAATTCAAGCCAATCAACAACAAATTAAATCCAACCAACAAGAACAGATTGCTATTGACCGTCAGCGCAATACTTATCGGCAACGCCTCCAACAAATTGATGAAATCGATAAACTCATTGCCGCCCGCTTCGAGGCCTACAATACCCTCGTCGCCGAAGGTGCGGTGGCCCCGTTAGATCCTAGTCGGATTCAAGCGGAAGATGTTTTACAAAAAAATCTCAATGAAAAAACCCAACTGTTGGCAAAATTGGAGGATTTAACGGCCAAAGGGGAACAGTTAATGGCTCAGAATAAGAGTCTTGCGGCCCAGAATACGAACCTTGTGGCCCAACTGGAAAATTTAGGGGCGCAAAAATCTGAAATTTCCCTAGACGATCTTGAATCAGATACAAAAAGACGCAATACCATTGACAACCTCAAACGAGAAATTGCTAATATTCGGGTCAAATTGGCCACCACTAGCCAAATAGTCAGTGAATACAATGGCGAGATTTCCAGTATTGCCGTTAATCTGGGTCAATATGTCCAACCCGGAACCAGCTTGGGCACAGTGCAAGTTGCTCAAAAGCAGGAAACTCAACCAGTGGCCCTAGCATTTTTTACGCCGGAGAATGCCGATCGCCTCGATGTGGGGATGACTGTGGAAGTAACTCCCAATCGATTGACTGAAAGACGTTTTGGCGGCACCAGAGAACGCTTTGGCGGCATTGTTGGTACGATAACCGATGTTTCCCAGGAAACGATGACCCCCGATGAAGTCACTAGCCTCGTCGGCAATCCAGAACTGGCAGAAGCATTAATGACCAATCCTGTGCCCTATTCGGCCCCCGATCCAGGTGAAGCCGAAAATCTACCCGTCGTACAAGTAGAAATCCAACTGAAACGCGATGCCGATAACATTACCGGCTATCAATGGGTGAGTGGCAACCCGCCCCCAGAAAAAATCCCAGAAGGCTCCATCGGAGAAGCACGGGTCACCATCGAGGAGCGATCGCCGATTGATTACGTCACCCCCCTGCTGCGTTGGATCACTGGCATTTATCATCGATAATTGCTCTACCCTAGCGTCTGTGCTTAGGTCGTTTGTCGTGAAATCCCATACGCTCAACAACACTCAACAACAAATTAGAAAGTACAAGGAATTGCAATGGATAGATGGTGGACTTGGTGGTTGAAATGGTGGGTTTGGTCAGGGGCCGCCTTCTTTGTGATCATCCTATTTAGTGAACCGCCCCGTCTCTGGTTTTGGCTAGTGCTCTTTGTTTTGGTATTAATTTATGGACTAGAACGCTCACTGAATGCTTAGGTTTGCACAATATTGTCGTGCAGCAAAATTAGCTTGTGGGCAATTTCCTTGAGATCATCCAAAAAAACACTGACTTGCACCACACTGGCGAGGTCATGTTGAAAGGTTGCCCCAGTACCTCGTAACGTTGTCAAGCGGTGGTCTAGATTGGTTAGTGATGCGGATAAGTTTGCCAAAGCCTTTTTGAGGGTATCCCTCTCGATCTCAGTTGAGCTGGAAATTTGCCCCAATTCTCCACAAACTTGATAGGTAGTCTGCATAAGATCCGAAATTTCGGGCCAGAGCATTTGGACAAGGGGCGTGTCACTACTGTGTACTATTAATCCTTCTAAATCTTGGACATCAAGCATTAACGCCTGAATCATGCGATGACAACTCTGCTGACGTTGTAGGGCCGCCTCGTTGCCCATGCCCTGGGACAATTCCAACTGGGCAGAATCCAGTAATTTCCCGTTGTTAGTCAATAAGCGTTTAATCTGGCGAACGGTTTTGTCTAGTTGAGTTGTAGCACCATAATCCGTCCATAATTGTCGATACCACGCGGCGATCGCCGTCAAGGTCATCCCCATTCCCTGCCAAAGCTGAACCGTCGCCGGGGGCGGTGGCAGTAAACGGCTGGCCATCACGCCGATTAACACCCCGCAACTGTTATAGGAAAAGCGTTCCCAATAATACCGATCCAGTCCATCCCCATAATGCCCAATGGACACCATACAAAAACTAACCATTGCCTGGGAAAGAAATTGAGTCTTACCAATGGCGTAATAAAAGAGAACCGTTGTAAATAACCCGATGGCAACCACTAGACTGCTTTCATCCCAACACACCATAAAAATCATCCCAATCAACCCGCCACCGGCAATCCCCCCCAACCGTGCAATACTTTGTTTCAGGGATTCCCCCACCGTCGGACTGTAGGCCACCCAAAAGCCAAATAAAAGATAGTGGGTCAGCAACAATCCCCAGGCATCGGCAATGGCATAGACCAACGCGGACAGGACAGACAATTGTAATAAATACCAATTAAACATTTTCTAAAATTCACAATGCTGGATAAATCATGCTATCTAACGAGACGACGCCATTAATAACGGTATCGATGGTTTATTGTCGGGAGTTGCCCAAGCATTCATTTCCTGACAAATCTTCTCTAAGCGATGGAGCAATCCATAAAAAACAATTAATTCAGATAAGGGTAGATTCGTCAGTTGATGGGCATTTCTGGCTGTCAAAAAATCGGCTTCTAGCTGTTCACGCCCAGCGTTCAGTGTGGATAAATCCCAATGGCTCTGGGGTATAAGCATCACTTTGCCCATTGCCGAAAAAGCCATCACAAACTGCTCAGACAACAGTTTTAAATCTGTTCTCATCTCCGCTGGCAACGCAACCCCTTGACTAGATTGAACCAAACGCAAAATTGCCGATAGATGTAGATAAAGGGTTTGTTGGGTATTGACCACAGCCATCCAATCAGTGGTTTTGCCCAACTGTTGGCCGGTAATATCATATGTGCCGACTTTTAACAATTTCTGACTGGTTTGTAAACTTTTCTGTAAGCCATCTTGGAGCATTTGGGTTGTTTCCCGATCCAAATTTTGGGCAAGATAGCCCTCCAATACCAATGCCATTAATTGTTGGCTACTGTTAAAAAACTGTTTGACTTGCTGCTCTAACCCCTGACGATTAGCCGACGGCCAAAATAATTGATTGATGGTAATTCCCACCGCCATGCCAATCATTTGATCCGAAAATAAATTAAAGGCAAAGGTTATCGGATCAGCTACATTTGCATGGATAATCACCACAGGAAATTTAATCGCCAAGCCAAAAAATGCACCAATTACCCCTCGGATTTGCAGGTATTGCCAAAAATAACCACTGATCAAAATAAATAAAAAAATAGTCAGGTAATTATTTCCCCACAGAACCGCCCCCAGGGCTCCCAGGATATAAACCCCCACCGACATCAGCGTTAATTGAGTTAGGGCAGACCAACTCACCCCCAGATTAAAGACCGCAAAAACACAGCCCATTAAGGGAGCTAACTTAGGAGTGAAATCCAAGCTTTGGCAAACAACCCAAGCGAAAGATCCCCCAAAAGCGGCTTTAATAGCTAATTGCAACGGTTGGGGAATCATAAGCAAGACATTAATCGGGTCAGGAATGAAACAAGATACATAGATGAATTCCTAAAAAAATAATTGGGGTAAATTTTATTGGCCAGGGATTTCGTCCGTATTATCGGAATCATCATTGATGTTAAACCAGCTTTCAGAAATGCGTTTAAATCGCAACTGGGTGTCAACATCAAAAATTGCTTTGTTTAATGGTTGAGTAAGAGGGCTATTCGGAGTGAGGGCGATGCTAAAATTTTCGATACCGATGCCAAAACTTGCAATTTGATAGGGGAGTTGCGGATTTTGCTCTAAGTGATTTTCCAAAAAAAAGCGGGAATACATCACACCTGCTACTTTTTTTTGATCTAACAAGGCGATCGCCGAAGTAAAGTTTTTTACTGGATAAATTTTGGCATGATAATATCGCGCCCATTGTTCTGCTGTTGAGTCGGCGATGACGGCAATCCTAGCATTGCCTAAATCCCCAGGGCGACGAAATTGTTCCGTCGTGGATTGGGAAATTGCCAACGTTAACGTCGTTGCAATGCCCGCCGTTAATGAACTAACAATGGCGACAGAAATAATGGCCCACCCGCCGGCAACCGTGCGTCCCAACGGGGTAATCGGATAACGATCGCCGTAGCCCACGGTGGTAAACGTCGCTACGGCACACCAGATCCCCTCCCTAACGCCTTTTGTGTATTGCGGCGGAAACTGCTCGGGATTACGGCGAAACTCCGTCAGCCAAAGCAAATGCCCCACTACCACTAAGCAAAGATAAATTACCCCGACGGAAGAAATAAATGCCCAGCCAAAAAACGGTCGGATCGTGCTCCACAGGTTATGGCGAGAAGAGTGAACTAACAAGGTTAACTCATCCTGGGCGATCGGTTGGGTGAAATCAAACTTTTCTAACCGCTCCTGGGTCACCGTCACCGTTCCAAGGACAACATCAACGTCACCTGAACCCAAGTAAAGTAGTGCATCAGGAACGGAAGGATAGGATACTATTTCATAGTTAAGCTGGAGTTTATTGGCCACTTCCTGCCAAATTTCCACTGCAATGCCCTGAATTTGTCCGGCCTCGGAAAGTACAACCACTGGGGCATCCCCTGCAAAGCCAACCCGCAATCCAGGGGGCGACGGCAAAGGCGATGGTAATGGTTGAGTCAGATCATCTTGAGCCTTGATAGATGGGGGAATCAAAAATGGATAACTCAAAACAATGGCAATCAAAAAATGACGAATCAACATCAACATAAATTATATTTAATACTTTTCAAAAGATAGTAGAAGTAATCTTAAATAATTGATGGTGTTATTCATGTAGTCAAATTATAACAAGGTTAACTTTAAATCCTTATTATAATGGTTGAGAAATACAGAATTGCAGATTCATGATTGAAGAAGTTTTTAGAAAATGAAAGGCACTTCCTGAACAATCTTGAGCATCTTTATCTTAAGGTATTATTAAATCTTTCTACGGCGGATTTCACATCTAAGCTCGACTTTATCCAAATTCTCTAAAGCCCAAACGAGAGAGTGAGGTTTTTAGATGTATTACTTTAGGACCTTCTCAACATTGCCATCAAACAGCGACATTTGAAAAGTCAGAAGCATTACCCTGAGAGACTTTTAGAATAATTGCCAAGGTTTTTTAAAATCGACAAAGTCGAGCTAAGAGCGTGTTTTAACTCCCCCCTGCTCCCCCAAATTTGGGTTAGGCTGTCGATAATTTTTAGGTTAATCCGAGGGACTCTTCCAAAGAACCAATAACCACTTCCGCCACCTGCTGAATGCGGAAACGACATGCTAGAGTCTCAGTCGAGTTGAAACTGCCATTTTCCCAAAACTTATTACTGCCAGCACCGCCGCCACATAGGCCGAAATAGTCACAGGTTTGGCGACATTTTTCTACCCCCTCGGTCATGTCGTAATAAATGCGCTGGAATTTTTCCGTTTGACAGACACATTCAAAGGAATCCGTTAACACATTCCCCAAAATAAAATCACCATACTGGGGCGTTTTAATGGCTAATAATTCTGGATCAAAGGTGGAAAAATTGCCCTGGTGGTCAATGCTGACAATGGCAAAGGGGCGATTCATATCTGTGTGGTCGAGGCGGTCTTCAGTGTAAATTAGGTTACATAAACATTCAAATTCCCGCACCCGAAACTCTGGCTCGCTGGAGCTGGTCAATTGCCAAAATCTTTCCAAAAATTGTCTATATCTTTGCAAAGTCCCCTCTTTATTAAGGGAAGATTCCGTATTAATGCCTTCCGTTTCTTCCATATTAAAGCCCACATCCAGTAGATTATGATCCCGGAAAAAATGGAAAATTTCATCAGGATAATCTAAAGATTCCTCCGTTAAAACGGCAATAACGCTATGGCAAATATCGTTTTTCTGTAACCATTCAATGCCCCGCATGGTGGCGGCATGACTACCCCGCCCCGTTCTGGTTTTACGGTGTTTATCATGGAGGAAAGCGGGACCGTCGAGGCTAATGCCCACATGGACAGGATATTGTTTAAACAAGTCACACCAAGCTTGGTTGATTAAAATACCATTACTTTGAAAAGAGTGGTCAAACCACAACTGGCGGTGATTATATTTTTCGCCGTAGGCTTCAATCTGGGCAAAGGCTTGGCGGTAAAATTCTAGTCCAGCGGCCAATGGTTCCCCTGCATGCCAACAAAGACTAAAGTTGCTAGTGGTGAATGGGCTGGCAAAAATTGCCTGCATAATTGGCTCCAGCAGTTCCAAGGGCAGATGGTTTTTTAAATGGCGATCGGGTAGGTAACAGTAATCGCAATCTAAATTGCAGTAGGAAGTGGGTTGAATAATAACTAAAGTAGTGGGACCAAATTTAGTTATATCTAAGCTAGAATCAACCGTTGTAGTTTCCTTGACTAAGCCTTGCATAAGCAGTTACCAATTAAAATAAATAGTCGGTTATCGCCATCAAAAAGGCGGTGTACATAACCAAATTGACTTTTGTGTATCGTCCGGATCGATAATTAATTCCGGCGCTAATCCTGATTCCGATGCTTCAGATTCTTTAAAACTAGAACCGAATACTTTTTGCAGTCGGTCCCGGGAAATTTCTATGGGAACATCAAACGTGACAGCATAGACCCCCCAGGTACCAGCCGGGATCATGATTTCTGTGACGGGGAGACCGTAATAGTTAGTTTGAATTTGGTAGTAAGCAAAGTCATCTTCAATTTTTTCAGGGAAAAGATCATCAAAAAATTCCTGACTAGGACGATCAATGCCTTCCCAAGGAGCAATATACATGCCCTCCAGCCGACACTCAGAAAAGCCCTGCATCATATCTTGAAACCTATTGTCAATGGCATCCGACGGGCCGGCCATCAAAGGGGCGATCGCCAGCAATTGATAACCACCAATTACTAGAGCAATCATGGCCGCCGGACAATCAAACATGGCAAAGGAAGAAAAAAACAAATTTGCTTTCCCTTGGTCTCAAGGTTCAGAATCCTTTCTGAGAGGCTGATCCCTTACTACCAACGGTTAACAAAACCGCCGCCACCAACCCGGTTCGCAAAGCCACCGCCATCCCCCCAACCGTTGCCCCAGGGATTATTGATATTGGCAAAACCGCCACCACCACCGCCATCGGCCCAGCCGCCTCGCCCTACATTGGCAAAGCCACCACCGCCAGCGCCATTGCCCCATCCTCCCCGCCGGGCATTACCAAAACCACCGCCACCACCACCCCGGTTAGCAAAACCTGCTTGCAAATCAGCTCGATTGCTGGGGACTTCCTGGGAAGGAAGTTGATTGGCTCGTTGTTGCAGGGCCGCACTCAGGTTATTTAAGCGAGTGGCTAGGGGATTATGGGGATTAGCTTCTAGGGCGGAGCTGGGTTCTGCCACTGTCCCGATCGCCGTGAGGGCAAGAACGAATGCCATCCAGCTAGAGCAGTTATTGATGGACATAGATATTTCTCCCGGATTGATGAGGTGATAGCAGAAAAGGACAGGTCAGACTTCAATGATAAGCTCTACCAACGGTTGATGAAGCCGCCCCCGTTGGGCCAACGACGGTTATAGAAACCGCCCCGATCGCCCCAGCCATTACGCCAGGGATTAACATTACCCCAGCCACCGCCGCCGCCCCCATTGCCCCAGCCGCCCCGGCCTAAGTTGACAAAGGTACCGCCGCCCCGTCCATTACCCCAACCGATTGCCACTTGGGGGGGGACTTCCGGAGAGGGGGCAACACTGCCGAGGAGATTGGTGGAATCAGCTTTATTGCTAATGGTGGAGTGGATACGGGCAATACGGGATTCGATGGTGCCACTTTGACTGGAGACATCATTGTCGACCACGGCGGCTTCAGCAGGGGAGGATGCCACACTGGCGATCGCCACGAGGAAAGCAGTCCAGCCAAGTTGGTTAGAGTTCATGACAAATACCTAAAAATCGACAAAAACAATGGGGCTAGGGATTGGGACGAGGCAAGGTCGGAACAGCCCCCAAAAGGTACCAACCAAATTACCATCCATCAAAATCAACCTCATTTACTGGCCATTTTTGGGTTCCATCACCTGCTCGTGGGTAATCACCAGGTAATTAAAGAACTGACGGAGATTGTCATTGTCCACTGGCACAATTCCCTCGGTACCAATCCATTTGTCAACGATGGCCACGTCTTCCGGATCGCCCTGGACATAGCCCTCCGCTAGCCGCACCAGAGCCCGATTAGCCAAGCGCAAAAAGCTGGGATTGCCCTCCCGCACCATACAACCGACCCCATACCTAATTTGCGCCGGTTGGGGAATAATTTTGGTGTCAGGCATATCCAATACCTGCCTTAGGCCTGCTAGTTGAATACCGTCCGCCGCCACTGCATCCACTGTGCCCTTTTTAAGGGCTTCCATGCCGGCCCGCACACTGGGAACGGGCACCACTTCGATGTCAGCTTGGGCAATTTTCACTGCATCCTCCACAATGGTGTTGGGCACCAGGGCCACCCGCCGTCCCATTAACGTTTCGGGAGAATTGATCGGGGTGTCATTGGGCACAAGTAGTTGGACACCAGCCACTGCATAGCTAGCGGTAAAGTCAACGTAGCGGTCCCGCTCCCAGGTAAAGGCGGTATTACAGACAATGTCTAGCTCACCGTTTTTGACCTTGGGCAGGGCATCTTTCATATCTTGTACTTCCACAATTTGCAGAACCACTTCCCGCCCCAATTCCTTACCCACTTCCTCCCGGATGCGATCGGCAATGTCAATGGAGTAGCCCACCACCTCATTGTTTTCGTTGATATAGGAGAAGGGCACAGTGTCCAGGTTTGCCCCAATGGTTAGATTACCCGTGCGAATAATTTTCTCCATTACGGTTTCGGCGATCGCCGCCTGGGCACCCACCGTGGCGAGTAACAGTCCAATGAAGGTGGCTGACAACTGCTTCAACATGGCATTAATTAACCCAAAAGTTTGCGTCCAGTCTAATATAGACCGGCTTTTGTCTGGGTAAAGTAAAGAACTATTACAAATAAAAAACCATATTTTTATTCCTATTTTTATCTTTGTCCATGACACTTGGTATTCTCTATGGCGTTAGTGTGGGCCCCGGCGATCCGGAGCTAATTACCCTCAAGGGGTTAAAAACTCTGCAAGCTTGTCCCGTGGTGGCTTTTCCCGCTGGACTCCAAGGGAGATCGGGGGTTGCCGAGGGAATTATTACCCCCCATCTTCTCCCAGAACAAATTTCCTTGCCCTTAAAATTTCCCTATGTGCAAAAGGAAGAGATTCTAGAAAAGGCCTGGGAAGAGGCAGCAGCAAAAGTTTGGCCCTATTTAGAAAAAGGAGTAGATGTGGCCTTTGCCTGCGAAGGAGACATCAGCTTTTACAGCACCTTCACCTACCTTGCCCAGACGTTAAAAAGTAACCATCCCCAGTTGGTGATCAACTACATCGCTGGGGTGAGTTCCCCCTTTGCCGGAGCTTCCGCCCTGGGCTTACCCCTCACTTGCCAGGAAGAAAAATTAGCAATTTTGCCGGCATTATATTGCCCAGAAGAATTGGAAAAAGCGTTGGATTGGGCAGAGGCGGTGGTATTGATGAAAGTGCGAATGGTGTATGAACAGGTGTGGGAAATTTTAGCTAAAAGGGAACTATTAGACCAGACCTGGGTGCTGGAAAAAATTTCTACCACCGAGGAAAAAATTTATCATCCCCTTAGTAACTATCCCCAGTTGTCCCTATCCTATTTTTCTCTGATGTTGATCAAGCAAAACCAAAATAAAATTCGGAAAAATTAACGGAGAAAATTTTCGATCATAATGCCTTCTTTGCGGCCATGATCTGTTTGGCGATCGTAATCCAGATCCCTTTGGCGGTAACGCTGGATAATCTGTTGAGCAGTGCTTTCAGCTTTGGTTTCTAAACCCTTACAGTTGGGAAATGGACCCAAGTTCAGTAAAGCTTTTTCAATGGATCTAGCTGCATAAAGGCCAGAATTTTTGTGGTTTTCCTCATGCTTAAAGAGGGCGGCTAAGTAGCGATTAAAAACTCGTCGGGCTTCTGGATCAGTGGGGTGATTAGTAGGAATGCGGGGCAGGGTATAGGTAACATCGAGGTTGGTGGTAACGGTGGTGATTTGACATTGTTGGGCCGTGGACCACCATTGATACTGCCAGCGCACTAACCATTGAGTGTAACCACGATACCGTTTTCCCTGAAAAATAATTGGGCTACGTCGATTTAATTCATCGTTTAAGTCCCATTTAGTTTTTGGGTAAATGGAGTAGTATTTGTACTCGACTTTAACAATGGGTTCCGCTTCTACTCTGGCTGTCCAAAGCAGTCCCAAAATTATCATTAATGGGCCAAGCAATGCTGGTTTAACATACATTTTCCTCAGCCTGTCCACCGTTGGTAATGGTTACCTCAATTTAGTAATGGTTGCGCCCTTGGTATCAATGGGCAAACAATGGCTTTCGGCCTCAATGCCGGCATTATGCCAGGTTTCCACTAGGGTGGAAGCGACTTGGGGAGCCCGGACTTCGTCGGCGATCGCCAATAGGGTGGGGCCGGCACCGCTAATCACTAGGTTGTAGGCCCCGGCGGCTAGGGCGGCTTGGTGGAGTTGGTCGTAGGCAGGGATTAAACTCTGGCGATAGGGTTGATGGATTTGATCCTGGAGAGCTAGGGCCAACCAGTCCCCCCGACTTTGGTTAAAAGCCTGTACCAATAGCGCTAGGTGGGAAGCATTAAAAATAGCGGCACTACGGTCATACTGATGGGGAAGAACAGCCCGGGCGGCTTCAGTGGATAGTTCAAAATTGGGAATGGCCAACACTGGGACAAATTGGCTCGGCCAATCTAGGGCAACCAATTGCCAATGGTCACCATTTTTGACGGCCAACTGACAACCCCCCAATAGGGCCGGGGCCACATTGTCGGGATGCCCTTCCATGGCGATCGCCATCTGCAAAATTTCTTCCTCAGTACAAGGATTACCCGCCGCCTGATTGGCCGCCAATAATCCCCCCACAATGGCCGTGGCCGAACTGCCCAAACCCCGTGCCAAAGGAATTTCTAAGTCAATCTCTAGTTTTAGGGGAGGTACGGCCTGCCCGATTTGTTGATAAAAATAGGCAATGGCTTGGTAGAGTAAATTGTCTTTGTCAGTGCTGATTTTTTCTCCGTCCCTGCCCCGGGCTTCGATCAATAAATCAACTTCCGGATCCGTCGGGCTGGTCACCGTCACATGGTTATATAACCCCAGGGCCGCCCCCAAACAATCAAAGCCTGGGCCAATATTGGCGGTGGTGGCGGGCACAGAAACGGTGAAGCTGACCATGGCAAATAGCAGAAAAAATGGGGATTAATGCTCTGGCATTATCAGGCTTGGTCTGGGCCAGAGGCAATAGTGGGCTGACCGGCAGTCCAACCCATCGGCGATCGCCTAGTGGCTATGATTAATTTCTGCTGAGCCGAAAATAGTTCATCAGGGCTATGGCTAACTGGCTGGATGGCCATGTGGTAATGGGGTTAATGGGACTAAAATATCCATCTATTCAGCCAATGATGATTTATTAATATTTACTTATATTCATTTGGGGAGTAAAGCTTAGCCAATGGAATCCACTGGGAAAATATCGAACGTAGCAGAAAAAGTTTTTGCCATTGCGGATCAATTTGATCACCAGGGAAAAATTATCCAGATCAAATCCTTTGGCAACGGCAATATTAATGACACTTTTTTGGTGGATTTAGATGGCGAAACCCAGACTAGTTTTGTTTTGCAAAGGATCAATCACGAGGTATTTAAAAATCCAGCGGCGGTGATGGGTAATATGGTCAAGGTAACTACCCATATTAAGCAAAAATTACAACGGCATCCCCTGGAACGTCCTTGGTTAATGCCGGAAGTGATTTTAACTAAAAATAATCAGGACCATTGGGATTCGGGCACTGGCGAATTTTGGCGGGCCATAAGTTTCATTGCCGGTTCAGAATCCTTTGACACCCTGACCAACCCAGCCCAGGCCAGGGAAGTGGGCACAGCCCTAGGCATTTTCCATCAACTGCTGAGCGATCTTTCCCCTAGTAAATTAGTCGATACCCTGCCAGGATTTCACCATACCCCTGTTTACCTGGAACAGTATCAGCAGGCATTGGCCCAGAGCCCAAGGCTAACGGGAGCATTAAGCCGAGAAATTAACCATTGCCAGAGGGTGATTGAAACCTGGATTGGCCGCTGTGCCGTGTTGGAACAAGCTAAAGCCAAAGGGCAATTACCCCTGCGTTTAATGCACGGCGATCCTAAAGTTAATAATATTTTGTTCGATCGCCAATCGGGACAAGCGGTCAGCGTGATTGATTTAGATACCACTAAACCAGGCTTAATCCATTACGATTTGGGTGATTGTTTACGTTCCGGTTGTAACCTGTTGGGGGAAGAAACGGAAAATTGGTCAGCGGTGGAATTTGATCTAGACCTCTGTCGCGCAATTTTGGCGGGTTATTTACCCCAATGTCAACATTTTCTCACCTCTGCTGATTACGATTATTTGTTTCCCGCCATTGCCCTCATCAGCTTTGAGTTGGGACTGCGGTTCTTCACCGATTACCTCAACGGCGATCGCTATTTCAAAGTTAAATATCCTGAGCACAATCTAATCAGAGCTTTGGTGCAATTCCAGTTAGCCAGCGACATTCAAAGCCAAGAGGATGCCATTGGTCGGATGATTAATGACATTAGGGGCTGAAGCCTTTTTCTGACAACGAGGCGTCCTTGCCACCGCTCAGTTTGCCACGGTTATGGGTAGTGAACTGCGGTTTTGCAAGCTCTTTTGGCTAACCGATAACTGTTAACTGTCTCCCAAATGGCATTGCACAGCGCTGGTGAGTTGTGCCGACCAGTGGGCTGCCGTCTCCGCACAGGCCGCCTCCACCATGACTCGAATCAGGGGTTCCGTGCCCGAAGCCCGCACTAAAATTCTTCCTGTGTCGCCCATGGACTCTTCCGCCGTGGCGATCGCCTGTTGCAAAGAGGTGCATTCTTGCCAATGCAAACGACGCTCCCGGTCTAGCACCCTGATGTTGCGGAGAATTTGGGGATAGGGGTGGAAACTTTCCGCCAGCAGTTCCCCCAGGGATAAACCAGACTGTTGCACTAGGGCGGTTAAGTGCAGGGCCGCCTGCAGGCCATCCCCGGAATAGCTATGGTGATGACAAATAATATGTCCCGACTGCTCTCCTCCCAGCATGGCTCCGGTTTCCCACATTTGGGCTTGGACGTTTTGGTCCCCCACGGCAGTGCGAATTAACTTACCCCCCAACTTCTCCCAGGCCCGCTCGAAGGCCAAGTTGGCCATGACAGTGCCGACAATTAAGTTATCAGGCAGATGATTGCTTTGCTGGAGGGTTTTACCCCACAAAAAGAGAATGTAATCCCCGTCCACTGGGCGGCCTTGGGCATCCACTGCCATCACCCGGTCCGCATCGCCGTCAAAGGCAAAACCTAAATCCGCCCCAGTTTCCCGTACTGCCCTTTGCAAACGGTGTAAATGGGTGGAGCCACAATCGACGTTAATTTGACTGCCATCGGCCAAATCGTGCAGGGCCACCACCTCTGCCCCTAAACTGCGAAAAATATGGGGTGCTAAATTCACCGAAGCCCCCCAGGCCAGATCCAGCACCACTTTTAGTCCCTGAAAATCTAAGGGTTGGGGCAAACTACTTAGCAAAAAATCCTGGTAATGCTGAACGCGCTGGGGTTGGCCGTAGCTGCGACCCCACTGGCTGGTATTGAGAGCAGAAGTTTGGCTTTGGCCCCGTAGTCCGGCTTCGATCGCCATGGCCAGGGATTTAGGCAATTTCAGTCCCTGGTGATCAAAAAACTTGATGCCATTATCTTCCGGTGGGTTATGGCTAGCGGAAATCATGATGCCCCCGATCGCCGCTGTCTTTCTGGTGAGGTAGGCCACGCAGGGAGTAGGACAAAGCCCTAGTTGCCACACCTCCACCCCCGCACTGTTCAAGCCGGCGGCCATGGCGTTGGCGAGCATATCACTGGAAAGGCGAGAATCTTGGCCAATAATCACCGGCCCGGAAACATCAGCGTGGTGCCGCAACACCTGTCCCGCCCAAAAGCCCAAGGATAAAGCCAAAGGCGCTGTCAACAATTCCCCCGCCTTACCCCGAATACCGTCCGTACCAAACAATGGCGATCGGGGCAAACTGAGGCCGAATTCTCCCATCGTTGAAGGCAAAGGCAAATCTAAACCACGGCTGTGGATGGGGGACGCAACCATCTGAAAATTTTCCTCACACAATTCTTCCTCTCAGGATAACTGCTTCGGGAAATTTCAGGTAAATCACGCTCCAGTGGATTGCCTCAGGGGTTGAACGTCCGCTACCCTTAGAACTGTGACGATTTGTAAAAATCCGCCAACTTTTGAAATTCTGATTCCGGCGAAATATGCCCCACACCATTGTTACGGAAACCTGCGAAGGCGTGGCCGATTGTGTAGAAGCCTGCCCCGTAGCCTGCATTCACCCCGGAGACGGGAAAAATACCATTGGCACTGATTGGTACTGGATCGACTTTGCCACCTGCATTGATTGCGGCATTTGTCTCCAGGTCTGTCCAGTGGAGGGGGCTATCCTGCCAGAGGAACGGCCCGATTTACAAAAAAGTCCTGCCTAGGGTTGGGAGAGAGTCAACTGCCCTGGGCTAGCTTAAATACGACTAGTTGACTGATATTCACTGAGTTCCCCGGCCTGGGTCGATCAAACTTTTCCACCCTTTACCTATGTCTGACCTCCTCGTTGTTAAGGATGTATTTGCTGGCTATGTGGCCGATGTGCCCATTTTGCAGGGCATTAATTTTTCCATTGCGCCGGGGGAGTTGGTCACAGTCATTGGTCCCAATGGAGCGGGAAAATCAACCCTAGCCAAAACCATTTTTGGTTTACTGACCCCCAGCCAGGGGGAGATTATTTTTAAGGGTAAAAACATTGCTGGCCTTGGTTCTGACCAAATTGTGCGCCGGGGTATGTGCTATGTGCCCCAGGTTTGTAACGTGTTTGGCAGCCTAACGGTGGCAGAAAATTTAGATATGGGGGCTTTTCTCCACCAGGGCCCCACCCAAACCCTCAAGGACCGCATTTACACCATGTTTCCTAAATTGGCCCAACGCCGTAACCAGAGGGCTGGGACTTTATCAGGCGGGGAACGGCAAATGTTGGCCATGGGTCGGGCTTTGATGTTAGACCCGGATTTGTTGTTGCTAGATGAACCGTCGGCGGCTCTGTCACCCATTTTGGTTAAGGATGTGTTTGCCCAAATTAAGGCGATTAATTCCACTGGTAAGGCGATTATTTTGGTGGAGCAAAATGCCAAACAGGCTTTGATGATGGCTGATCGGGGTTACGTGCTGGAAAATGGCCAGGATAAGTTGGAGGGGTCGGGGCAAAGTCTACTGAATGATCCTTTGGTGGGAGAACTCTATTTGGGGGCGGCCTACCACGCTTAAATTTTTCCAGGATTAGACCGTTTCTGTGGCTAAATAATCGCTAACCGCCCGGTATCTGCAATCCTTCAATGATGTTTTCCCATCTGTGAACAATGACGTTTTTTCC
Source organism: Synechocystis sp. FACHB-383 (assembly GCF_014698605.1). Classification (NCBI taxonomy): domain Bacteria; kingdom Bacillati; phylum Cyanobacteriota; class Cyanophyceae; order Synechococcales; family Merismopediaceae; genus Synechocystis; species Synechocystis sp. FACHB-383. The sequence continues at coordinate 106,194 of NZ_JACJTJ010000050.1, read as the reverse complement.
TTACCCATTACCCAGATCGTTTCAGTCCTGACCGATAATCGCCATTATTAATTACCAATTACTTTGCATATTCTTTCCGCCACCAATGTTTTGCAAACCCCCACGGCGATCGCCCTGGGAAACTTTGATGGGGTCCATCGGGGCCATGGGGCGGTGTTGCGTCAGGTGATGGATTTTGCCCAGGGACTGGAACATCCCCTACATTCGGCGGTGGTTAGTTTTAATCCCCATCCCCGCAGTTTTTTCAGTGGGCGCACCCAACCTTTATTGACCCCCTTGCCGGAGAAGGTGGAGCAATTGACGGCGATCGGCATGGAACAGTTGGTGTTGTTACCCTTTACGGAAAACTTAGCCAACCTTAGCCCCAGGCAATTTGTCCAATCTATCCTAGTGGAACAGTTGCAAGCCAAATTTATCAGCGTCGGCCAGGATTTTTGCTTTGGTCATCAACGGCGGGGCAATGTGCAGGATTTACAAAACCTCGGCCAAGAATTTGGCATCACCGTGGCGATCGCCCAGTTGGAACAAACGGATACGGAAAGGATTAGTAGTTCGCGCATTCGCCGCGCCCTAAAGGAAGGCAAGTTAGCCATGGCCAATCAGTTGTTGGGAAGGCCCTATGCCCTGCGGGGGACGGTGGTGCAGGGACAGCAATTGGGTCGTAAATTGGGCTTTCCCACCGCTAATCTTTGTTTACCGGAAGATAAGCTCTGGCCCAAGTATGGAGTTTATGCGGGTTGGGTCAACTTAGATGCCTTAGCTGTGCCCATACCAGCGGTAATTAACCTTGGCGATCGCCCCACAGTCAACGGGCAGGAACCTTCAGCGGAAGTGCATCTCCTGCAATGGTCAGGGGATTTATACGGCCAAGGCCTGGAGGTGGCTTTGACCCACTATCTCCGGGCCGAAACAAAATTTGCTGGCTTGGACCAGCTAAAAAATCAGATCAGTCAGGATTGTCGCCGGGCAGAAAAATTACTTAATCTGGATGGGGCTATGACCTAACGGCCCTAATCTAGGCAAGGGGATCGGCACTGGGGGGAGTCGGAGACGCGGAAAGTAAATTCCTCAGACCCAAAGCGCCAAAGGCGGCAAAACCAATGGAGAGCATTAAACTGCTTAGTCCCACCCGTAAACCTTGCTTGAGGGCTTGATTAGAGGCTTGGCTTTCCACTTTTTGCCGTTGCTCCGCCACCTGGGTTTCCAAATTAGTTTTAATTTCTTCCATCTTTGCCTTCAGGGCGGCCGGGTCTTTAGACATTTCCTGGAGACCTTTGAGTTCGTTCACTTGGCGCTCAATATTAGCTAACTGCTCTTGGTTTAAGGGATTCCCATTCGCCTGACCGGCCGCTAACAGTTGCTCCCCTTCTTTGATTTGTTGTTCCAATGCTTCTGGATTTTGGGACAGGGCATCAAATTGCCTGAGGGCCCCTTCCACCTGTTGTTGCCCCTGGCCGATCTGGGTTTCTAGTTGGGCCAACTCCGCTGTTTTAATTTGGTTCACATTGGTCAAATGTATGGGGATCAACAATAAAAAGACTAATCCCAAGGCGATCGCCAAAATATAAACCGGCATCCGTAAATCAAAACCACCTTTGGGGGACGTCGTAGCGGTTTTCGCCATGGTATCCACCAAGTAACCAAGGGAAATCAACCCCATACCCAACATGGGCACTATGCCCCGGTCGACAATGCCCGTTATCGTTGTCAACTGCCACTGGGGATCAGCCATTTGCAGAGGGAAAATGAGGCTAACAAAATCCAGCAGGGCAATGAGGACGAAAATAACGCCGAACAACTTCAACGTCAGGGCGGTAAAGGCAGGGATGTTCATAGATTCCAGAGAGCAACGCAATATACTATACGCCATCTTAGCTAAGCACTTTCCTAGCACGGGGGGCAATGGTAGCGTTGGTGCCGCCTCCCATTGGCGGTTTAAACAAGATCCAAGATCAAAGTTAGATGGTCTAGATTAGATTAGGCGAATTAAGCCAACGTCCACCAAATTATTTTCCATTTTGCCATTGCCCATGAGTCTCCCCGCACCGGAAACCCCCCTCTATAACCATCCCCTGCCCCAACTAGAACGCTGGCTCATGGCCCTGGGGTGTCAGCAAGACCGTGGCGATCGCCATTGTTGGATGCTTAAGCAAGGGGATTGGGATGCGGAACTGAGTTTGGACACGGAGGAATTAGTCATCTGCTACTTCCCCCAGCAACCCCAGCGCCAAGTGGTGCGGAGCTTTAAATACTCCCTCAGCCGACAAGATGTGGAAGCCGCGGTACTGGAAGGGCCTTAGGTTTTACCACGGGGAGATATGGTTTACCCCCATCCCTCCAGCACAAACAGCAAAAAGCAGTAACAACCCCCAGGAAATTGTCACTGCTCCAACCAAAAACATCGTTTCGGGAATCCTGGCGATCGCCAGTTATGGTTAGTGGGTTGGGGTTACTGTCCCCTAGTCATCATAAATACGGCACTCGGCGGCGTCGGGGTTTTCGTCACAGAATTTTTCTAGGGGGGTTTGGGCGGGATGTTGTTGACGTTGGTGGGCGGCTTCCGCTTCTAGCTCTTCCACAGCGTCCCAGGCTGCAGCGCACTCCGCCGGAGAAGCTTCATCGGCACCGCAAACTTGTCTAGCGTTGGCTAGCTCCTGTTCGATTTTTTCTTGAATATTGCTCATAAAGTTTAACCGCCTACGATTATCTACAGAGAGTAAGGCTCATTCATGTTAGCGAATTTGGTTGGCTTTGGGTAGAAGAAACCACAACGGTAATATGCGGTTTTCCTCACTTTGCCAACCCTAACTTACCCCATCGGGCCCAAGGGGGCCACCGCCGGGGATAGTATTAAGAATTGTGAAAATAATCACAACAGTTTCCTAGGGGAAAGCATTGGGTCAACTAAACCAATCCCCAAGTTTAATTAAGTTTAATTTCGCTCATAGGTCAACCACCACCATGGACAAGCCACGTATCCTTTCCGGAGTTCAGCCCACGGGGAATCTGCACCTAGGCAACTATCTGGGAGCTATCCGTAGCTGGGTCGAACAACAGCAACATTACGATAACTTTTTTTGTGTGGTGGACCTCCATGCCATCACGGTGCCCCATAACCCTCAAACCTTAGCCCAGGATACCCTCACCATTGCGGCGTTGTACCTCGCCTGTGGCATTGATTTGCAGTATTCGACTATTTTTGTCCAGTCCCATGTGTCGGCCCACAGTGAATTGGCCTGGTTGCTCAACTGCGTCACCCCCCTCAATTGGCTAGAACGCATGATTCAGTTTAAAGAAAAGGCCGTTAAACAGGGGGAAAACGTTAGCGTGGGGCTACTGGACTATCCCGTACTAATGGCGGCGGATATTTTGCTCTATGACGCTGATAAGGTGCCAGTGGGGGAAGACCAAAAGCAACATTTGGAACTGACTCGAGACATTGTGATTCGCATTAACGACAAGTTTGGCCGGGAAGATACGCCGGTGTTGAAGTTACCGGAACCCTTAATTCGCAAAGAGGGAGCTAGGGTGATGAGCTTGGCCGATGGCAACAAAAAAATGTCTAAATCCGATGAGTCGGAACTGAGTCGCATTAACCTGTTAGACCCACCGGAGGTGATCCAAAAGAAAATTAAAAAATGTAAAACCGATCCCCAACGGGGTTTATGGTTCGACGATCCGGAGCGTCCGGAATGTCACAACTTACTGACTTTGTACACTCTGTTGAGTAACCAAACTAAGAAAGCGGTGGCGAAGGAATGTGCCGAGATGGGTTGGGGTCAATTCAAGCCCCTACTGACCGAAACGGCGATCGCCGCCCTCGAACCAATTCAAGCAAAATATGCGGAAATTTTGGCTGATCGGGGGGAATTGGACCGCATCATCCAAGCTGGTAACGCCAAAGCCAGTCACACGGCCCACCAAACCTTGACTAGGGTGCGGGAAGCCCTAGGATTTTTACCAGATCCCCACCACCCCCAATAATTTGGGAAAACAGGAGCCGTGTTAGGATGAAGTTTGGGATGCGCCTCCACGGCCTAACATTTCCTGTGCAAACTTCCCGTAGCACGACGACCGCAACCGGACTCAGAAGTGGTCTGTAAACTATATTTCACGAGGAACAAACAATGGCAAAACGTCGTAATTTAAAGAAGGAAAAAGCTGAACGTAATCGTGCTTATGCCCGTCAGTTTCGCTCCGCCAGTCGCACCCAAAACCGCCGCTATTCCGGTGGTCAAAGGCAACAAAGTGACTCCAATGGCTCCAGCAATAACGGTGCCGCCAGCGACGTTTAACCTATTTTTAGCGCCCCTAATGGTGGCTAAAACTCTGCATAAAAAACGGCGATCGGTGGGTTTCGGCCCGCCGTTTGTTGTCTGTAGATCGGGCGAATGAACTTCCCCGCTGCAAGCAACGGGGTATCACTGCGCTTCACTTCACACACTTCGTGGTTCAGTTACGCTTGCTTTACAATGCCCTTCGGACATCGTTTTCATTTGTAGTCGCAGCAAGCTGCGGGGTATGTATCCCAAGAATTAAGATCAAGCCTGATTGCGGAGCGACTTGTTTTCCCTAAGACAAAGTTTTCGTCCTCAACCATTACTTTCGATTTCGGCGAACATTTATTTTTTGGCCATGGCTGAGTTAGACCGACAGGGGGTAATTCAATGGCTAAGGTGCAACGTTTCCCCCCAACGGTTAGACCACATTTTGGGGGTTGAAAAAACTGCGGTGCAATGGGCTCCCCTCCATGGAGTTGACCCAATCAAAGCTGGACAAGCGGGACTACTGCACGATTTAGCTAAGTTTTTCCCGCCGGCCAAATTGTTGGCGATCGCCGAGGAGCATCGGTTACCCCTCGATCCAATTTTGCGAGCTAGTCCCCATCTCATCCATGCCGATGTCAGTGCGGTCATTGCCGCCGAGGAATTTGGTGTTGATGACCCAGATGTTTTGACTGCGATTCGTTGTCATACTTTGGGGGCGGTGCCCATGGACCCTTTGGCTTGCCTGATTTTTGTGGCTGATGCCCTGGAGCCCACTAGGGGCAATAGCTTGGAGCTAGAAAAACTCCGTCAAGTGGCCCAGCACAATCTTTATCAAGCAGTGCGCCTTACCTGTGAGCAAACCCTGACCTATTTGATCAAACATCACAAAGTTATCCATCCCCAGGTGATTTTGACCCGCAATTGGGCTTTACAAATGGCAAAGTAAGCACAACATTGCCAGTGGTTCTGGCTACACTAGAAAAATATTCCTTTACCCGTCCATCGTTCTTTTGGAGTTGACAAAATCCTACATGACTGAAATTTCCCGCTTCGATGCATCCCCCCCCACTTTGACCGTTAATCCCACCGTTCCCGCCGATGCCCCCGCCACCGAGCATTTGGTGTGGACCATTGCCCAAGCCGCCGAAGAACGCAAAGCCGGGGATTTGGTCATTCTTAAGGTTACGGATGTGTCCTATCTGGCGGATTATTTTGTCATCTCCACCGGATTTTCCCGCACCCAGGTCCGGGCGATCGCCGACAATATTGAAAAGCAGGTGGAACTAGTCCACGGTCAACTGCCTACCCACACGGAAGGCAACAGTGAAAGCATTTGGGTGTTACAGGATTTTGGCGACGTTCTCGTCCATACCTTTATGCCAGAGGAACGGGAATTTTATAAACTAGAGGCCTTTTGGGGCCATGCCCAGGAGCAAACTTTAGCCGATATTGCCACGGCGATCGGCATTGCCTACAATCCCCCTACTTCTGCTTGAAGAGTATTTTGACAACTCCCTGAAACCCTAAGTTTGGCGGCAAACTAGATAAAATTCCCCCGGCATTGGGTTACTAAAAAAGTGCAGAGGTACTCCGCCAACGGGTTCTGTATAACCATTCCTAGTCACGATTTCAGCAATAAAAAAGTGACACTGCCCAGGCCGGCGATCGCCGTGTAAAGCCAACGGATTAACCGTGACGTGGAGGCCATGGCCAGGATGGTTAGCAGAAATACGTCCAGAAAAACCCGACTGTAGTTGAGGTAATAATTCAAAATGTAAAAGCTGGCCACCAGTAACAGCCCGCCATAGAGCCAGCCGCCATAGGTCAGGGTGATATTGCCCCGACGTTGGGGTAGAGTGAGCCAAACTAACAGGGCCAGGGTAAACAGTAATAAAAACCAAAGGAAGGCTTCGTACAGATTGTTAGCGGTCAGCCCCGTTTGGATTAGGTTCTGAAATTTTTCCCCGATGCCCACCAATGGCCAGCCAAAATTGCCGGTACCACTGCCCCCTGGTAACTGCCGCCCATGGATATAGCCCAACCAGAGAGTTAAGGGAAGCAAACTGAGTAGTAAGACCCCCATTGATCGCCATTGACGATTTTGCCCCAGGGTTAAAGCAATGGCCAGCCAGATAATTAGGGTCGTTTCCCTCGTTAATAATCCCAAAGCAAGGAGGAAGGGCACCAACCACCACTTTTTATTTTGATGGAGGGGAAATATTGCTTGGCAGACCACTGCCCCCAAACTAAAAACACTGGCCAGTAAGTCCGCGGTGGAGAGAAATAACACCATCCACATCCCCGGAATTGCCAGCACCGCCAAGGCTCCCATGGTTTTCTGTTTTTGATCTTGAAAGTAAAACGCAGTTAACCCTGTACAAACGGCGATCGCCACAATGTTAATGAATACCAAAGCCCAGGGAATTAACACTGGATTGCCCAAACCGAGAACATAGCCCAGTAGAGGATAAAGAATGCGGCGGTAACGATAGCTGGGGTGATCCAAAGCGGCAATAGAGTCTGGATTATGCAAGCCCGGATCCAGGGCAATGGTTAAAAATTGTTGGCCGTCGTAACCCAATTCCCCTTGATAAATTAATGTTGCCGCCGGATTCAACAACGGGGACAGGGGCAACACCGACCCAATGCGGAAAAAGCCTGTAATCTGGCCGTCAAATTTAGCCCAATAAAAATAGCTCGCCACGGCGATCGCCAGCCCTAAGGCCACCAACATCGCTTGATAAATGTATTTACGACCAATGTTTTGAGCAATCTTTTCCACGGCGATCGGGTTGGAATAGTAACAGCAACAGCCAGAGTGAGTGAGTTTCCTCCTAGCTTTACAGAAGGAAAACCAAGGCCGATAGCCTCTGATGCTATGCTAGATCGAGTCTATTTTTAACAATATTTTTTAAGTTTCATGACTGTTTCGACTTCTGCTCCCACAGTTCGGATAGGCTCACGGAAAAGCCAGCTAGCCCTTGTGCAAACCTATTGGGTGCAGGAAGAATTGCAAAAGCACTTCCCCGATCGCCAATTCGATGTCGAAACCATGGAAACCCAGGGGGATAAAATCCTCGATGTGGCGCTAGCAAAAATTGGGGATAAGGGACTATTTACCCAAGAACTTGAAGACGGGATGTTGGGAAGAAGAACCGATCTCGCCGTTCACTCCCTCAAGGATTTGCCCACCAATTTACCAGCGGGCTTGATGCTCGGTTGCGTTACTAAACGGGTCAACCCTGCCGATGCGTTGGTTTTAAACGCCAAACACCAAGGCAAAGACCTGGCTTCCCTGCCGGAAGGGGCTGTGATTGGAACTTCTTCCCTCCGCCGTCTGGCCCAACTGCGCTACCACTTTCCCCATTTAACTTTCAAGGATGTGCGGGGCAACGTTAATACTCGTTTGGCTAAGTTAGATAGCAATGAGTACGATGCCATTATTTTGGCCGCCGCTGGTTTGGAACGGTTAGACATGGCCAATCGTATTGATCAACTCATTCCCCCGGAAATTTCTCTCCATGCGGTAGGTCAAGGGGCCTTGGGCATTGAGTGTCGGGACGGCGACGGGGAAATTCTCAGCCTCCTAAAGGTTTTGGAAGACGAAGATAGTCGAGATCGTTGTCTAGCCGAACGGGCCTTTTTACGTCAATTGGAAGGGGGTTGCCAAGTGCCCATTGGGGTTAACACCCATTTAGATGGGGATAATCTGACCCTGACGGGGATGGTGGCCAGTTTAGATGGCAAAAGGCTGATCAAGGATAACCTCAGTGCCCCCCGGAACGAAGCGGAAAAATTGGGACAGGATCTTGCCCTCAAGTTACGGGAGCAGGGCGCCGGGGAAATCCTAGCGGAAATTTTGGCCGAAGTGGGACGAGGATAGGCGCTCTAACTCTGGCTGGAGAGTGAGACTGTAAACTTGGAGGTACAACGTTGCCCGTTGCTGATGGGCGAATGATGCCCTGACCTTTATTAACGACAACAGCTTCGGTGACGAGATGCTCGTCTTTACTCCTCCCGGTCAAGCACCATGGTTAATTCTGATCGTCAAGAACGATTAGCCCAATTACAAAGCCAATATCCCCAAAAGTTTGTCCCCACCGCTGAAATTTTTAGTCATCTTCATCGCGGCGATCGCCTGTTTATCAGCACCGCCTGCGGGGAACCTCAATACTTGGTGCAGGAGTTGGTTAACTATGTGCAAGCCCATCCCAAATCCCTATTTGATGCGGAAGTGCTCCAGGTCTGGACCCTCGGTTTAGCGCCCTATACCGATAGCAAATTTGCCAAAAACTTCCGCCATAATTCCTTCTTCATTGGCCACCACACCCGTAGCGCCGTTAATGAAGGCCTAGCAGACTATACCCCCATTTTTCTTTCCCAAGTACCGGGATTATTTGAGCAGGGATTTGTGCCCATCGATGTGGCCCTAATTCAAACTTCCTATCCCGATGACCATGGCTACGTTAATTTGGGGGTGAGTGTGGATATTGTCAAAGCGGCAGTGGAGCAAGCGTCTTTGGTCATTGCCCAAATGAATAGCCAAGTGCCCAGAATCCACGGGGATGGGTTCATTGCCCTGGAAAAATTGGACTATATCATTGCCCATGATGAACCGCTGTTGGAATACCAAATGGAGCGGGACAATATTCTCGCCGGCCGCATTGGCAAATATGTCGCCAGTTTGATTCAGGATGGGGATACGATTCAAGTGGGTTATGGCAGTATTCCCGACGCAGTGTTGAGTTATTTAAGCAACAAGAAAAATTTGGGGGTGCATACGGAATTAATTTCCGATGGGCTCGTACAACTGCTTAAAAGTGGAGCGGTTAATAATAGTCAAAAAACAAGAAATCGGGGTAAAGTGGTGGCAACTTTTTGCATGGGCAGTCGGGATACCTACGACTATTTGAACGATAATCCTGCGGTGGAATTTCGCACTGTTGATTACACCAATCATCCCATTACCATTGCCCACCACGACAATATGGTGGCCATCAATAGTGCCCTAGAAATTGATTTGACAGGACAGTCCACCGCCGAATCCCTGGGCAGTAATTTTTACAGTGGCATCGGTGGCCAGGCCGATTTCATGCGGGGAGCGGTGATGGCCAAAGGGGGGCGTACCATTTTAGCTCTGGAATCCACCGCCGAAAATGAAACCATTTCCCGCATTGTGCCTTTTCTTCGGGAAGGTGTGGGCATTACCCTCAATCGGGGGGACATTCATTACGTGGTTACGGAGTATGGCATTGCCTATCTCCACGGTAAAAACATTCGGGAACGGGCCATGCAGTTAACGGCGATCGCCCATCCCAAATTTCGCCCTTGGTTAATTGAGCAGGCGAAAAAGCATCATTTAATTTATGCTGACCAGGCTTTTATTACCGGGCAACAGGGGGAATATCCTGAACATCTGGAAACCTATCGCACCACCCGCACCGGGCTGGAATTATGGCTTAGACCAGTGAAATTTAACGATGAACCTAACTTAAAAGATTTCTTTTATGCCCTTTCCGACGAAAGTTTGGTGCGACGTTTTATGTCTGTGCGCACTGATATGCCCCACCAAAGACTACAACAGTTTTCTGTGATTAACTACAACGAAGAAATAATTATCCTGGCGATCGTCAAGCAACAACATCAAGAGGTCATTGTCGGGGTTGGTCAGTATGCCCTTAACGAAGATAGCCACACAGCGGAAGTGGCCTTTGTTGTGCGGGATGACTACCACCAACAGGGCATTGGTACTTTATTGTTGAATTATTTGACCCAATTGGCCAAAAAACAAGGTCTACTCGGTTTTACCGCCGATGTTTTGCTGGAAAATCGGGCCATGTTGCGCCTATTCGAGAAAATGAATTTTCGCCTAGAACGATGTATGAGTGACGGGGTTTATGAATTAAAAATGTTTTTCAATTAGGAAATTTGCTCGTCATTGCAACTTCTTGTGGTTGACTTCGTGCTCATCGTCTCACTGCTAGCCAACCTTTTGACCTGATTAATCCTGAAGTCCACCATAAATTGGGCTAAACTCAATGGCAAAGTCATTTAGGAGTGAACAGAAATCGATGTTCTTTAATCTTTCTCTCAAAAGTATAAATATATTGACTGTGTTGGGTTTGATTACAACCCCCATGGTCATCTTTGCTCCCCCTAGTTATAGTCAGGAGAGACAAATCATCACGGCGGAGCAACGGCAGGAACTTATTGCTACATCCGAGCAGATTTTAAGCTTAATTAACGCAGGCCAGTACGCCGCCGCCCTGGATTATCTGGTGCCAGAAAGTAAGGATTACATTACACCCGAACAGATCAAGGCCATCTGGGAAAATGAAATCATCGCCAAGGATGGTGCTTTTGAAGAAGTTGTCACAGCCAAAGTAATCGATGTTGTCAATGCTGACATTGTCATCCTCAATGCTAGATTTGCTAACATCAGTGAAAATATTCAGTTTATTTATAATAAAGAACAGCAATTAATTGGTTTTGGTGTTCCAAGCAAACAGAGCATTGATGCCATCGTTACATCTTTTATTAATAACTTAGCTACGGGGGAATACGGCCTAGCTCGTAGGTATTTTAGTCCCCTGTTTAAAACAGAAATTTTTCCAGCTAAACTTGAAGAAGAATGGCAAATTGAGTTAAATCAATATGGTAAATTTATGGGTATTAAAGATATTGTTGTCCGCCCAGGGGTAACATTAAGCGAGCCAGACTTGGCCATTGTTACCCTCGAATTTGAGCAGAGTACCAACGATTACTTTATTTTATTTGATAATCAAACTGCCATTATCAACATAGATTTTGTTACCGATTAATTTACCAAGGTGTAGATGAAGCTTCCCCCTAGGAGACCTATTCAATGCAGTGATGGGCAGCCTAGGGGAGACCGTTGTCAGCTCCGTACCCAGTTTATTAAATTAAAAATATTGGTTAATTTTCCTCAAGAATGTATTTGAAAATTTTATCTAATTCTCTAAGCTTTGGAGAAAAATAGATACGAATATTGTCTTATTGTCAGAGTTTTAGGGGACAAACTAAAACTTTCTAAGTAAGCTCAGGTCCCACTTGATAACAGGGAAAATTTTTCGAGAAGTGTGACTTTTTACACTGGGGCTTTAGGGTTAATTTTATCAGTCTGCTGGTCTCACTCCATAGCCCATACAGCAAATTCCGAATCAACTTGATACACACATAACAGTCGTTACGATTATTATGTAAGAACTTTACTGTGCTAACCAGAAACGTAACCTCTGTAACAAAGACGTTAGATTTTGACATAACCAATTTTTTAAATAGACTAAAGGCTTGTCAGACAAGGGATTGAGAGATTTTAAGTTTTCTTTAGAAATCAGTTCTTGAATGCCTGGATTGAGTATGTAAAATTTATTGCTCTGAACTTTGAAAATGCACCCTTAGATTTATTAGAATTACTTTATAAAACTTTACTGAATTATAATTTATTTCCTGAAAAAAAGAGTTATTACTTAGGTAGATGGGGCAATGACAAGGGTTAATTGGTAGTGGTTAATACTTAATTGCAGGTCAAGATCTCCGGGGAAAAAGTTTTAGTTGATTTTCCTGGACAAAACCATTGCTAGCTATGTTGAGGCTATTTAAATTATGACTAGTTCCCTTTATTTGAGCACCACCGAAGCCCGCAGTGGTAAATCCCTGGTGGTATTGGGTATTTTAGACTTAATTCTCAAAAAAACTACCCGTATTGCCTATTTTCGTCCCATTATCCAAGACCCAGTTAATGGCAAACATGATAACAATATTATTCTGGTGCTGGAAAATTTTCGTCTTCAACAAACCTACACTGATTCCTTTGGTTTGTATTTCCACGAAGCGGTGAGTTTGGCCTCAGATGGAGCCATTGATCAGGTATTAGACCGAATTTTGGCTAAATATCGTCATTTGGCGGATCGGGTGGATTTTATCCTCTGTGAAGGCTCAGATTATTTGGGGGAGGAGTCGGCCTTTGAGTTTGATCTCAACACCACGATCGCCAAGATGTTGAACTGTCCCATTTTGCTATTGGGTAATGCCATGGGTAACACCATTGCAGATAGTTTGCAGCCCATTGATATGGCCCTGAATTCCTATGAAGAAGAGTCTTGTCAGGTAGTGGGAGTAATTATTAACCGAGTCCAGCCGGAATTAGCTACAGAAATTCAAGCCCAACTGGAACAGCATTATGGCGATCTTCCGATGGTATTGGGCACTATTCCCCAGGACAGCATGCTGAAAAGCCTACGTCTGAGGGAAATTGTCACCGGTTTAAATGCTCAAGTGCTGAGCGGTGCGGATTTGCTCGATAACTTGGTTTATCAGCATTTGGTGGTAGCTATGCACATTTCCCATGCCCTCCATTGGTTGCACGAAAAAAATACTTTAATTATCACCCCTGGCGATCGGGGTGACATTATTCTGGGGGTGATGCAGGCCCATCGCTCCCTCAACTATCCCAGCATTGCCGGTATTTTGCTCACTGCGGACTACCATCCCGAACCGGCCATTATGAAACTAATTGAGGGGTTACCCGATGCCCCTCCCCTATTGCTAACCAGCACCCACACCCACGAAACCTCTGCCCGTTTAGAAGCTCTCCACCCCGCCCTAAGCCCCACGGATAACCATAAAATTCGCCACAGCATCGCCCTATTTCAACGGCAAATTGATGGAGAAAAATTACTCAATTACCTCAAAACGATCCGCAGCAAGGGCATTACTCCCAAACTATTTCTCTACAATCTAGTTCAAGCTGCCACCGCCACCCAACGGCACATTGTCCTACCGGAAGGGGAAGAAATTCGTATTCTCAAAGCCGCCGCTAGTTTAATTAACCATGGCATCGTCCGTTTGACCTTACTCGGAAACATTGAGGCGATCGAGCAGACAGTAAAAATTAATCACATTGACCTGGATTTGAGTAAAGTTCGTCTCATTGACCCCAAAACTAGCCCTGATCGGGAACGTTACGCCGAAACCTATTATCAGCTACGTAAACATAAGGGCGTAACCCTTGCCATGGCCCGGGACACCCTCACCGATATTTCCTATTTCGGCACCATGATGGTGCATTTGGGAGAAGCAGATGGCATGGTTTCTGGCTCCGTCAATACCACCCAACATACGGTGCGCCCTGCTTTGCAAATTATTAAAACCCAGCCAGGTTTTTCTCTGGTATCTTCAGTCTTTTTTATGTGTTTGGAAGATCGAGTTTTAGTTTATGGAGATTGTGCCGTTAACCCCGACCCCAATGCGGCACAGTTAGCAGAAATTGCCCTTACTTCTGCCGCCACGGCCAAGAATTTTGGCATTGACCCCAGGGTAGCCCTATTGTCCTATTCTTCCGGCTCGTCTGGACAGGGAGCAGATGTGGAAAAAGTCCGTCAAGCTACGGCGATCGCCAAAGAAAGGGAGCCAGATTTAGCCTTGGAAGGGCCAATTCAGTATGATGCAGCGGTGGATGCCACAGTGGCGGCTCAGAAAATGCCGGGGTCGGCAGTGGCCGGTAAAGCAACGGTATTTATTTTTCCCGATTTAAATACCGGTAACAATACTTATAAAGCAGTGCAAAGGGAAACAAAGGCGATCGCCATTGGCCCCATTTTGCAGGGATTAAATAAACCAGTTAATGATCTAAGTCGGGGGTGTTTGGTAGAAGATATTATTAATACGGTGGTAATTACGGCTCTGCAAGTCAAATAATTTTACTTGTGACTAGTTAAAATATCCCCTTAAAGCGTATTTAAAAACTAATAATCATATAGCTAACTCAACTAAGAATAGGGCAATATAAACAACTAAGGTACTTCTAACACAAGCCTGGAAAAAATCCCTACTGTCTTAATTTTATTTCAAGTAGCTATACTCTTAATTTTTTTCACTAAAGCTCTGTCAATGCCAAGTTTTTTCCCTTGTTTATCACCAAATTTAAGGAAACGGGAGGGGGATTTTAAAATCAATATTTCTCCCCAAATCACCAATAGTTGGGCTGAAAATTGGCATCATTTAAAATCACCAATGTCTCCCCCGACGGAGCTAGCACAAACAGGCCCTTGCCATAGGCATGGTTAACCACCTCTTGGCTTAACACCATGGCGGCCACTGCGCCCAAAGCTTTGACATCACGGTAGCGGGGCATAAACTGTTTGAATTTACTCAACAGTTCTATGTGTCGTCCACATCTTTTTCCGTTAAATTACTCTTTACTTCAATTAAAATGGCTTGGGTTTCATTGACTACTAACAGTTCAATTTCCAATTCCCCATCTTCCCGTTGCACTGATACGCCAGGATGAAACTCATGGACGTCAATGCCTCGGTCTTGAAACAGACGCACCACAGCGGGTCTAACTTGCCATTCCACAAATTCCCCCAACCGGTCACTGAGTTTACCAACATCCCTGCTAATTCGTTTGATGTAACGCTCTGTTTTTTGGAAGCGGCAATCAGTTTCTTGAAAACGGCGGCAAGCTCAGCTAATATTTGCCAAACATTATCCGCGGTGGTGGCCATGGTAGTGGGAGGGACTAAAGCTAGGAATATAGTCTATTTTAACTCTCTGAACAAATTGTCAAACTATCAACTCTGCCATCCCAAGGAATTTAACTCCTTCTGGACTAACCATAAATCGACAGGACATCACCTCTACCCCAGCGGCGATCGCCTGACGGAATAGTTCTCCATAACGGCGATCGTAGGCGTCTCCAGGGGAGAAATGAGTACAATCACCCCGATTGATGAAGTAAAGCATCACCGCCCGGGATGTGGGGAGAATATCTATCAACTCCTGGAGATGTTTTTGACCCCTGGTGGTTTCCGTATCAGGAAATAAAGCCAATTTTCCCTGGGCCAAGGTGGTATTTTTTACTTCTACATAAATAGATTTTTGTTCTGGCTTAGTAAGCAAAAAGTCAATGCGACTTTTTTTATCTTTACCATAGGGAACTTCGGGCTTAAACGCATCGTAGCTACTCGTTAAATTAGGAAAAATTTTCTCAGCTAAAGCCTGCTTGATTACCCGATTAGGCAAGCTAGTATTTACCCCGACCCAGGTACCATCAATCTCAATCATTTCCCAGGTATAGGCTAATTTACGCTGGGTATTATCACTTTTAGAGAGATAAACTTGCGCTCCAATTTGGCACACCCCTGTCATGGGGCCAGTGTTAGGGCAATGGGCTGTAACTATCTTACCATTATCTAACTGCACATCGGCTAAAAAACGCTTGTAACGTTTTACCAAAATGCCAGGAATTAGGGGCGGATAGGAATAAAAAAAGTCCATTAATTTTGTTTCACTAGGCCCAGTTAGGGGGTCGTCTTTAAATGGTTTTCCAATTAAATTGGTTCCAAAGCTTCGGTAGCAGAAGAAGCCGGGGTTACTAGGTGATCATTTTGCTGGGCCAACCACTGTTGATAGTCTGCCAACAGTTGTCCTTGGAGTCGTTGCTTGATGCGAGCTAAAACTCCCCGCAACAGACCATTGGCCGTCATTTCTAGCAAAGGTTTTGGGGTCAACCAAAGAGCCTGGGGTAAATCTACCCCCACCTGTAAATCCGCTTTGCCCTGGAGCAGAGTATGGCCATCCTGGCAATAGGGAGCTAAACGACCCTTTAATTGCAAACTAAAGCGATGGTTGATGTAGTCAATGCCCCGGATTTCACAGCTTTCCGATTCTAAAAATACAGTGCCGGTGGCGTTGGCCCAGACTTTCAGTACCACTGTGGGTTGAAAATGATAAATATCTAAAAAGTTGAGCGGTCGCATTTTCAATCTAAACCGATCGCCTGGTAGCACTTCCATCAATTTCGGGTCGGCGATCGCCTGGACCAAGCGTTGGGGTTGGCGCAGATAGTGTTGCAAACTGGGCAAAGGGTCAGATTGCCGAAGCTGCAACTGCTCAGTGGCGGAAAAGGTGACTCGCATAGTTTATTGTTATTACTTTTATTCCAAGGGTGAGGTTTGGTGGCAAGGATAATTGTTAAAATTCTTTACATTTCTTAAAACGCTGGTAGGGATTATAAGGTTTTTAGGGCATCAACCTCAGCGAAAACAGAGTTAATGTAATGAAAGTTAGCTTTTCTTTAGCTAGCTAAATATTCTTGGATCATGGACTTGCGTTTGCGCAATTTATTCAAGGCTTCTCGTTCAATCTGCCGCACCCGTTCCCGACTAATGCTCAGCATGGAGCCAATGCTTGCTAGGGTGAGGGGCTGGCCATCGTTGAGACCAAAGCGGAGGATTAAAACTTCCCGTTGTTGGGGCGTTAATTCCGCCATCAGGCTATCCAGGTCCAACTGCAGGGAGGCATAGGTGGCAAAATCCTCCGGTAAAGGACCGTCATCTTCCAACAGATCCCCCAACTCCGTATCCTGGTTGTCCCCCACCCGTAGATCCAAGGAGAGGGGATGGCGGGAGCGCTCCAAATATTCCCGCACTTGCTTGGGAGTTAACTCCAAATGTTCTGCTAATTCAGCAATGGAAGCGGCCCGGCCTTTTTCCTGGGAAAGTTGCCGTTGGGCTTTTTTAATTTTGTTTAACTTTTCCGTAATGTGGATCGGTAAACGGATAGTGCGGCTCTTTTCGGCGATCGCCCTGGTGATGGCCTGGCGGATCCACCAATAGGCATAGGTGGAAAATCGGTAGCCCTTGGTGGGGTCAAACTTCTCTACCCCCCGTTGCATACCAATGGTGCCCTCTTGGATGAGGTCGAGCAAATCCAGATTGCGCTTGAGGTATTTTTTGGCGACGGACACCACCAGTCGGAGATTGGCCTCCACCATTTTGCGCTTGGCCCGTTCCCCTTCTTTGATCGTTTTCTCTAATTCTCGAATGGACAAATCGGCAGCCTTGGCCCACTCGCTGGGGGAAACGGGCTCGCCATCCTTGCCTTCGGCCAAAGACTTCTTGATTTCGTTGAGGCTAACAACCTGTTGAATTTGCTTAGCGTAAACAATCTCTTCTTCATGGGTGAGCAGGGGCACACGACCAATTTCTCTGAGATAGGCACGGACGGAATCGGGGCTGGTTCTGGCAGTCATCTTGGATTAAGGATTTCAGTGGGAGAATCGCAGTGGTAGACCAATAAACCCAGGGAACGCCACGTTAGTAATATTCGAGACGGACTGGGCGAGGTAAATGACGGATAATGCCTGTCCGATGGGGGCGTTTGGGCCAACTGGAAACTGAAGATTTATGGGGGAATGACTGGGATCAATCCACTAATAATATTAAACAATTCTTTAAGTTTTGTAAAGTTTTTTGTGAAGCATCTACTCCTACAAAGGCGATCGCCAAGGTCTGGGAGGTAAGAAAAACAGGAAAATTTACCCCAGAAAGCTTGATTTACCTAGGGTTAGAGCTTTTTAAGCTTAATTATGAGAAAACTTTACAATTCCTGAAAATAGCACCGCAAAACTGACCGCAGACTAGCGCACACCCAAATATTTATGGGTTTGGAGACTCAAGCGCCATTGGGGGTGGGAGAGAATATAGGCAAAAATTCTTTCATTAGCCGCTTCAGTGCCCCATTCGGCCTGGAGATAGAGGGGAATATCTGCCTTGACCTTGGTTGCAGCCATTGCCGCCCAGCTAAAATCTTCTTCCTGGCTAATAATCACTTTTAATTCGTTGGCCAGGGAGTAAATTTCTGCTTGGGGCAGTTTATAGGGTTTGGGGGAGAGGGTAATCCAGTCAAATTGCCCCGTCAGTGGGTAAGCGCCAGAAGTTTCCAGGTGGAGACGTAAACCTTGGTTTTTCAGGGCTTGGCATAGGGGGTGGAGGTTGTGCATGAGGGGTTCTCCCCCCGTAATTACTACAAAGCTGGGTTTAGCTGTAACTGCTTGTTGCACCAATTCTGTTACCGTTTGTCGGGGATGGTGTTGGGTCGGCCAGGTTTCCTTTTGATCACACCAGGGGCAATGAACATCACAACCCCCGAGGCGAATAAAGAAGGCATTGGCCCCAGCCCAAGCCCCCTCCCCCTGGAGGGAATGGAAAGTTTCCGCAATGGGATAGGTCACAGTTGACGGTTCAGAAATAGGGCCCATAGTTGACATTGCTTAAACACCAGCGTTTCACCAAATTTCCCCAAGGCCCCATGGTGGAGGATTTTCTTTACCTCAACCCAGCGTTTGCCCCAGTTTGGGTGAAGAGATTGAGGAAAAAGATTGGGTCCGCCGACAATTAGCCGACAGTTACGAAACCAAACCTAAACAACAGGCACGGAAATCTTCTCCCCGTTCTTCAAAGCTATTATATTGGTCAAAACTGGCACAGGCCGGCGAGAGCAGCACCGCACTGGCATTGTTTTTACTGGCCAACTCCAATCCCCGCTGAACGGCATTAGCCATGGTTTCCACTATTTCGTAATTTCCATAGTCCACTGCCTTTAGTCGAGCCGCAAAGCTGGGGGCCGCATCCCCAATTAACAGCACTGCCACTGCTTTTTTTTGAATTTGGGCTAACCAGGCCTGGTCGTCCCCTTCCTTGGCTTCTCCCCCGGCGATCAGAATGGTGGGGCCTTTCATGGAAGATAGTCCCACTTCCGCCGCATCATAGTTAGTGGCCTTACTGTCATTGATAAATTGCACTCCATTGACGGTGCAAATAGGTTCTAAGCGGTGGGCCACTCCGGTGAAAGTTAACAGGGTTTCTGTGATCGCTTTTTTGTCTATGCCGGCTAAACGGGCGGCGGCGATCGCCATTAGCAAATTTTGTTGGTTATGTTGCCCAGGCATTTTGAATAAATTAATTGGGGCAATCAATTCCCCAAAGGCATTGACCCAATTGTCCTGCAGGTAAACCCCCTGTTTGGGGTCACAAAGACCGGCCAGATGATTAGCTCCCTGGGTACTAGTCCAATGGGCTTGGGGGTATAAACCGGGGCCATGGCCATAGAGGTGGGGATCGTCGCCGTTGAGCACCTGAATGGTGGAGCGGGAAAGCAAACTGGCTTTGATGTCGAAATAATTTTCTAAGGTTTTGTGGCGGTTGAGGTGATCGGGGGTAAAGGTGGTCCAAAGGCCAATTTGGGGCGCTAGGGTGGGGGAAGATTCAATTTGGTAACTGCTAATTTCGGCCACAATCCAATCGTAGTTTTGGTTTTGTAGCACCAATTCGCAGGCCGCATGGCCAATGTTGCCGCAGGCGGGGGCCTTCAAACCTGCTTTTTGGAAAATGGCATGGACCAAGGATGTGGTCGTGGTTTTACCATTGGTGCCAGTGATCCCTAGCCAGGGTACAGCGTGGAGATATTGCCAAGCTAGTTCCAATTCCCCTATCACTTCCACCCCTTTTGCCCGGGCGGCCACCAACAGGGGAATGTCCCAGGGCACCCCAGGGCTAACCACCATGCGTTCGGGCCAAGTCGTTGTCGTTGGCTCCAGGCGATCGCCTAGGTTAAGGCTGATGCCCTCCTGGATTAGGGGTTGTCCCATGGCCCGCAGTTGCTCATTATCCGCCTGGTCGAATACCGTTACCTCCCAGCCATCCCGATGCAAAACTCGAGCCGCGGCAATACCGGAACGTCCTAACCCAATTACACAAGCCTGGGGCATATGATTTGACTTTACTGTGGAAAACTAACGAATGGAGGTGGCGGGTCCAAAGGAAATCCCGCTGGCATCGATGTCGCACCATTGTAGCTTTGAGGGGGATCCCAGCCAACCAACCTCGACAATTCCATCGGGCAAGTTACGCCATTTCAGGGTATTTTAGATTTTTTTCAACCTTGGTTGAGCTTTATACCAGGGCAGCCGAGGTTTGGCTTTCTTCTTCTGAAGCCCAGTCGAAATATCTCGCTAAACCTTCCTCTGGCCCCACCACGGAAAGGTAGGGTTCCGCCAAATAGTTTTGGGCCACCCGTTGGGCATCGGGCGCTGTCACGGCTTTAACCTGTTCTTGAAATTCGCTGTCAAAACCCAAACCCAAGCCCAAGGTTTCATACCAACCAAATAGATGGGCAATTTCTCCATTGGTTTGTTTACCCAGGGCATACTGGCCCAACAGTTTATTTTTCGCCGCCGTAATTTCCTCTTCCTCCAACGCCTGGGCGCATAATCGCTCGGTTTCCGCCCGTAGACCGGCAATGGCGATCGCCGTATTTTCTGGGGCAGTGCCCATATAGGTGACAAATTGGGAAGACCCCAACCGGGTGGGGTAAAAAGCCGATACGTCGTAGGCTAAACCCCGTTTTTCCCTTAGTTCCACAAACAAGCGGCTAGAGAGACCATTGCCCAAGTAGGTGCTGAGCAATTTTAGCGGTGCATAGTCTTCATGTTTAACGCCCACCCCTAGATAACCTAAGAGTACTACCGATTGCTGGGTCGCCTGGGGGGTGAGATGTTCCTGGGGAGAAACATTTAACGGCGTTAGAATCGGGCAAACAATCGATTGCTCCGGAATGGCCCAATCTCCAAAGCTAGTTTCTACCCAATCCTTAGCCTGGGCCAGGGTTAACCGTCCCGCCAAGCTAATTACCAAATTATCGGGGCGAAAATAGGCTTGGTGATATTCCCACAAATCCTGGGCAGTAAAATGGGGTACCACTTCCTCGCTACCCAAAATGGAGTAACCATAGGGATGGTTGGGATACATGGATTGGCGCAGTTGGTGAAAAGCCACGTTGAAGGGTTGTTCCCGTTGGGACTGAATTGCCTGGACGATTAAGCGTTTTTCCAGTTCAATTTCCCCCACGTCAAAGGTGGGATAACGTAAGATTTCCGCCGCTAAATCGAGGATGACCGGAAAATCAGCGGTGACAGTTTTGAGACTTAAAGCCCAATAATCGCTGGCCGCATCGGCCCCGAGGTGCGCTCCCAAGCATTCCACAAATTCAGCAATGGCTAAAGCTGATCGCCGTTTAGTGCCCTTAGTAATTACCGTGGCCATGAGATGGGAGAGCCCCACTTTCTGGGGAGAGTCCCAACAGGCTCCTGCTTGCTTGAGAAAAATCCGTCCTGCCACTAGGTCTGCGGCTGGATTTTCTGTACAAATGAGGGTGATGCCGTTATCAAGAATGAGGCGATGGATAGATTGATGATTGCGCATAAATTGCCAAGACTAGGATTGGGCCGCTTCTAGGAGTACCAGGGCATAGGCCTCGGTGGATAGGTAACGCTGGGCTAGGCTTTGTAGGGCCTCGGGGCGATACTGACTGACGATGCGGGGATAGGCGATCGCCAACTCAGCGGTGGCTAGGGTTTGGTAATAACCGTAAAGGCCGGCTAGTTGGGCAGGGGTTTCGGTGGAAAAAATAAACTCATTACAGAGTAGCCGTTGGGCCCTGGCCAATTCCGCTGCACTAATGGGGGTGGTTTGTAGATTCTGGATAGCGGCACAAATTTCTGCTTCCACCGTTGCTGCCTGGGTTGAGGTCAGATAGGCATTGATGGTAAATAAACTGGCTTCCTTTTGCAGGGAAAAACAACTCTGGATATCAAACACTAGCCCCAGTTCTTCCCGCAGGCGTTGCACTAACCGGGCGCAGTGGCTACCGGCCAACACCATGGCCAATAAATCTAAACCAATATTGTCCTGGAGACGGTCAATGCCTGGGCCATTCCAACCCATGGTTAAACGACTAGGACCCAATTCCGGTATGCGGAGAGTTTCCCGTTTAACGGTCTGGATCGGGTGATTTGCTGATGGGGTTGTGGGGGGACATTCTGACCGCACGCCAAAATGGTCAAAAACATCTTCAATGTAGGCGATCGCCGCCGTTTCCCGGATATCCCCCACCATCACCACAGTCATATTTTCCGGCTGGTAATGGGTGCGGTGGAAGCAACGCAATTGATTGGCGGTGTAGTTTTGTATGGCGGTGGCATCCCCCAGCACGGAGCGGCCATAGGCATGGCGGGGATGGAGCAGTTGACAAAGAGCTTGAAATCCTAACCAATCGGGGTCATCTTCACTGCCACGAATTTCCTCTAGCACCACTTCCCGCTCGTAAAAAAGACATTCTTCCGGCACTTCCGCCTGCAAAAGAATTTCCGCTAGGTAGGGTAACGTTCTGGGCAAATAATCCGCCGCAGTGGTGAGGTAAAAATGGGCATAATCATGGCTAGTGGCGGCGTTGGCCATGCCCCCGTTGTATTCAATTACTTGGTCGAAGGCCCCCGGCGGTACCCTTTTGGTGCCCTTGAAAATCATGTGTTCCAATAAATGGGCTACCCCAGGCCAGGCATCTGGCTCGGCGATCGCCCCGGCCCGCACCCACACATCCACCACTGCCACGGGAACGGAGGGCAAGTCCTGGTGAATCAGGGTCAACCCCCGGTCAAAGGTGAAAATTTTGGCCGGAAAATCTGGTTTGGTTGGGCATGGTTGCACAGACACAAGGCTCATATCCATTGGGGTCTATGACTTCTATCCTAGGCGATCGCCGCCTTAACCGTTGGTTAACCGTGCCAATTTGTAGAATTTTCGTGACAAGGACGCTAATTAGTGGAGTAGAATCTCGTTCTTTAGTTTATATCAACTAATCAAATCATCCTCGAAAAGGGAGGAAAATCCGTGCTAGGGTTGGGAACTGAGTTCAGTTGGTTCCAGTGGGTAACAGCCAGTGGAGGTAACGGGGAAAAGCTGGTGTAAAGCCAATACTGTCCCGCAACTGTGATGGGTCTAGTTGCCCTAAGTCAGGATGCCCGCCAACCATTACCCCTTCTCTTAATCAAATCTGCGAGGTACAGATTGTGAATGTTACAGGTTTATCTAATTTAATGACTTCCCCCCGGATCCTAGCGCACCATCCCTTTGGGGGCACTACGCCGGATAATTTCTTTGAAGGTTTTCTTTCTGGATTAGGGCACCCCGTTATCGGCCTAGACCATCTTGCCTTTGTTATTGCCGTGGGCCTCATTGCTGCTGGATTGCGCCATGGTTGGCTTATGCCCCTCATTTTTATCACCACGGCGATCGCCGGCACGGGATTACATTTAATTGGCGCCGATCTTCCCCAACCGGAATTAATTATTGCCGGTTCCGTCCTCCTATTTGGCCTACTCTTGGCCATCGGTCGTCCCCTATCATCCCCCGTGGTAATGGTTTTAGCCGCCGTAGCCGGTGTGTTCCATGGCTATGCCTACGGGGAAGCCATTGTGGGGGCAGAAATGAATCCCATTGCGGCCTACCTGCTCGGTTTTTCCATCGTTCAACTGGCGATCGCCATGGCAGCCTACACTTTGGCCAAGGGCTGGTATGAAACCCAAGAATCCTTACTAAATCTAAGATTTATTGGCTTTTTGCTAGCAGGGGTAGGACTAGCCTTCACCTCCGGCGCCTTGTTGGGGTAATTGGTTGTGGGATAATCTAGGTTGCCTACAGTTTTTTGCTAAAAACTAAACTTTCCCATGGTAACTGTTTCCCTACCGACCCCTGTCCAGCCCGAGTTCGACACCACCATCCATCGCCGCAAAACCCGTCCTGTGCCCGTGGGAACCGTTACCATTGGTGGCGGTCATCCCGTGGTGGTGCAATCCATGATCAATGAAGACACCCTGGATGTGGATGGCTCCGTGGCCGGTATTCGTCGCCTCCATGAAATTGGTTGTGAAATTGTCCGGGTAACGGTGCCTAGCATGGCCCATGCCAAAGCCCTAGCAGATATTAAACAAAAGCTCGAGAGTACCTACCAGAGGGTTCCCTTGGTGGCGGATGTACACCACAACGGCATGAAAATTGCCCTAGAAGTAGCCAAACACGTCGATAAGGTGCGCATCAACCCAGGCTTATATGTTTTTGAAAAACCCGATGCCCAACGGGAAGGCTACAGCGACCAAGAATTTGCTGACATTGGTGACAAAATTCGCGAAACATTGGAACCCCTAGTAGTTTCCCTGCGTGATCAGGGTAAATCTATGCGCATTGGCGTTAACCATGGTTCCCTCTCGGAGAGGATGCTCTTCACCTACGGGGACACCCCAGAGGGCATGGTGCAATCAGCCCTAGAATTTATCAAAATCTGTGAATCCTTAGATTTCCGCAATCTAGTCGTTTCCATGAAAGCTTCCCGGGTGCCGGTGATGCTGGCGGCCTATCGCCTCATGGTCAAGCGCATGGATGAATTGGGGATGGATTATCCCCTCCATTTGGGAGTCACCGAAGCTGGGGATGGAGAGTATGGTCGGATTAAATCCACCGCTGGCATTGCTACCCTTTTAGCCGATGGCATTGGAGACACTATCCGGGTTTCCCTCACTGAAGCCCCCGAAAAGGAAATCCCCGTTTGCTACAGCATTCTCCAGGCGTTAGGTTTACGAAAAACCATGGTGGAATATGTGGCCTGTCCTTCCTGTGGCCGTACCCTGTTCAATTTGGAAGATGTGTTACACGAGGTACGGGAAGCCACCAAGCACCTGACTGGGTTGGACATTGCCGTTATGGGATGCATCGTTAACGGCCCCGGAGAAATGGCGGATGCTGACTATGGCTATGTGGGTAAACAAGCCGGTTACATTGCTCTCTACCGTGGTCGAGAAGAAATTAAACGGGTGCCTGAAGCCGACGGAGTACAGGAATTGATTAACCTGATCAAAGCCGACGGCCGCTGGGTTGATCCCTAGATATTCCCTAAAACCTTCCACACAATGAACAAATGTGGGCAAGCTCACCAGCGGGCCTATGTCATGTTTTACGTTACTCCGTGTTTTGTGGCAACAAAGAGGATAGCCGATGGAAAAGTAAAAGTTCCAGTCTGGACTATCCACTTTCTGGGATCAGAGTTATCCTATTTTTGCCAAGAGTTGGCGGACAGTGAGGTTTTCTAACCGATTGATGCGGAGCAGGTTGGCGGTTACTCGCCCGATCGCCGTTTTGGTTTGAATGAGTCCGCTTACAGATTCAAGGGTGTAGTGGTCTGTCCAGATATCTTTTCTTGGATTGTAGAGTCTAACGGTTTCCCCTGTATGGGGGTCGATGGAAGCGATGTCACTGCCTTTGGCTAGGTTACAGAGAGCACAGGCAAGGGCTAGGTTTTCAAGGGTACTGTGGCCGCCATGTTTTTCGACAATGATATGATCAACATGATGGGAAGACAGCGATAGAGCTTCAGGGATGAGGCAATATTCACAGCAATCGTTAGCCCGATCGCCAACAATACGCCGTAGGGATGGAGAAATATAGCTTTTACTCATCAGCCCGGAGTTTCAGCAGGGCTTGGGTTTTTGCCAGTCGCACAAGATGTTCTATAAATTCATATTGTTGCCAAAGGCGTTGCTCTTTAGGATCTAGACCTTGGGTGCGATTTTTCTCTAGAAGAGTTTCGATCTCGGCCTGCAGGGTGGGAGAAAGATGTAGATCAAGTATTTGTTGAGGACTGGGGAGTTGAGCCAAAAATTCGAGAATTTCAGTAAGTCCAGACAAGCCTGTGTTGGGATTAGCGTTTAGTTGCTGTATGCCGAGGGCCAATATTTGTGGCAATTCTCCCTGGAGGGGTTGAAGCTGTTGAGCAATGTCGTCGGGGATGTCTAGGGTAATTTGCATGCTTAACCTTCACTGAATGATGGTAAATCAAGCATAGACACTTTTGGCGATCGCCAATGTCGACCTTGTTTTTTTGTGTACATTAATGAAATACTCTCAACCCTAGGCACAGCAACCAAACCATGCCTAGAGTCCTTAAAAAAAGGATTAGATATCCAAATCGGTCAGATCTAACTTGGTGCCATAGGTTTCAATGAATTCCCGCCGGGGGGCAACCCGATCGCCCATGAGCACGGTAAAAATGCGATCAGCTTCAGCAGCATCTTCAATGTGCACCCGTTTCATCGTGCGGGTTTCCGGATTCATGGTGGTATCCCAAAGTTGTTGGGGCATCATTTCCCCTAAACCCTTAAAACGCTGGATGGTGTAATTAGCGTTGGGAGGAAATTGACTAATTTGCCCCTGCAATTCCCGGTCAGAATAACAGTAGAAATGGTTTTTACCCCGTTCCAATTTGTACAACGGTGGACAGGCGATATAAATGTAACCTTGGTCTACTAAGTCCCGCTGATAACGGTAGAAGAAAGTCAACAAAAGAGTGCGTATGTGCGCCCCATCTACATCAGCGTCAGTCATAATCACAACCCTATGATACCGAAGGGAAGATATATCAAAATCGTCACCCTTAATACCTAGGCCTAATGCTGTAATCAGAGCTTGAATTTCAGTGTTTTTATAAATTTTGGCATCGTCAGTTTTTTCAATATTTAAAATCTTGCCCCGCAGAGGCAGAATTGCTTGGAAACGACGATCTCGACCTTGCTTGGCCGACCCACCGGCACTATCGCCTTCGACGATGAAAATTTCCGATTCTGACGGATCTTTGGAGCTACAATCTGCCAGTTTGCCCGGTAAAGTTGAAGATTCTAAAACTGACTTACGACGTACTAATTCTCTGGCTCGACGGGCCGCTTCCGCCGCCTTAAAGGCCTGTACCGCTTTTTCAATAACGGAGTCGGCAACACCAGGATTGAATTCCAAAAACTCCGTTAGGGCTTCCCCCACCAAGGTATCCACAATGCCCCGGACTTCCGTGTTACCCAATTTAGTTTTAGTTTGCCCTTCAAATTCTGGATCGGGCACTTTCACAGAAATTACCCCGGTTAGACCTTCCCGAATATTTTCTCCCCCTAAATTACTATCCCCTTCCTTCAATTTATTGCGTTTACGGGCAACGGAATTAAGGGTACGGGTTAAAACCGCTTTTAGACCTTCTAAATGGGTACCCCCATCAATGGTACGGATATTGTTGGCAAACCCCAGCAGAGTATCACTGTAGGCATCCACACACCACTGGAGAGCCACTTCCACCTGGACATCATTCTTTTCCCCCGAAGTGTAGATAATTTCATCGTGGAGCGGAGTTTTGTCTGTAGTCATATAGGTGACATATTCCCTAATGCCCCCTTCATAATAAAACTGCTCTTCTTTGAGGGAATCGGCCCGGCGATCGCCAAAGGTAATACGTACCCCAGCATTGAGGTAGGCTAGTTCCTTGAGACGACTGGCTAGGGTGTGGTAGTCAAACTCGATGCCATCCTTAAAAATTTGGGTATCCGGCAAAAAAGCAACCTGGGTACCTGTGGAGTGCTCCTCGTTAGGAGTGGCGGCCAAGCTACCGATGGGATTGCCCCGCTCAAACCGTTGGAAATGTTCCTTACCCTGACGCCAGACCTTTACTTCCACCCACTCGGACAGGGCGTTAACCACGGAAACCCCGACCCCGTGTAAACCACCGGATACCTTATAGCCACCGCCCCCAAACTTGCCTCCAGCGTGGAGCACCGTCAATACCGTTTCCAACGCCGATCGCCCGGTGGTGGGATGAATATCGGTGGGAATGCCCCGACCATTGTCCACTACAGTGACGGAGCCATCGGCATTAATATCAATTTCAATATGGGTACAATAGCCAGCCAACGCCTCATCAATGGCATTGTCAACCACTTCATACACTAGGTGATGCAGACCCTTTGGCCCCGTGGAGCCAATGTACATCCCTGGGCGCTTACGGACTGGTTCCAACCCTTCCAAGACTTGAATTTGATCGGCACCGTAGTTCGTGGTCGTCATGGTCACTCCAAAATCAGGCTGAGCTTAGGCATTTTTGCTGTGGGATGACAAAAGCCCTCAAAATCTTAGCACAAAAGGGTTAAAGGCTTTAATATCGAGGACTGAGAACTGATTTGGAGGCGGGATCGATCAAGCTATTTTTCTAGGCGCACCACATACCATTGCCAAGTACCGCCATCCCCCCGGTCGAGGTCGCAGTAATTGTCCCGTAAATGTTCTGCTTTTGCCGCCAAAGTAGGCAATTTATCCAGTCCTTGGGGGAGGCGAAGATCGTATTCAGCCAAAATCTCCGTCAACTTAGCAGTCATTTCCGCCGGAGTTAGGAATGTTTCTGGTTCCTGGTCAGCCAAGAACACAAACATTTCTTCTTGGTACATCAGTGGATCGACCATGGCAATTGCTGGAAAATATTGTTGAGGTGGAGGTCGGCGCTGGTTAATCGAGTAGGGATTTAGTCTTCTGGGTTTCCTGATGGGGCATTGCTCCAAAAATCTCTCCGGTGGAAAGACTTTGCATTAACCAAGTAACCCAGAAAACAGTAACCCTCCTAGCCCAGGGCCAGGAAGGGCCATTGCACAATACTTTATCGATTCATCGGCGATCGCCAAGACGTTGTGGCCTAGGCTTCGCGACCTAAAACGTCCTGTAATTGCCGGATCGCGGCGGCCCCAATATTGATAGCGGCCCAAGTTGCGGCGATCAGAAGGGGGCTAACAACTACAATTACACGCCAATCCATTGCTGTACCTCGTTTTGTTAAAAGAATATAAATTTTTTGAACACTTTTAATCTTACATCCTAATGCTGATCCCTTGGGAAGGGAAACATGGCCGGGGGTCGGGGGCAATTGCCCCAGCCAGTAAACCGGAAAAATTCTGTTAAGATCTCCTCTCAGAGAGGCAGTCACCGCTCGGAACTCAAACCACCGTTGTCACCATTGCATGTAATGACCATTAGCCGGTTTCGTCAGGCAGCCGAAGCAAAGGAATTTTTAATTACCGCAGAAGTTACCCCCCCCAAAGGTGGTAATCCAGAGCGGATGTTGGCGGTGGCGGAGAAGTTGCGGGGCCGGGTCCATGGGGTCAATGTCACCGATGGCAGTCGGGCAGTGTTGCGCATGTCCTCCATTGCGGCCTGTGTGTTACTGCAACAGCGGGGCATTGAAGCTATTTGTCAGATGACCTGTCGAGATCGCAATTTAATTGGTTTGCAGGCGGATCTGATGGGGGCCTATGCCCTCGGTTTACGTAATGTTTTAGCTTTAACCGGCGATCCCCTCAAAGCGGGAGACCATACCAAAGCCAGGGCCGTATACGATTTAGAATCGGTGCGGTTGTTGAGTTTAATCCGTTCCCTCAACCAGGGGCTAGATTTCAACCAGGCTCCCTTGGTGGATGGCAGGCTAGATTTATTTCCTGGAGCAGCGGTGGATCCCCAGTCAAAGAGTTGGTCCGGTTTGCAAAGTCGGTTTGAAAAAAAGCTCGTAGCCGGGGCCCAGTTTTTCCAAAGTCAGTTGATCACGGATTTCGATCGCCTGGATAAATTTATGACCCAGGTGGCCGTGGGATGTGGCAAACCAATTTTGGCGGGCATATTTCTTTTCAAATCAGCTAAAAATGCGGCTTTTATCAAGCGGGTGGTACCGGGGGTAAATATTCCTGATTCTTTAATTGATCGCCTGGCCCAGGCCGAAGATCCCCTAACGGAAGGGGTGGCGATCGCCGCCGAACAGGTAAAACTGGCGAAAGAACTATGTCAGGGAGTCCATTTGATGGCGATTAAAAAGGAAGAATTAATTCCCGAAATCCTCGACCAGGCTGGCATTGCCCCTCTGGAAAATTAAGGCTTACCAACCTTAGGGCTAAAAAATAAACTAAATTCATCCGCTTGCCCCCGTTGTTGTAGACCCGGCAAGCCTAACCTAGTCTGGGCTTCTGGATCCAACAGTAAATAGTTCCCCTCCTTGGCCATGGCACGTAACTGGTCATCGTTCATCGCAATAACTTGGCGATCGCCGTAGAAATCTAAACTGGGGCGACTGTAGGCAAAGGAAGTATAAACTGGCGTGTTTACCGGAGTGGCCTGTTTAATTAATTCCCCCACCGGTTTAACGGCAAAAGCTTCGTTCACTTCCCAATTCCACAGGGGGCTGGAGAAAAGAAATAGGAGAGTTACATATAAACTCACCACCAGGGTTTTAACGAATTTGGCAGAATGGTTCAGATATTGCCTGGCACTCCACCCCACGCCGACAAATAGCACGAGTCCCATGATGATGATCACCGGCCTTTGCTCAGTGAAGCCAGCGTATAGTCCCCCCACCAAGCCCACCCCAGCAGTGAACGCCAGTAGATAACCAATCAGCAGAGGGTAACGCTGACGATTTTGTAAATCCGCCAGATAGTGCCCCCCCATGAGAGCGAAAAAGGGATAGCAGGGGAGGACATACCAAGGCAATTTAGTGCCCATGGCGGAAATAATTGCTAAAAAGCCAAAGCCAAAAATGATGGCTACCTTAGCCCAGTCCTGTCGCCATTGTTTGATGGTCGTCACCATGGCTGGAACGAGGAAAAATAGCCAGGGAGCGGTGTATTTTGCTATCTCTAGTAAGTAGTACCAAGGCGGCCCTGTATTGCCCTCCAATTCCTGGGTAACTCGGTTAAAACTGTGGAATTCAAAATGAATTTGCCAGAAGGTTTCCCCATACTGAGCAAATTGGAGTTGGTACCACCACAGCACCGGGGCAAAACCGATCGCCAGCCCCAACCAGAATTGCCAGCGCTTAAAAATCTCACCGGCCCCTAACCAGAGAATCAAAATTCCCAACAACATTGTCAGAGCCAGCACCAACAATCCTTTAGCTAAGGCAATTAAGCCCAAGCCAATCCCCATGCCCGCTAACCAATGGGGTTGTTTACGCCCCTTCAGTAAACAGAATAATGACCAGAGCAAACAGGTATTAATCACCCCGTCCAGCATGGTTAAACGACCCAGACGGGCGGTGGGGAGCAGGGTTAACAAGACTGAACTACTCCAGAGGGCGGCTTTCGGAGTAGAAAAAATTTCCTTACCCACTAGATACAGTAAGGGCACCGCCAGGGCAGACCCTAGGGCTAAGGGTAAACGGGAACTAAATTCACTGATGCCCAGCAGATGGTAACTGCCCATCACCAACCAAGTAATCAGGGGTGGTTTGGATAAAAAGGGTTGTCCCAAATAGGTAGGAAAACGCCAATCTCCCCTGAGGTAAGTATCTTGAGCTGTAGTAGCGTAATAACCTTCGTCAAAATCCCGCAGAGCCACATTACCCAAGCCGGCGATCGCCAAAACTAGAGCCGCTGCCGTGAGTAGCAGTAGATATTTCCGATCATCGTTAAGGGCAGGAAAGTTCAAGGGCAGAGTCTGGGGACGTGGTGACGGTTGGACTTGAGGGGCATTTTCCCATGTTCTCGGGGGAACTTTGGGCTTTTGTTAAAGTATTTTGTTGATGTTACCCCCAACTAACGGCTGACCCTGTGAACCTGATGCCCGATCGCCAGCAATTCCCCGGCTTAACGAATAAAACCTATTTCAATTTTGGCGGCCAGGGTATTTTACCCACCGTAGCCCTAGACGCAATTATGGCCACGTATGGCTATCTGCAGGAAAATGGCCCCTTTTCCATTGCGGTTAACCAGTACATTCAGCAGTTAATTGCCGAACTACGCCAAGCTTTGGGGGAAACTTTTAACGTTAATCCCAACACCATTACTATCACCGATAACGTCACCACCGGCTGCGACATTGTGCTTTGGGGCATCGATTGGCACCAGGGCGATGAAATTTTACTCACCGACTGTGAACATCCAGGCATCATTGCCATTGTCCAGGCGATCGCCGCTCGGTTTGGGGTTACATACCGCTTTTTTCCGGTGGCAGATACCCTAAACCAGGGGGATGCGGCCGCAGTGTTAGCTGATCATTTGGGGCCAAAAACCCGTTTGGTCATTCTCAGCCATTTACTTTGGAACACGGGGCAGGTATTACCCCTAGCGGAAATTATGGCCGTTTGTCGCCGTCACCAAGGGGATTATCCAGTAAGGGTCTTAGTGGATGGAGCCCAATCCGCCGGTTCTTTACCCCTAGATTTTTCCCAACTAGAGGTGGATTATTACGCTTTCACTGGCCATAAGTGGTTCACCGGCCCCGCTGGAGTGGGGGGTCTGTATATCCATGGCGATGCCAAAGGCACGGCGAATGCCGCACGCCTGGGGGACATTAACCCGACCTATGTGGGCTGGCGTAGTATTACCTATGGCGCTAAGGGGGAACCCACTGGCTGGGCCGAAGGGGGCAAACGGTTTGAAGTGGCCACCTCCGCCTATCCCCAATATGCCGGTTTGTTGGCCGCTCTGCAGTTACACCAACGGCAAGGCAGCGCCGAGGAACGTTACCAAGCAATCTGTCAACGCAGTCAACTGTTGTGGCAGGGCTTAAACCAGCTACCCCACGTCCATTGTTTAGCCACATCGGCTCCCCAAGCGGGTTTGGTTTCCTTCACAGTGGATTCTCCCCTGGGCCACCGGGCGATCGTCCAGAAACTGGAGGAACAACGCATCTATCTCCGCACCATTGCTGACCCTGACTGTATTCGGGCCTGTTGCCATTACATAACCAATGAAGAGGAAATTGGGCATTTGTTAAGCAAATTAGCTGAATTTACCCCCTAAAAATTTATCCTCAAGGCTTTTAGTAAACCAAGGAGAGATGCCCTTGTTTTGAAGAGAGCTAAACCCTAAATTTGTCCTGTTTCCTGCAACAACCAAAAACCGGCAAAGGCTTCACTGTCGGGGCTGGCTTGGATGGCCAAAAAGTGAATGCCCTGGGCTAATTTTTTTGCTTGTTCAAATCCCTGGGCTTCCTGTTCACTGGTTTTATCGGTGACGTTAGCCACAATCCAACTATCACTGGCTCCGGTTTCCAGGCGGACAATGGGACGGGGGTCGGTGTTGTATTGCAAATAGCCCAATTCCAACCCTGATAACCAGGCAGCAAAGGGTAAAGCCCTGGGGGAAAAGAGGATCAGACCGGGAATGCGGCAATCGGCGGGCAAATTGTAGGGAGAGAGAGGAAAACTTTCCCCAAAGCTAATTTCCCAATCCGGCAAATCGTTGAAATCGGCGGCGGCTAGACTGACTAAGGCCCACTGATCTCCCCGATCGCCCCGCACTGCATCGGGTAAGGCAATGGCATTGAGTTCTGGATACTGCACCGATGTGGAGGAGGCCAACTTGGGGTCATAGCCCGGTTGATGGGGATAAAAATTTTCTAGGCGATCGTCTAACCATTGCTCCAGCACATAGGTGCGCCGGCTGGGGACCGGGGGAATGCCAGCTTCCTCACAGGCTTTGCTGATCATGTTATTCATCTGCCGCCGGAAAAAACGGATCTTTTGGGGCATCTGACCCGCTTCGGCGATCGCCGCTTCGATGGCCTGCCGGAGCCAAACGGAATTAACGGTGGAACTGGGGCAATATTGGCTATAGCGAAACAAATCCTCGGGCGACTGTTGCACGGACTGGGGAGATTCACAAATTAGTACTTCCCACACCTTTTTTTCCTCATCGTCCAACAACGGCCGTGAATAAAAATCCAATTCCCAGGTAACGCCCATATATCAATTAAATGTTTGTCAAAGCCAGCCCAAAAGGGCTAACCGCTATCCTATCAAGCAATTGTCCCCGGTTTGCCATCGTCCCATGGCCCAGGCCTATAACTGCCCCCATCACCATTGTCGGACCAAGGCCACTGAGCTTAAGATATCTTGGGAAGCAGGGGGCTTGCCATCCGACCTCTACATGATTGATTTCACTGCCCCTGGTTTCATTTTTCATCGCCCTAGAACCTTACCCAATATGATCTCCCAGCCCCAAGGATTCGCCCGCCTTAACCGCTCTTCTGCCCGCTTTTTCCCAGCCCGTTGGTTAATGGCGTTGGGTTGGGGTGTGGGTTTAATAGCGTTGGGATCAATACCAGTAACGGCGGCTACCATTGCTCAAGGCACCGTTACAGAGCGCCAAGTCCGGGCTTTGATCGAACAATTTGATGCGGTAGCTAATCAACACGATACCGATCGCCTGGGGGAAATTTACAGCCCTGAATTTAGCAACAGCGACGGTCTGACCTTTGCCCAGATGGAAACGACCTTGCAACAACTCTGGGAAACCTATGGCAATTTGACCTACAACACCGAGCTGAAAAGCTGGAAACAGAATGGACAAGCAGTGGTGGTGGAAACTTTGACCACCATCAAGGGTGAACGGCCTTGGCTGGGTCGCACCGCCCAATTGAATGGAGAAATTACTTCCCGCCAAACCTTTATGGACAACAAATTGGTGCGCCAGGAAGTGTTGACGGAAAAGATGACCCTCACCGCCGGAGAAAATCCACCGGAAGTGGATGTCAATCTGCCTCAGCAAGTGCAGGCGGGCCAAGAATTTGATTTCGATGTTATCCTGCGCCAACCGATTGGAGATGACCTCCTGGCGGGCACGGCCTTTAGTCAAAAAATAGACCCTAATAACTATATTGATCCTTCCCAGGTGAAATTAGAATTGTTGCAGGCCGGTGGTTTATTCAAAAGGGCGATCGCCGGCAAGGAGCCCCAGTGGTTATCTGCTTTATTAGTCACTCCTGAGGGCATGGTGTTGGTTACCCAGCGTTTGGCCGTTGTTCCTTAAAAAATCTGCAATAGTGACAAGGAAGTCAATTAGAAAATGTGAAAGTTAAGCAAACTATTGCCAAGCCATTCTTAAAATGGGCTGGAGGTAAGGGGAGGCTAATTGAACAATTGGTTGATTTCTTTCCCCCGGAAATCACCACTGGTCAGTTGACTAAATATGCTGAGCCTTTTATTGGTGGTGGAGCATTGTATTTTTATGTTGCTCAACATTATTCCCAGATAGAAAAATTCTTTATTTCAGATTGTAATCGACAACTAGTTTTGACCTATAAAACTATTCAACAAAATGTTGATGATCTCGTTGATTTTCTAAGTAAATTACAACAGAAATATTATTGTCTCGATAAAGATGAGCAAAAGAATTTCTTTTATCAGCAGAGGCTCAAATTTAACCAGAATATTGCTGAAATAAATTTAGAGAAGCTTAGTAAATTGTGGACAGAACAGACTGGTTTACTTCTGTTTCTAAATCGTACCTGTTTTAACGGTTTATTTCGAGTTAACTCCAAAGGAGAATTTAATGTACCTTTTGGGGATTATAAAAATCCTAAGATTTGTGATGCTGAAAATCTTAAGTTAGTATCTAACTTACTTACTAGAACAGAAATCAGATTGGGCGATTTCACGGCGAGCAATGATTTCATTGATTCTGCAACTTTTGTTTATTTTGACCCCCCCTATCGTCCTTTAAACAAAACCTCTAGCTTTAACTCCTATGCTCAGGGAGATTTTAACGATCAGGAACAATTAAGATTGGCAAATTATTTTCGTGAACTTAGTGACAAGAAGGCTAAGCTCATGTTGAGCAATTCTGATCCTAAAAATGTAGATGAGAATGATAATTTTTTTGAGG
Source organism: Synechocystis sp. FACHB-383 (assembly GCF_014698605.1). Classification (NCBI taxonomy): domain Bacteria; kingdom Bacillati; phylum Cyanobacteriota; class Cyanophyceae; order Synechococcales; family Merismopediaceae; genus Synechocystis; species Synechocystis sp. FACHB-383. Next base: position 70,779 of record NZ_JACJTJ010000050.1, on the reverse strand, counting down.
AATTATACCAAGATTTTCGTCTTGAAAGAGTCAGTGCCGCCCGCATGATTAACAGTCGAGCAGACAAACGGGGCAAGCTGAAGGAATTATTAATTACCAATTATTAAGCTTTATTAATCTTCCTTAAAACTTCAAATATTCCGCCCCATCCAAACGGATAGTGGTGCCACTGAGGAAATCCTGTTGCAGTAAATATAAGGCCGCATCGGTGACTACTTTAGGATTACCAGTCATTTTTAAAGGAATACGTCGCTCTGCATAATTTCGCATGAACTGTTCCGGGTCTGGTGCTTCCGGGGCTTCTAAAATCTGCCCGAGGGCGAGGCCATTAACAGTAATATTGGGGGCTAATTCCAGGGCTAAAATTTCCGTCATATCCCACAAACCCCGTTTGGTGAGGCGGTAAACAAAATGGTCTGGCCTGGGACGGGGAATACGGGCATCATTAATGTTAATAATTTTCCCCTGGCGATCGCCGGATATCTGCTGGGCAAAGGCCTGGGACAACTGAAAGGGGGCCCGGAGGTTAACCGCAAAAATCCATTCCCAGAGGTCGAGATCCACCTGAAAGAATTTATCTTCCAGAGGAAAAACTGAAGCACTGTTGATCAGAATATCCACCTGACCAAACACTTCCTGAGCTTTGGGAATAACCGTTTGGGTCGCCTGGGCATCGCTCAAGTCAGCAGAATAGGCAAAAGCTTTTCTGCCCAATGCCTCCACCTCTTGCTGAACTTCTAGGGCCCCTGCTTGGGAATTACCGTAGTGAATAAAGACGTTACAGCCTGCTTCGGCCAGGGCCATAACTAAGGCCCGACCAACCCTTATGCCTCCCCCGGTGACCAGGGCTGTTTTTCCAGTTAATTCCATCGTAGTTAGTTAAATTCCTGAGCCTTGGGCGATTACAAACTGAGTCGGGTGAGCATACAAAAGAGCAAATTCGCCATTGTGCATGGCTATGCAGTGAAAATCACGGCTAATAACTGCAAAACAATTTAGGCTTAGGCTTCAACCTTCACACCCCGCCAAAAGGCAATGTAGCCTTTAATGTTTTCCGCTCTCGGTTTGGGATCGGGGTAATACCAAGCCGCATCGGGATTCGTTTGGCCGTCCACCACTACGGTGTAGTAACTAGCGGTGCCTTTCCAACCGCAAACGGTGTTGGTGTTGCTGGGCTGAAAATACTGGGGATGGATGCTGTCGGGGGGAAAGTAGTAGTTGCCTTCCACCACTTCACATTGATCGCTGTCAGCGAGGACGACCCCATTCCAGATTGCTTTGGCCATGGTTTAGGACGGGTAAAGTAAACGCCTTGGATTATAGCCCTTTCTGCAATCAAACCAAACCGGAACGCAGAGCAATGACGGCGGCCTGCACCCGGTCATCGACGGACAATTTATTCATGATGCCTCGTACATGGGTTTTAATTGTGTTGGTGCTTAGATATAAAGTTTGGGCAATTTCTTGGTTACTTTTTCCTTCCACAATCAATTTCAACACGTCAATTTCCCGTTCCGAGAGGCTGGACACGTCGGCTTGGCCTTCCGGCACCGGCGGTTTGAGATTTTCCACCACTACCCGGGCGATTTGGGGGTCTAGGTAGGTGGCTCCATCCTGGGCGGCGGCGATCGCCAAAATTAAGCGCTCCAAGGTGGCCCCCTTCACGCAATAGGCATCGGCCCCACTGGATAAAGCAGCAATAATCTCGTTGGGCAGAGTGTGGGAAGTTAACACCACAATATGGATTTGGGGGGAAGTTTGCTTAATTTGTTTGGTGGCTTCAATCCCATCTAGCCCCGGTAAACCAATGTCCATCACGATCAAGTCTGGGTTGAGGGCCGCCGCCTGTTGCACCGCGCCATAGCCATTATCTACCCGACCAATAATTTCAAAGCGCTCATGGGCCCCCAAGGCTTGCTCCAAACCTAATTGCATCAATGGATCATCTTCAACGATCAAAATTTTCATAGGCAGGCAAGGCTCGATTTTCACCCTATGGGGGGAAGTAAAATCCATTCCAGTTTAGGCAAAGTTTAGATAGTAATCTTCAGTGCTTAGCAATTCTTTGTACTTTATCGGTGATTACTATCACGGTAAGGGCGCCGATGCAGAAAGCGGATTTGCCCACTATCTCATTATCCCCATGGGGGGGAAAGAATATTGACCATATTAAATAAAACAGTGTGCCCCGTCGCCCATTGTCAGATTTTTCGTTGATGCTGATCTACTTACCCAAGTCCCTACGCCGGAGGCTGGTCAACACTTTGCCGTCTTTGGCATTGGCGATCGCCCTGGGCCTGTGCACGGCATTAGCCTACGGAATGTTAGGCCGGGGGCAACAATGGCTTAGTTTGGGCTTGGGGCAAGGCCTGGCCCTAGCGCTGTGGTGGCAGGGCACCAACATTATGGCCCTGGCCTCGGGGTTGATCATTGCCCCCATGATAGTACTAGGAGATCCCCCCCTGGCATTGGCCCTAGGGATGATTAGCACGGCAGTGGTGCTGCTGGCCGGTCGCGGACTAAAGATGTTGGAGTTTTCCCCCCAGGGTCAACGGCTCCAGGATGGCATGGTCTTTTTGCTGGCAGGGGTGGGGCTGGGGGCCACTGTAACGGCGATCGCCGCGCTGTTGTTATCCCTCTGGCAGGGGGATAGTCGCATTTGGTGGACAGGGGCTTTGGCCTGGTTGGGCAGTGCCACCGGCATTTTGCTGGCCACTCCCCTGTTGTTCAAGCTTAGATATGGCCGCTGGACATGGCCTTGGTCAACCCACATTGACCGGCTGCGATGGTTGGAGGCCCTGGTCTGTGCTGGCCTTTTGTTGATGTTAGCCTGGTTGATTTTTGCTGGGGATGACCTTATTCCCCTGGCGGATCGGGGCGCTATCTATACCCAGTGGTTGGAGTATTTACCTTTTCCCATTGTGGTTTGGGCCAGCATTCGTTTTCCGGTTTGGGGGGGAATCCTATCTACTTCAGGTTTGGCCCTGTTGGCGATCGCCGCTACGGTGCAGGGCAATGGATCCTTCAGCGTTCAAAGTGCCGACCAAAGCGGGGCGATGATTCTCCTGCAGATGTTCTTTTTGGTTTTGGGCACGACCAGTTTATTGCTGTCGGTGGCGGTGAGGGAAAGGCGTCGCACCGAAGAACAATTACGAGGTAGCTGGGAACGGGAACGGTTGTTGGCGGAGGTGGCCCTACGGGTGCGGCAGTCGTTGCATTTAGGTACCATTTTCCAAACCACGGTGACGGAAGTGCGCCATTTGTTGCAAACCGACCGGGTTTATATCGCTCTCTTGCAGGGAAATAATCCGTTGGCCGTGGTGGCCGAGTCCTCTAGTCCAGCTTATATTGCCCCCATCAATACCCAGGTGGCGGCTTCCCAAAAGCCAGAGGAAATGATCATTAAAACCATTCCTGCCCAGGCCATGGTGATCCATCATCCCGACCAATTACCCAAGGGAGACCCACTGCGGCGTAGTTTTTTTCGTTATCAGGTGAAAAGCTTGCTGGCCATTCCCCTCGCTACGGTGGACGGCAGGTTAGGCATGATTGTGGTACATCACTGTCAACAGCCCCGCCATTGGCAAAAGGCCGAGGTGCGCTTACTGGAACAATTGGCCACCCAAGTGGCGATCGCCATTCAGCAGGCCCAACTTTACCAACGGGTACAAACCTTGAATGCCAGTTTAGAACAGCAAGTGGGGGAACGCACTGCCCAGCTAGAGGACAAGATGGTGGAGTTACAGGATCTCCAGCAAATGAAAGCTCTCTTTGTCCAGGCCATTTCCCATGATCTACGCACTTCGGTGATGGGTTTACTGATGGTGCTAAAAAATTTATCCACCACAGAGGGGGAAACCTTAATTCTGCCCCGCCATCTCCTCGATAGTCTGATCCGCAGTGGCGATCGCCAATTAACCCTCCTCAATGCCCTCTGTGAAGAACAAACTGCTGAATGTCGCCCCCTCCATCTTGCCCCCCAAGCCCTACAACTCCAGCCTTTTTTGCAACAAATTTGCCGACAATGGCGATCGGCATGTGAGCAACATCAGGTAAATCTCAACCTAAAATGTGACGAGACCTTGCCTCCTCTCCAGGGAGACCCCCATTACATCAAGCAGGTATTCGACAACCTTTTGGGTAACGCCCTCAACCACAATCCCCCCGGCATTGTCCTCACCCTAGCGGCCCAACCGGAGGGCAATATGGTGCGTTTTACCCTCAGTGATAACGGTAAAGGCATGGCCAAAGACCAATGTGAGCATCTTTTCCGGCTCTATTTACGCAACCGCCATAACCAAAGATTGACCGGTATTGGCCTTGGTTGTTATCAGTCCCGCCAAATTGTGGAAGCCCATGGTGGCCACATTGGTGTTACTAGCAGTCCGGGGCAAGGGTCCCATTTTTGGTTTACCCTCCCCTTGGCAGTTTAGTAGGGTCACTTGAAACAAGAACAATACAATGGGACTTGCCAAAAAGCTTATATCAAGGGCACTTTACTTATCGCTCCTCTATCAGAAAAGGGAAGATGGAAGAGCAATAAATGCAAAGGATGAACTACTCCGATCCGCTTGAGATGAGGTCGTAGCTTCCCATCCAGCAACCAGCAACGCAGTAGAAACCTTGCGACCTTTACTACCTTGTCTGACAGTTTGACAATAGGCGGAATCCCCCGTTCCAGAGTTAAGGACAATTTTCAAGGGCTTGATTTGTCCTGTATCATGTTCCGCCGTTAAGGACTGGGAAAGGACGTTGGGCTAATGGGGATGCAGAACGTCCTTAGGACTGGCGGAGGCTCAACAAAAAGCCCTGGGCCAGGAATAGCTCAGGGTTATTGATTGATAGGCAGGAAATCATTGAATTTCCACTGACTACTGAAATATCAGCTAAATTAATTACTCATCCACAGCGCTGACAGCCAGGGACTCATCTTCCTCATCGTTGGTGTCAGTGTCATCAACGGAGGCCGGGGGCTCATAGGGAATGCCTTGGGCTTCCGCCAAACGTTTCTGCCGGAAAATTTCGGCCATTTCGTCGGCTTTTTCGTTGACCAAATCCCGGTCTTTTAGCATGGCACCAGGTTCCGGCTCCAACTGCTTGGTGGAAAGGGAAATACGACCCCGTTCCGCATCCAGGTCAATGATCATCACCTTGATTTCATCATTGACATTAAAGACGCTGTGGGGGGTATCAATGTGGTCGTGGGAAATCTCAGAAATGTGCAACAGACCGCTGACACCACCGATGTCGATGAAAGCACCGTAGGGTTTGATGCCCCGGACGGAACCCACCACTACCTGGGCCACTTCCAAGCCGTTCATCTTCCGCTCTACTAGGGCCCGACGATGGCTGAGCACTAGACGATTACGCTCTTCGTCCACTTCTAAAAACTTCAGGGGTAGGTCTTCCCCTACTAGATCCTCTTTCGCTTCCCGGGCACTGATGTGGGAGCCGGGAATAAAGCCCCGCAGTCCTTCAATTCTGACTAAAGCACCACCACGATTTGTGGCGAAAACATTGGAGCGCACCGTGGCGTCTTCTGCTTGGAGTTGTCTGACCCTTTCCCAAGCCCGCATATACTCAATCCGGCGGATGGAAAGGGTGAGTTGACCGTCTTCGTTTTCATCGGTCAGAATGAAAAATTCCCGGGTTTCGTTGGGCTGGAGTACCTCTTCAGGGTCATCCACACGGTTGATCGACATTTCCTGAATGGGAATATAGGCGGCGGTTTTTGCCCCAATGTCAATCAGAGCCCCCCGGGACTCCATGCTAAATACTGTCCCAGCGACAATGTCCCCAGGACTGAAATGATAATCGTACTTGTCAAGAAGGGCGGCAAAGTCCTCGAGAGTGAATCCAATAGTTGCTGTAGAAGTTTGACTGACCATGTAAGTTTTAAGTCCTAATCCCTTAGTCTCCGTTTAGTGAATATGCGTGCCTCCTGTTACTTACCGTACAAGCCAGGATACAGACTCTCAATTATACAGTACGAGTTGGACAAAGGGGGCAAGCCTTCCGCCAGTAAGAACAATTTTGCTCACCCCGTTTAGACCAGCTTGAAACCTTGGCGATCGCCTGGGGACTTTGGTCTTAGGGCCTGTTGGTAAAGTTTTATCTGCCTTCCAAATGGATCCGCTGAAGCTCTGGCAATACTAGGGGACTTTGATCCAGTTTTGCCTAAACTTGGGGCGGGATGGTCACTGTCAAATCCTGTCTTGGATGTTGCCTTGGACTCCTGGTTAATGGCTGCTGCCGCAATGCTCTCCCGTTCAGAAAACAATAGAATTTGAACAGTGAAGTTAGGCCAGATTTTAAAAATGTCAGAATTTATCAGCAACTCCATTCCTCTGGTGGGATTAAAGGCAGACCATTTTCGCCATCCTTTGGATCAAATGGCCACCACCAATTTGAAACAGATTCCCGGCCTAGACCTGATGCTGCGGGGATTGCTAGGTTCCGTGGCGGAACAGTTTTTTGCCCTCAATAATTTAGCCGCCAGTGTCCGGGTGGGGGAACAACAATTGCCCCATCTCCACCAACTGCTTTTGGATGCCTGTAAAATTCTCGACCTGGAAGCACCGGAACTCTACATCCAACAAAACCCCCAACCCAATGCCTACACTTTTGCCATGCGGGGTAAAAAGCCTTTTATGGTGATGCACACTTCCCTAGTGGATATGTTGACTCCGGCGGAAATCCAAGCGGTAATGGCCCATGAGTTGGGACACCTTAAATGTGAGCATGGGGTATATCTGACCCTGGCTAATATTATGGTGCTGGCGGCGGGGCTAATCCCCAACTGGGGGGCGGTGTTAACCCAATCCCTCCAGTCCCAAATGTTGGAGTGGGTGCGCTGTGCTGAATTTAGCTGTGACCGGGCGGCCCTGTTGGCGGTGCAGGATCCCAAGGTGGTGATGTCAGTATTGATGAAGTTGGCCGGCGGTTCCCCCCAATTGGCTCCCCTGTTAAATTTAGATGCTTTCATTGACCAAGCCAGGGAATACGATCGCCTGGGGGAAGATGAAATGGGAGCAATGCTGAGGAATTTACAAACCCAGAACCTGACCCATCCGGTGCCGGTACTCCGGGCCAGGGAAATTGATCGCTGGAGTGATTCCCAAACCTATCAAAACTTGCTCAAGGGGCGCAAAAATGCGTATAATCTGAAGACCGAAGAAAATAAGGGCGGCTGGCGGAATTGGTAGACGCACCACACTCAAAATGTGGCGACTTCGGTCGTGAGAGTTCGAGTCTCTCGCTGCCCATCTTAATGGCTAAGGCATGGTCTGGTTTCCACTGAATCGGCTATACTCCCTGAGGATAAATTTTATCTGACCTCAGTTTGTTGATCATAGAAAAACCTTGGACAAGGTCTCTGGGCGATCGCCCCTGGGTAATCTGGCTATGTGCTTCCCTCAGGGCACATATTTTGGTAGCTTACATAGGGAAAGATTCAACGATAATATTTGCCCATATCAGCGACTGTCGAGGGTTTCAGCCGGGGACAGTCTTGCTTAATTTATAAGGAGAAACTCTAAAATGTCCATTGTTTTTCAGATTGCGTTGGCGGCCCTGGTGCTTTTTTCTTTTGTGATGGTGGTGGGAGTGCCGGTGGCCTATGCTTCTCCCCAGAACTGGGACCGTTCTAAGCCTTTGCTGTATTTAGGTTCCGGCATTTGGGCCATTTTGGTAATTGTGGTGGCCCTGTTGAACTTCCTGGTCGTCTAGGGGCGGCGATCGCCCTATCCCGGTAATTTTTTCCCATGGCCTGGCTATTGATGAACCCAGGCTGTGGGGAATAGCCCCCGCAAAGTTTGATTCAGCGTTAACCCGATCTAGGGAACTACACCATGACAGTTTATGAAGGGTCGTTTACTCCTCCGGCCCGGCCATTTCGTTTTGCCCTTGTAATTGCCCGTTTCAATGACCTGGTGACGGAAAAATTACTTTCCGGTTGCCAAGATTGCCTCAAACGCCATGGCATTGATGTGGACCCCGCTGGTACCCAGGTGGATTATATTTGGGTGCCCGGTAGCTTTGAAGTACCGTTGGTGACCCGTAAGTTGGCAGTATCGGGGCAGTACGATGCGATTATTTGCCTAGGGGCGGTGATCCGGGGGCAGACTCCCCATTTCGATTTTGTGGCCGGAGAGGCGGCCAAGGGCATTGCGGCGATCGCCAGCCAGACTGGGGTGCCGGTGATTTTTGGTATTTTAACCACAGACACCATGCAACAAGCTCTAGAACGGGCAGGCATTAAGAGCAACCACGGTTGGGGCTATGCCATGAATGCGTTGGAAATGGCTAGTTTAATGCGGGCCATGGCTCCTTTGACGGCAACTAAGTAATTAGATCAGTCAGTGTGTTAGCAGTTAATACAGCTAAGTTTTAGCTCCAAAACTTCATTTTTTCCTTTGCCCTTGTCCCAATCTCTCCTAGAGGAACGCATTAAAGCCCAAGCATTGGCGATCGGTTTCCATCAGGTGGGCATTGCTGACGTTTTGGCAACGGAGACCGATCAGGCAGTCCAAAGGCTACAAAGCTGGATTGCCCTGGGTTATAACGCCGATATGGCTTGGATGGATAACCCCAAACGCCAAAACGTGAGAGAGCTTTTACCGTCGGCCCAGTCAGTAATTGCGGTGGCCCTAAATTATTACACTCCCCACCGCCGCAGTGATCAGCCTGGGATTGGTAAAATTTCCCGCTATGCCTGGGGACGGGATTACCATCGGGTCTTAACTAAAAAACTCAAAGCTCTTAATTTGTGGCTGGAACAACAGGTGCCGGATTTACAGAGCCGTTATTACGTCGATACAGGCCCCATTCAAGACAAAGCCTGGGCCGAACGGGCCGGCCTTGGTTGGGTGGGCAAAAACGGCAATTTGATTAGTAGGGATTACGGTAGTTGGTTATTTTTAGGGGAAATTGTCACCAACTTACCTCTCAACGGCGATCGCCCCCACAGTCAACATTGCGGTACTTGTACCCGTTGCCTAGAGGCCTGTCCCACCCAGGCCATTGTGGCTCCCTTTGTGGTGGACAGTAATAAGTGCATTGCCTACCACACCATTGAAAATCGGGCAGAAACCCTACCAACGGCGATCGCCAACAATTTGCAAGGTTGGGTGGCGGGATGCGACATTTGCCAAGATGTGTGCCCCTGGAATGAGCGTTTTGCCCAACCTACGGATGTGGAAGATTTTCATCCCTACGAAGGCAATCTCAACCCAGAGTTAGGGGCTTTGGCTAATATTACTGAGGCGGATTGGCAACAACAGTTCACCGCGTCGGCCCTGAGGCGCATAAAACCAGCCATGTTACGGCGGAACGCCCAGGCTAATCTACAATGAAGGACTGACCAAATAGTTGGCCCACCCTCCTCACCATGGCCATTAAAGCTGTATTGTTCGATTTTGACGGTACCATTGCCGATACCCACGATGCCTTTTTTGCCATTGTCAATCGTTTGGCGGACGAGTTTGGCTATCCAGCGGTGGACCAGGTGGAATTGGCTCGCCTCAAGCAATTAAGTTCGGCTGAAATTATTAAATATTCCCAAGTTTCCCCCTTTAAAATTCCCTTTATTCTGAAGCGGTTTAAAAAGGAATTGGGCAAGGAAATCAAAGACCTCAAGCCCTATGGGGACGTTAAAGAGGTGTTGGCCCTACTCAAGCAAAAGGGTTATGTGCTCGGCATTGTCACTTCTAATTTGGGGGATAATGTGCGGATATTTTTGCGCAACAACGACTTAGAGCATATGTTCGAGTTTGTTAAGGCAGGCACCACCTTATTTGGCAAAAACCGTATTATTAATCGGGTGTTGAAGGAGCATAATTTCAAGGCCGATGAAGTGATTTACGTGGGGGACGAAACAAGGGACATCAGCGCCGCCAAAAAAAGTCGGTTAACGATGATTTCCGTGGCTTGGGGATTCAGCCCGCCGGCCATTTTGCAGGAATACGAGCCGGATTTTTTGGTGCATCAGCCCAAGGAACTACTCACGGCGATCGCCGCTTTGGATAACCACCGCTGGTATCCATTAAAATCCTAGGAATTGCCCTTGTCCTGAATGTTTCGGCTATGCCCAATGAGTTGTCCGATTTGCCTCCAGCCCTAGGACCGGGGGAAACTAGTCCGCCCCGTCGTTCTTTGCCCCAATGGGTGTTTCAAGAGTCTGTTGATCCGGCCATGCCCTGGTTACTGGTGGTGACAGTGCTGGGCATTGCCCTGGGGTTAGTTTTCCGCTGGCCCTGGTTGGGGTTTACTTCAGCGGTGCTGGCCCTGATGTTTTCCCTCCAGGTCATTCTCCCCACCATCAAGTCATGGATACAGCACTACCTCACCGTTCAAGAGCGGCGTTCCCTCTTGGGGGGGCTCGGTTTTGTCTTGGCAAGCGGAGCTCTAGCCCACTATCTAGGCCTTTACAGTTCTGTGAAGTATTGGCTCAATCAATTCAAATACGACGAATTTGGTTCCTGGGCAGAATGGGTGGGGGCCCTGGGGCAAATTATGATCGCTGTACTGGCGGTGTACGTTGCTTGGCAACAATATGTCATTTCCAAGGATTTGACTATTCAACAAAATCGCATCACCCAGCAACAAACCATTGATGCCTATTTTCAGGGTATTTCAGACTTAGCTTTGAGCGATCAGGGCATGTTAGAAGATTGGCCCCAGGAACGGGCCTTCGCTGAAGGAAGAACGGCGGCTATTCTGGCCAGTGTGGATTCCGGAGGTAAGGCAAAAATTCTCCGCTTTCTTTCCCAATCCCGCCTACTCACCCCCCTCAAGCGCGACTATTACCTCGGTCGCCCTATTTTTGATGGCATGGGGGGCTACCAAGAAGACCGCATCCACGGCCTAAGGGTAATTAACCTGGGAGTGATGCTCGTGGCGGCGGATTTGGTGGGGCAGGATCTGCGCTGGGTGGATCTGAGTGAGATTTACCTCATCCGGGCTAACCTCAGTCAAGTGGATTTGGTCAAGGCTAATCTATCCAGGGCGGTGCTCTACGAAGCCAACCTTAATGGGGCGGATCTGAAGGGAACTAGGCTATTTTATGGCACTGGGGATAAGGCTAGTCCCCGCAGTCGCAACCATATTCCCAATTACGAAACTGGTGAGTATACGGGAGCAGTGGTGGAAAATGCCAACTTCAGTAACACCAAGAATATGAGCGAGGAGCAGAGGTGCTATTGCTGTGCTTGGGGGGGAACATTAACTAGAAAAACTATCCCCGGTGGTTGTGAGGGGATAGAAAATCTTCTCGGTCGTTGAGTGCTCCCTCCGCTAAAGGCGTGGGCTTCCTGCTTGACTGGGTTTGTCTTGACACTCCCCACGGATAAATCTGGGGGTTTTCCCCCGCCATGGATCTTGATAAAAAATTAGGTTTGCTGTTGAAATCTGTTGATAAAATTGACCCATCTTCGCCAATTAGCTCTGATTACTTTCCAGTAAGTTAACATGTGTATGAAAATAAAAAGCAAGAATGTGTAGGCTAACCAAAAATGGGCATTACGTCCGATTTCTACCATGGCTTCATTTTCGGGGAAAATATCGGGCAAGGTAATGGAGAAAAATCTCACATTATTTGCTTTAAAGGAATTGGACAACAGAAATCCGGAAATTGGCACTACTCCCATAAATAAATATAAGCTCAGGTGGAGGGTAAAGTTACGCCACCAAGCTGGGGATAGTTTTGGGGTACGTTTGGTATATTTACGCCACCAGACCTGGAATAAGGTGAAAATTCGCCAGGTCAATAATGCCATGGTTAATATGCCGATGGATTTGTGGAAGTCGTATAGTTCACTGCGTAAAAATTGTCCCCTTTCTAGGTTAACCATCAAGATACCAGTACAAAAGACAATCAAATAAGCAAGGGCCATCCACCAATGGATTCGCATTAGGGACTTAAATGGGGAATTAAGCCTTGGTTTGCGTTTTTCTGTGGTTTGCTGCAATGGCGGTGTATTCATTGTCACTAGGGAAAATGCTAAAAATTTACGGTCAACAATCGTATTTTTTACCGTATTCTATACTTTTTTTGATGTTGATCGGTTAGCTGTTAGTGTTGGACTGCCAATGAATTAGTTTCTCCTACGAGTAGAGATTTGTTGTTGGAGCTTTCACTCTTGTACAGAGAATTTCACTTGTCTGTAAAAGGGTTATGGCCGACACATTATTAAACAAGGTTGCAGGAGCCGTACTTACTCAGACTAAATAGAATTAGCTCCCATTCAGCAAATGTCAGTGGCAACTTGTTTAATCGAAGCTCCAATTTGCAGTTATACCAATACCAGTATGAAGGCGGCATTTTTTTACATTAATGACATTAACGGGCGATCGCCCCGGGATGGAGGGTGGTGAAAGCCCCCATGGCACTGGCATAGGTCACGGCCTGGCAACCGAGGTGAGCATCTGTGAATAATTTATCCCCGTGGGTTAGGGCTTGGGCTAAAAATCCTGCCACAAAACTGTCTCCCGCCCCAGTGGTATCCCGCACATTGACCTTAAAAGCAGGGACTTCTCCATAGTTTTTGCCGAGGGAATAGGCGCAACCCTTGTCCCCGGCGGTGACCAATACCCCCTGGAGATGGGGAAATTTGTTGTGGATGGTAACCGGATCTTGATAGCCAAACAACCAGACCGCTTCCTCGTCGGTACATTTCAAAATTTGGGCGTGGGTAATCAGAGTGGGAATAAGTTCCTTGGCTTGCGCTTCATCGTCCCAAAAAACCGATCGCCAATTGACATCTAAAAAGATCTTGACCTGGTGTTTTGTTGCCAACGCCACTAACTGCTTCGTCGCAGTCCGACTGTGGGGATAGGCCAGGGCAATGGTACCCATCACCAGATATTGGGCTGAGGTGAATAAAGATTCAGGAATGGCTTCCCACTGCACCGCTGTGTCGGCAAAATCCCCGGTGTGATATTCCCCAAACCCAGCAAAATAGCGATCGCCTTCCCCTGTCCTGGTTACATAAACTAAACGGGTGGGTCGATGGGGATCAATTTGCACTCCATCAACGTTAACTTGGCATTGTTTTAGAACACTTTTTAACTCTTGTCCCGCCCTGTCTGCCCCCAAACGACCAATGAAAGCGGTGTTAATCCCCTGTTTAACCAAAGCACAGGCCACATTGGCAGGAGCACCACCGGCATAGTTAGTCCAGGATTTAACCTGCTCCAAGGGTATTCCCAACTGATCTGCTAAACAGTCAAAGAGCATTTCTCCAAAACATATAACCTCGGCCATGGATACTTAACCTGTTCCAAAATTCATCGCTGATTACTTTCCATCCTAGCCTGAGCACCGCAAGGGGCTTCAAGAGTTGGGTTTGCCCAGTTTGCCATGGCACTTAATCCCCCCAGCCTTCCCCATTAAAGCAACAGAACGCCCTTGGTTTGCTAATGTTGGAAGAGTTTTGGCAAATTTTGCCCCATTTTTAGTCCCAGTTGAATCACCATGGAAGTAAGCCAGAGCAAGCCTGGAGGATTTTTGCCCCCCCGTTCTTTATTGATCGGGATGGCGATCGGTGCAGTTATTCTCTTCATCTGTGCCACGGTGCGCCATTGGCTATTCCAATCCACTGCCCTGGATTTGGGGTTTTTCGACCAGGCTATTTATCTCATCAGTCAGGGGGAATATCCCAGGGTTTCCTTTCGGGGCTTTCATATTTTGGGGGACCACGCCGCTTTTTTGGTTTATCCCATCGCAATTTTTTACAAAATTTATCCCTCCGTTTATTGGTTATTTTTCATCCAGGCGATCGCCTTGGCCATAGGAGCTTGGCCCACTTGGCAATTGGCAAAACAAACGGGACTAGGGGAAAAAGAAAGTTTAACCATGGCCTTGGTTTATGGCCTATATCCCCTGATTTTTAATATCAATTTATTTGATTTTCACACTGAAGTCATAGCTGTACCTGGTTTGCTCTGGGCAGTGTGGAGCGCCAGGGCCAATAAATGGGGAATTTTCTTAATTAGTTTAATCATAATTTTGGCTAGCAAAGCAGTGCTTTCCCTCACGGTATTTATGCTAGGTATTTGGTTGCTAATTTGGGAAAGAAAAAGGTTAATGGGACTCATTACCACGGTGGCGGGAATTGCTTGGTTTATTATTACCACCAAAGGTATTATTCCGGCCTTTAGTGGCGAAGAGGCGGCGGCGGTGGGACGCTATAGCTTTCTTGGGGATTCCGTTACAGAAATTATTTTAAATTTAATTCTTAAACCCCAAATCGTTTTAGGAATGTTATTGACGCTGGATAACTTATTTTATTTAGTGCTATTAACTGCGCCGATTATTTGGGGCATTTGGGGTAAAGCCTGGGCCATGGCTATCCCGGCAATTCCTGCCCTATTTGTTAACTTAGTCACCGACTATCTGCCCCAAAAGGATTTAATTCATCAATATTCGTTGCCAATTTTGCCCTTTTTACTCCTGGTGGTGATGACCCATTGGTATCAGGGCAGTAGTTGGCTAAAAAAGCCCCGCTGGATTATTCTCTGGACAGCGATCGCCTTTTTAGCTTTGGGGAAATACACCTACTTTTTCGGCAGATATTGGCACCATTGGGGGCAGTTGGCTAACCTACAAACAGCAGTATCCTTGGTGCAACCAGGCGATCGGGTTTTGACTTCCCCCCACCTGGCGGCCCACTTGAGCCATCGACCCGACCTAGAATTAGCCATTGAAGCGGAAGCTCCCTTCGATCTAAACCGTTTTGATGCGGTGTTATTGCAAACCAACTACGCCGGTTGGGAAAATTCCCAGGGCACGGTGGAAGCCCTAGCCCAACAGGTGAGTCAGGATTCAGCTTTTACGCCAGAATATCAAGAGAATGAGGTGATTCTTTATCGACGCGCCCCCTCTATCCCCTAATTTCAGCTTAGGTTTCCCATGGGCAAATTTCCTAATCTCCTACAAAAATACTGGCTTTTGCCCTGCCTTTTACTGGCGGGTTATGGAGGAAACTATTTTAAACTACATATATTTTTCGGCGTTGATTTTCTTTTTGGTAGCATTGCCACTTTACTGGTGCTCGTTTACTATGGCTTGCCCTGGGGCTTAGTTAGTGCGGCGATCGCCGGCAGTCACACCCTGATCATTTGGCGCCATGGTTACGGGATATTAATAATCATGCTTGAAGCCCTAGTGGTGGGCTTGATGTTGCGCCGTCGGCAGACAAATTTAGTCTTAATTAACAGTCTCTTTTGGCTGTTAATTGGCATGCCCTTGGTTTATATTTTTTACCGTTGGGGTTTAGACATGACCCCGGTTACCACCGGTTTAATTACCCTTAAACAGGCTGCCAATGGCATTTTTAATAGCTTAATTGCCAGTTTTTTGATCACTGGGTTTGGTTTGCCAAAGCAAAATCTTTCTCCCTTAAAAGGGCCAGCTTTTTTTGCTTGGAAAAAAATATCCTTTGAGCAAACCTTGTTTAATTTGTTGGTGGCATTTATCTTTTTTCCCCTCCTATTTATTACCGTTTTTAATGGTCAAGAAGCTTTTTTACAAATGGAAAAGCAAACTGTCCAAGAATTAACTGCTTTATCCATCCCCATTAAAAATTCCGTTGAAGATTGGTACCAAAGTCATCTAGAAGGGGCAGAAGTTTTTGCCACCGAAATCTCACCTTTAGTAGCAGAAATTAATCAGGGTAATGGGGCGCAATTACCAGCTCTTAACCTCATGACCCAGACCATGCAAACGGCTTTTGCTGGCTTTAGTAATATCTATGTTGGCGATCGCCAGGGGAAAATTATTGCTAGTTCACCAGAGTTGAATGAAGTGGGAGAATCACGCTTAGGACTGATTCAGGCAGAAAAAATGACTGGTTTTTCCAGTCCTCCCAAAATACAAATATCTCCACTACACCGCACCAATGTTAACATCAATCCCCATATTGCTATCACCATCCCACTAGTGGTCAAAAATAGCTTAGAGGGATTTGTTAATGCCTCCTTAAACCTGGCTAAAACAAAAGAACTGTTATATGCAGATAGGGTTACCAAGGAATTAAATATTACTCTCATCAATGGCCAAAATCAGGTCATAGCCAGCACCATTGATGATCTATTACCTTTGGAATCTTATCAGCCTTTTCAAGGGGGTAATCCCAGAGATTTGAATCCATCAACCTACCATTGGTATCCCGATAAACCGGCTAATCCTACTCTCCGTTGGCGCAACTCCTATTACTACCATATTTTATCCTTGGATAAAATTAATGATTGGCAATTAGTAATTGGCTTGCCTGCGCGGCAAAGTATCGAGAAACTGCAGATTCAATCAGTACAAAAGCTTGGGTTATTGTTATTTTTAAGCCTGGTGGGTTTAGTGATTGCCATTAGTGTTAGTAAGCGAGTAGCTAATCCATTGTTAACTTTAGCTAAAATTACCACCGACATTCCCGCTAAATTACAATACCAAGGCTTAACCCCCATTGCCCTGCACAGTGAAGTGAGCGAAGTGATTACCCTCAATGAAAACTTTAATGAAATGCTGATCACTTTACAAAATCAGTTTAAAACCATCAAGCAGGCCAGGGATAATTTGGAAGTGAGAGTGGCAGAAAGAACCAATACTTTAATTATGATTAATAAGCAACTGGCGGGGGAAATTGAAGAACGCCAGCGCATTGAAGTTAAGCTGAGGGAAGCAAAGGAAAATGCTGAATTAGCCAGCGGTATTAAAAGTGAATTTTTAGCTAATATTAGCCACGAAATCCGGACACCAATGAATGCTATTTTGGGATTTTGCGATTTACTTTTACAAAAAGATCTTAGTTTGTCCCAAACAAAAAATTACCTCAATGCCATTGGCTCTAGTAGTAAGATTTTGTTAGCACTTATCGATGACATCTTAGATATTTCTAAAATTGAAGCGGGTAAATTAGTAATTAATTTGGAGCCAGTAGATTTAAGGATAATTGTTAGAGAAATCAAACAAATTTTTGATTACAAAGCTGAAAATAAAGGCTTGCTGTTAACTATTCAAGTGGATGAAACCTTAAGCCAAGCCATTTATTTTGATGCGGTACGCCTACGACAAATTTTATTTAATTTGGTGGGTAACGCCCTTAAGTTTACCGAGGAGGGACAGGTTTTCATTTATATCGGTGTGGAAGACATTCGATCCCGCTCCCAGGGCACCTACATTTCCCTAGCCATTGAAGTTACTGACACGGGCATTGGCATTGCCCCAGAAGACCAAGCGAGGATTTTTGATGTTTTCACCCAAAGTCAAGGACAGAGCACCCGCAAATATGGGGGCACAGGTTTAGGGCTGACCATCACCAAACGTTTAACCTCATTGTTGGGGGGAGAAATTAGTCTCTTTAGTCGACCTGGGGAGGGGAGTACCTTCATTTTGCGTTTCCCGGCAGTGCGCTTGGTGGAAAATTTACCCGAGTCCGGTCTTTCCCCTGGCCATGGAGTTCATTCCGATGGTCACCTTGGGGCGATCGCCTCCAACAATGCAACGGAGAGATTTTTGTCGGCTAGGGCTGGGGACATGGCCCCTAAAGACAAACGCTCGATTAACCAAAGCGGATCTGGTCAGTACTCCCCCATGGCATTGCCCCTAATGGATCAAGCTCGACGGCAACAATTAATTTCTTTGCTGGCACAGGAAGAAACTAACGTTTGGAGCACTTTACGCCATACCCTTGTTTCCCGACAATTAAGAAACTTTGGCGATCGCCTTGCAAGCTGGGGGACGGAATATGGCTGGGACAATTTAGAGGCCTATGGCCAGGGCATTATCCAAGCATTGGAGGATTTTGATAGCCGTCGACTGGAACAACTCATGGGTCAATTTCCCCAATATCGAGCTAGCCTGACGGAAATTGCTGCTGGGGTAGATAGCCGCCATACTGCCGAGTAGGGGGAAAAGTTAGCATAGAATCTACTTTTAATTCTTTGACCATGGCCCAATTTCGTTGGCAATTAATTCCCCCTGTTACTCCCCCCGCCATTTTTGTCGAACAGGTACGTCGCCATTGTGACCAATCCAGCGGCAAATTTGCGGCCCAATTGCTATGGCAAAGGGGTATTCAAGCGGCGGATCAGTTGGCCGGGTTTGTAACACCGGAGCATTACACTCCCACCAGTGCCTGGGAATTTGGCCAGGAAATGAAATGGGCTGTGCAACGGTTGGGGCAGGCCATGGAACAGGGGGAAAAGATAACTATCTGGGGGGATTTTGATGCCGATGGCATTACTTCCACTGCAGTGTTATGGGAAGGATTGGGACAGTTTTTCCCCCAGGGTGACCAGTTGAGTTACACCATTCCGAATCGTTTACGGGAATCCCACGGCCTCAATCGACCGGGTCTAGAACGTTTAGCGGCCCAGGGCACCAAGCTGATTGTCACCTGTGACACCGGCAGCACCAACTTGGCAGAAATTCTCTATGCCCGGGAATTGGCCATGGATGTGATTGTCACTGATCACCACACATTGCCAGATGATCGCCCGGAAGTGGTGGCAATTATTAACCCCCGTTACTTTGCCGATGACCATCCCCTGTTTAATCTTTCCGGGGTAGCAGTGGCTTTTAAGCTGGTGGAGGCCCTTTATGACCATTACCCGACAGTGCCCCGACAACCTTTGGAAAAGTTGCTGGATTTAGTGGCGATCGGTTTAATTGCCGATTTAGTCACTCTGAAGGGGGATTGTCGTTACCTGGCCCAGCGGGGTATTGCCCAACTCCGTACCCAAAAAGATCCCGCCACTGCCACCCGTCCTGGCATCCATGCTTTGCTTAACCTTTGTAACCGTAACGGCGATCGGCCGACAGATATCGGTTTTGGCATTGGCCCCCGCATCAACGCCATTAGTCGCATTAAAGGGGATGCTAGCTTTGGGGTGGAATTGCTCACCAGCGGAGATCCACAAATTTGCAATCAATTGGCCGCGGAAACGGAAACCCTCAACAGTAGACGCAAGGGACTGCAGAAATCCGTCATCATCGAAATTGACCAACGGCTCCAAAATATTGACCTGTCCACCACCGGGGTAGTAGTACTCACCGATCCCCAATGGCCCACGGGGGTTTTAGGCCTAGCCGCCAGCCATGTTGCCCAAACCTGTGGCCGTCCGGCCATTTTGCTCAATACCCAAGATGGGGAAATTGCCAAAGGTTCAGCCCGTTCTGTAGCCAACATTGACCTCTATGCCCTACTGCACAGTCAACGACATTTAATGTTGGGCTTTGGGGGTCATCCCTTTGCCGCTGGCTTGAGCTTACCTTTGGATAAATTGTCGTTGTTCACGGAAGCAGTTAATCAACAGTTTTGGCAAAGTTACGGAGCCCAAATTAGTTTAGATCCCATTTTGTCAGTGGACCTCCAGGTCACAGTGGCAGATTTAGGACAGGACCTATTCCGGGAATTTAATTTGCTGGAACCCTATGGCATGGGCAACCCTGCCCCCCAACTACTACTAGAAAAAGTACAAGTCGAGCGGCCCAGCTTTCGCAACATCAAAGACCGCACCGGCAATAAGGTGTCCTATCTCAAAACTAATTTTTGGCTGACGGAATATCCACCTCAAACCGATGGCGATGGTCAAGTCATTCAATGCCCTGGGGTTTGGTGGGGTCACCATCCCGATGAACTGCCCCAAAATGAACCGTTAGATTTAGTGGTGGAATTGGACTTTAACACCTATGATCGGCGTTATGAAGTGCGTCTGATCGATTTTCGTTTACATCAAGCCCAAGGGATTACCCCTAGCCAAACTAGTGCTAATTTAATTGACCGCCGTTCCCCCCATTGCCCAGACCATGGTCTTTCTCTCCAAGGTCATGTTCTCCGCACCTGTCCCAGTAGTTGGTCAGAATTACGCCGGGCCTACCAACAGGCGATCGCCGCCCAGCACCCCCTAGTGTTGGCTTATCATTTTTTACCCCAATGTCCCACTGCCCTAGTGGCCCAGCTAGAAGAACAATGGCATGGACGAAAAACAGCCGAACTTTCTCCCCTCAGCTTGCAAAAACAATGGGATTTTAGCCATGGCTTAGCTAGTCAAATTCTGATTCTGATCAAAGAGCACAGCCCAGCGTTAACCCCCGGCAGTGCCTGGCCGAAAGCTTTGGTCCGGCAAATTGAAACTTTAATTGCAGAAGAACAATTCCAAAAACAATATTTCAGCCAAGTGTCCCTCACCCCCGAACTTTTGGCCACCGTACCCGACAGCCCATAAAAATTATTTTGCCATGCTGTGAATTTAGTGTATGATTGTTAACTGTCCGTTGAAGAAACAGACAAGGCTTGGTAGCTCAGTTGGTTAGAGCAGGGGACTCATAAGCCCAAGGTCGGCGGTTCAAATCCGCCCCGAGCCATTTTTCCGTTGCTGTTGCCAGTAGGGTTTTGCACCAGTTGACGACATTGCTGACGGTGCCCAGGATCAATAAACTGGTTCTGGATTGGTTGCCATTGGTCCCAATATCCCAGGCGATCGCCGTGGAAAATGGCATTCCATTGGGGACAAAGTTTTTTTAGATCCACATCAAGGTATTGCTCCACCATGGCCCTCAAGACGAAACTGTCCTGTAGGCTACCCAAGATTTCCTGGGTCATTTTCACTTTGGCTAACAATTCTTGATATTCCTGGCCGTAGTAGTCACTGAATAGCTCCATCTGGTAACGGGTACGCTTTGCTTGCTTGCGGAGATCGTGCAGAACTAATTCTTCCCCATCCAATAGGATTTCAATAGCCGACGGGCTCAGTTGAATACAACGACGTTGTTGGGCTGTGCCATGGGGATCAGGGACAATTTCCGTACCAACCAACCAACCGGGGTGAAGGAAAAATTCCGCCAGTTGGGGCAACAGTAAGTCCGGTAAGACATCGGCGATCGCCAGGCTCCCGAGGACAGTAATTTGGGGTTGGTCTAGCCACCCTTGCCAGTGCTGTTTAAATCGGGAAAATTTGTCGTGGGTCAATAGCTTATAGGTTGCTTTAAAAGCGTGTTTGCGTTCCTTTTGTAGATATTTGAGAACTTTATTCAAATAGCGTTGCTCGTTTTTGGGTAGATGGGGCAAATATTTACTAAGCAAAATTTCCTGCAAAACGTCATTGTCCCGCTGTGCCCCCAGGCGTTTACCTATTTTCCCTACCCTTTCTTCTGTAAGCCCCTTGGGTAATTGCACTGCAGCCTCAAAACCGGCGATCGCCGTCCGCAGTCGTCGCACCCCCACCCGTAACTGATGTAAGTCTTCGGGGTCTTGATCCTTTAAAACCCTGGGGGCATATTTGAAAACTTTTTCAGTGTGTTTACTAAAAGCGAAAATTGCCAGCTTACCAAAAGTACGTGCTGCTGTTTCCATGTCAATCAATCACCAAAAATTCTCCGTTATCTCCATCCTAGGATAGGAATTTGAGGATTCCTCAAGGTTACGAACAGGTTAAGAAATCTGGCCAGGATGGTGAAGTTTTGGTTTTGGCTCAGACCGCCTTGCCATGGCCAACGGGAAAGTTCCTATCAGGGATTTGTCTGTCATGTTTCAATTAAGCTTGCAATAAAATTTGGTTAATAAAAGACTGATTTAGAGAAGATAATTGAACTTAATTATTTCATTTTAAATTAAAGACATTGAAAAGAACCCGGCGTTACAAAGGAGAAAAATTAGTTCTCATTACCCGCAATTCCAGATCAAAGGCGATCGCCTCCTTAGTTTCTGATGTAATCACCAATTCGTAGTAGCCAGTTTGGGCGGTGGGGCCAGACCAGCGATGGATGGCGGAGTTTTGCAAAATTATTTCTGGCCCGGTGGGGGGATAAAAAGAAAGGCGGGCACTGGGGGGAGCATCCAACTCCAGGCTGAATTGTTCTGTGGGGGGAATGGTGATGGCATAGGCATAGCCTTTTCCCGGTTCCAGGGTGCCCCTGAGATTGAGCTGATCGGTACCCTCAAAACTGAGTCTTTGGTAATGGCTTTCATCCTCCAGGCTGGCCAAACTATCAAAGGCCATGGCATTCCACACCTGGGCCAAGGGGCGCTGTTCAAAGTCCAGTTCCCCTAACGAAGTAAGACTGACCATGGGCAAATGGTGATGGAAGCGGGCATTGACCAAATCATAAAAACTACGGCTACTGAGGCGCAATTGATTCACCTGGGGAATCCAGCGTCGGCGATCGCCAGAATTATTTTGGGCAAAATCCCGGATCGCATCCCGATTCAAACCCTCCAGGGCATCCAACACCGCAATGGTCATGGCCATCCGTTCTTCTAGGGTGCCTAGGGTCGCAGGTCCATCATTATTGTTGCCGGTATTGTTGGTATTAGTGGTTATTTCCTCGGGGTCAATGTTTAACTGAAAAGCTAAACCATCATCCACTAGGGCTTGGAACCTTTGGGGAGAAATGCCCAAATTAAGCCGACGGGCCCGGATCTCATTTTTGATCTCCAAATCCGTTTTTTGCGGTGCATCATCCTCTGGTTTGTCTGGTGCCAAACTTTGCAACATGGCCCGTTGTTGACCCAGGAGCCACAACTGTCCAGCCCCCCAACCCATGGCCATGGCGATCGCCATCAATCCCAGCAAGATGAGTGATTTTTTCACCAGCCCCTTTAACCCATCGACTCGGACCATGGTTTTTATTGTGGTAGAAAAATGAAAGAGCCAGGGAGCTTGATGGGCCAAGGGTAGAGAGGGTTCCCCGGCCTCTCCAGCCCCTTTGGTTAACGGGCCCACGTCACCGTTAGTAGCCTGGGCACTGGGGGACTTCGGGCTGAAACTAGCCACTGTGGGTAAAAATTTTTGCGGCAAATTGTTTAAATTGTCTGCCAAAGTAGGCAAATCCACCAGGGGAGGCCAACAGGAGCATTGCAATAGTAGTTGGCGAAATTCTGGACTAAGGGCAACGGAGGATAAAACTTCTTCCCCAGAAGCATTAGGGTTCACGACCCCCGTCAGTAAGGCGATCGCCCCCAGGGCCAAATTGTGCAAATCTCTCCGGTCTTCCCCTGGGGTACCGCAATAATACTGACTATGGCTAAAGTCCACCAACACCGGCAGGCCATCCACTCTCCGCCGCACCACTTGTTCTAGGCTAATCTGACCATGGTAAATTTTTTGGCTATGGAGATAGCGCAATACAGGTAACAATTGACGGCACCATTGACGTACTTCTGATTCTGTAAAAGCCTTACCCTGATTGCGACGGCCCTTGAGCAAATCCAAATAGGATTGCCCTTCGATAAAATCTTGGACTAGGTAAAGCTCTCTCCCCAGGGCAAAAAACTCTCGAAAATTAGCAATTTGGGGATGGTCGAGGGCGTAGAGTATTTCCGCCTGTTGCTTAAACGAATTACCAGCTTTGTCCCCAGGCAAGGAGGTCAAAACTGTGATGGTGCAAGGTTCGTCAAAGCGATGGGTGTCGTGGGCGAGGTATTGTTGACCAGGGGAACTAGTGCCTAAATGGAGTTGGATCAGGTAACGGTCATCGAGGCGTTGGCCCAGGGACAGGGATGGGGTCATTGGGGGAAGGAGAAAAGGTTATCCGGCCAATGGCACATCCTAGCTTAATTTGATGGTACAGGTTTGGCTTTTTGCCACCATTGAAAACGGGCGGCGGGAAACTGACGGTCTAGCAATACGGTGAGGGGGGAAAGCACAAATAGGGCCCAAAATAGGGCAGTGGGTAGGTAAAAGTAATATTGCAAAATTAGACTGACCATGGCGATCGCCGTGGCCCAGATTAAACGACCGGAGCGAGCATTGGGAATGGAGCGGGGATCGGTGAGCATAAACAGGGCAAACACCAATAGACTGCCATTTTCCAGATGATGGAAACTAACCTCCGGGGGCCAACCCAACCAAGCGTTACGCAGTAAATCCAGCCCGGCATAGACCGCTAAAAACATTACCGATGTGTCCCACCTTCCCACTCTGCCCAACACCAACCCCCCAGCGGCCAGGAACATGGCCCCCAGCCAAATGCCTGTCCCCCATTGTCCCGGGGAAACCCAGGCATCCCCCGTTAAAGTTAGGGCCGCAATGATGCCGAAATTAGCCGGATTAAACCAATGTTTGCCCCGCACCTGCAACAAAAACTTACTGGCGATCGCCAAGGCCGCCGCTAACACCAACGTGGATAAATGGTTAGCCCGCAACAATAAACAAAGGCCCAAACCGGTGATTAAGGCACTTTTCCAACCCTGATGTCCCCAAAAACTTTGCCAGGTATGCCAGGAAAACCAACGCCCAAAATTACCCTGTTGATTGATGGTAAAAAGGCATTGCACTACTAAGGTTGTGGTCAAAATAACGGCGATCGCCAAAGGGGTCAAACTCCAGTCCCGCGCCAATATCCCCAAACTCAAAAAGCTACAGAGAAAAATAATCTGGTAATCCCGGGCATCACGGTGGGCAATGGTCATGGGGCACTCCTGGCAACGGCGACAAATTACGACCATTCTAGGCACAGGGGGCAAGGGCCATCGGGATTTGTAACGGTTTGTTATGATTCGCCGATTTTGTTAAGAAGTCCAACAAATGTCCCCATTCCTAACCAAACTTTAATGGCAGTTGCACACTATAGGAAAAGGCACACCATTAACGGAGCACCTCCCCATGGCTTTTAATACCACCAATCCCCTCATTCAGGTGGAAGACGACCGCACTGGTCTGAGCGTGGAAACCCTGAAGCGGGCCTTGGCCGACAACCTGTTTTATCTCCAGGGAAAATTTCCTGGCATTGCCACTAAACATGATTGTTATATGGCCCTGGCCTATACTATCCGCGATCGTTTGCTCCAACGGTGGTTGAATACGTCCCAAACCTATCTCAACTGCGACAATCGGGTGGTGGTCTACCTGTCGGCGGAATATCTTTTGGGGCCCCATCTGGGCAATAACCTCATCAATCTGGGGCTGTGGGAGCCGGTCAAACAGGCAGTGGAGGAGTCAGGATTAAACCTAGAAGAATTGATCAACATTGAAGAAGAGCCAGGGCTAGGTAACGGTGGTTTGGGTCGTTTAGCCGCCTGCTTTATGGATTCCCTCGCCACCCTGGAAATTCCGGCGATCGGCTACGGCATCCGCTACGAATTCGGTATTTTTGACCAGGAAATTGAAGATGGTTGGCAGGTGGAAATCACCGATAAATGGTTACAGCTAGGTAATCCCTGGGAAATTGCCCGCCCGGAGGCGGCTGTGTTGGTGAAACTGGGGGGCCATACAGAAAGCTACACCGATGAAAAGGGAGATTATCGAGTGCGGTGGATTCCGAACAATTTAGTCAAGGGCATTCCCTACGACACGCCAATTTTGGGTTACAAGGTCAGCACCGCCAACAATTTGCGGCTATGGAAGTCGGAAGCGGCGGAATCCTTCGATTTTCAGCGGTTCAACATGGGGGACTACTATGGCGCAGTGCAGAATAAGGTTACTTCAGAAAATTTAACGAAGGTTCTCTACCCAAACGATGAACAACTCCAGGGCAAGGAATTACGGTTAGCCCAGCAATACTTTTTTGTCTCCTGTTCTTTGCAGGACATGATCCGCATCCATTTAGCGGACAATCCTAGTCTGGAAAATTTCCATGAGCATTTCGCCGTACAACTCAATGACACCCATCCTTCCATTGGTGTAGCGGAACTGATGCGTTTGTTGGTGGATGAACACCATTACGAATGGGGCAAAGCTTGGAATATTACCCAGGCTACCTTTAGCTTCACTAACCATACTTTGTTGCCCGAAGCTTTGGAAAAATGGTCTTTGCCCTTATTTAGTCAGATGTTGCCCAGGCATTTGGAAATTATTTATGAAATTAACCAGCGGTTTCTGGATCAAGTGCGAATTAAATATCCCAACGACGGCGATCGCCTGGCCCAGCTATCCATTATTGACGAAGCTGGGGAAAAGTGGGTGCGGATGGCCTATCTGGCCACGGTGGGTTCCCACGCCATTAATGGGGTAGCGGCTTTGCATAGTCAGTTAATTAAGGAAACTATTCTCAAGGATTTTTACGAACTTTGGCCAGAAAAATTTAGCAACAAAACCAACGGAGTTACCCCCCGTCGTTGGCTGGTGCTCAGTAATCCCCGCCTGAGTAATTTAATTTCTTCCCGCATTGGCGAGGGCTGGATCAAAAATTTGGATGAGTTGAAGCAATTAGAGCCCTTCGCTGACCTAGCTGGATTCCGCCAGGATTGGCGACAGGTAAAACGGGAAGTTAAACAGGATTTAGCCCACTACATCAAGGCGCAGAGCGATTTGGTTGTCAATCCCGATTCCCTGTTTGATGTGCAGGTAAAGCGCATCCATGAATATAAACGCCAACATCTGAATATTCTCCATGTCATTCATCTCTACTTGCAAATAAAAAATAACCCTAATTTAGAGATCTCTCCCCGCACGTTTATTTATGGTGGGAAGGCGGCTCCCGGTTACTTCATTGCCAAATTAATCATCAAGTTAATTAACTCCGTCGCTGAAGTGGTTAATAACGATCCCGCCATTGGCGATCGCCTCAAGGTGGTGTTTTTATCCAACTACAACGTTAAATTTGGCCAAAAAGTTTACCCCGCCGCTGATTTGTCAGAACAAATTTCCACCGCTGGAAAAGAAGCTTCCGGTACGGGCAATATGAAATTTTCCATGAATGGAGCCTTAACCATTGGCACCTTAGACGGAGCAAATATTGAAATCCGAGAAGAAGTAGGGGCAGAAAACTTTTTCCTCTTTGGTCTCACCACTCCAGAAGTAGAAAAAACCTTGGCAGCAGGCTATCAACCCTGGGAATATTACAACAATTATCCCGACTTAAAAGCGGTGGTGGATTTAATCAATTCTGGCTTTTTCTCCCATGGAGATACGGAACTATTTCGTCCCTTGATGGATTCTTTATTTGGCCATGATCCTTACCTAGTTTTCGCTGATTTTCAAGCTTATGTGGATTGTCAGCATCAGGTGGGAGAAGCCTACAAAGATCAGGAAAATTGGTCTCGCATGGCCATTCTAAATGTGGCCCGCATGGGTAAATTTTCTTCGGATCGTACTATTCGGGAATATGCCGAGGATATCTGGGCCATCAAACCTGTTGTCATTGAACTAGAAGATCTTTGTCCTGATGGTCAATGCTTGTTAATTTCCCCTAATAAATAATCACCTAAACGTGTATCCACTTTATTGCTAAAATCTTCCCCTTAGCATCAGTTACATTTTGTTAACGGGGTGTTACCGTCCCCACAATCCTCGTTTATTTTCCAGATAAAGACAATTTTTATCACTGGATTGTGACCATTCCAGCATCACTATGGTTGATTCGATAATGGGAAAGCTGAGACGGCGGTTTTTGTGGGTAGCATTGAGTGTTTTGTTGGTAACTTGTCTGGGGATTTTTTCCCCCACTATTGCCCAAACTCAACAATGGCGGTCGCTCTCCAATGTGGTTTGGGGTAAGGATTTACCAGCTTTTAGCTATGCTTTTAACAAAACACCCCTAGTTCTTTATGACGGCGGCACCACTAAGCAGGTGGGAACCTATAACTTTCCCGTCAGTAAAGGCATGGCGGGGGTTTATATGAGCTTAGAGCCGGGGGCCATTAGGGAGTTACACTGGCACGCCAACGCCGCTGAATGGGCCTATGTCATGGAAGGCCGCACCCGCATTACCCTCACCAGTCCCGAGGGCAAAGTGGAAATTGCCGACGTAGATAAAGGGGGACTCTGGTATTTTCCCCGGGGTTGGGGCCACAGCATTGAGGGGATTGGTCCCGGCACTGCCAAATTTTTGTTGGTGTTCAACGATGGCACCTTTTCCGAAGGGGCAACCTTTAGTGTTACGGATTGGCTTTCCCACACCCCGATCGCCTGGGTGGAAGAAAATTTAGGTTGGACGGCGGCCCAGGTGGCCCAATTGCCCAAAAAACAGGTATATATTTCCTCCTACGGCCCAGCTCCTGGCCCCTTGGCCAGTGCGACTCCCCAGGGTCAAACTGCCAAAATTGAAGTTCCCCACACCCATAATCTCTTGGGGCAACAACCCCTAGTTTCCTTGGGTGGTAATGAATTAAGACTCGCCAGCGCTAAGGAATTTCCCGGCAGTTTTAACATGACCGGTGCTTTAATTCATTTGGAACCGGGGGCCATGCGTCAGCTCCATTGGCATCCCAACGCGGACGAGTGGCAATATATTCTCGATGGCGAAATGGATTTGACAGTTTTTGCTTCCGAGGGTAAAGCCAGTGTGAGTCGTCTCCAGCAGGGGGACGTGGGTTATGTGCCCAAGGGTTATGGCCATGCCCTCCGCAACAGTTCCCAAAAATCGTTGGATATTTTAGTGGTTTTCAATGATGGGGATTACCAGAGTATTGATCTAAGTAATTGGTTAGCCAGCAATCCTAGCTCGGTGTTAGGAAATACTTTCCAAATTTCACCAGAATTAACCAAACAATTACCAGTGCAAGACACAACTTTTTCTCTACCAACTCAAAAATAATTATTTATAAATACCAAGGGAGAATAATGGCATGAAAATAGGAAGAATTATGGCTTATGCCCTAGTTATGATTATTTTTGTGCTGTTTTTTTCTCTGGTAACTCCAGTCAGCTCTAAAATCGTTCCCACTATCCCTTTGCCTGGGGTTTGTAATGCCAAATTATCTCCCCTTGCTATTAGTTGGCAGTTGCCGACAGACGTGGAAGGGGAACTTAAGCAAACCAATTTCAATGTTGTGCAACGGGCAGTGGATAGCTTTGCCTGGCAGGAATTTATTGCTCTTAATTGGCCCGCTATGGTCGGCGATCGGGGGGTGGCGA
The DNA here is from genome assembly GCF_014698605.1 of Synechocystis sp. FACHB-383. Taxonomy (NCBI): domain Bacteria; kingdom Bacillati; phylum Cyanobacteriota; class Cyanophyceae; order Synechococcales; family Merismopediaceae; genus Synechocystis; species Synechocystis sp. FACHB-383. The sequence goes on along the minus strand of NZ_JACJTJ010000050.1, from coordinate 41,991 downwards.
ACAAAAATTTAGCCATCAATGCTCCAGGGCCGAGGGTGTGGGAAACCTGGAAAGAAACCAGTGAAGTTTATTTACCCAATGGGGTTGCACCAAAGCCATGGAATAGTAATGAACCCTTACCTAATGACTTAGTTGGTGACAGGACAACCAAAATTCTCTTTCGCCAAAGTAAGGTTGATGAAGTGCTTAACGACGACTTTCAACCCACTAAAGCGGATGGGGCCCTGCCGGGAACTTTGACTGATCAGTGGGGCAACGTGGTGCGTTACGAAATTCGCATGAATAAGGTGTTGTTTGATTATGTGATGGAAAATAAGCTTTACAACCCTGAACAACAGGCTCTTTTGCCCAAACTTAATGCCCCCGATGGCTCTATTTTGATTAAGGCTGCTTGGCGGGAGATTAACCCAGAAGAATCCAGCCGTTTCCACACAGTGCCGGCCTATGTGCAGAATTTAACCACCAAGGAATATCAACTACGCCAGGTGGGTTTGGTGGGTTTCCACATTATGTATAAAACCCCAAGTGCACCCCAGTGGATTTGGTCCACCTATGAACAAGTGGACAATGTCCCCGCCTTGAATCACAGTTCTTCCACCAATACAGTCTTTTCCCTCCATGGCGATCGGTGTGTCAATTGCCTAACCAATCAACAAACAGAACCAGGCATTCCCAATCAAGTTACCCGCAAAATCCCTATTCCCTCGCAAAATCCTGATTGTAGTCAACCCACTCAGGCGGTGGATAACATTGCGGAGCTTAATCGCCTTGTGCAACAAGGACTGGAGAATTCTGTTTGGAGCCATTACCAGTTAATCAATGCCCAATGGGCCACTCCCAAACCACCGACGGATAAAAGTCCTGATACTGTTTTTCACGTTCTACCGGCTTTACTGGGCAATACAACCTTAGAAACCTATATCCAGGACACCTCTTCCTGTATGGGTTGCCATTCCATTGCCCGCAGCAGCAATGTGAAAAAATTTGCTTCGGCGGATTTTAGCTTTACCTTTGCCGACGCCCTCCCGACTCAAATTGATCCCCAAGTTGTTTCTCCCCCCAACAAACCAATAACCACTTGGGACAATCAGCATTGGAATAGCATTCTGCGGGGTTATCAACTATCAACCCAAACCTATGAGCAAATGCCGGAATTTGTGCCCACCGCCAAGCTTCATTGTGCCAGTTGTCATTTAAATGCCGGGGCTAATCCTAAGGCTTCTTCTTGGTTTGGGATGATGAAGAAATATCAATACCCAGGAACTGACCATTTACAAAAAAGAATCAATCTTTGTTTTGAGCATAGTCTGAACGGCAAACCTCTGCCCATTACCGCTGATAATCCCGATTTCCAAGCTTTTATCAGTTATATGCAGTGGTTGGATGAACAGGCCCAGGTACTGAACATAGATTTACCCAAAACGCCTTACCCTCCGATCGCCAAATTGGCAGGGAATCTAAAGCTGGGCCAGGCAATTTTTGAACAAAAATGTGCTTTTTGCCATGGTGCATTGGGGCAGGGTCGCTATGGCAGTGATACCTATTATCGCCCGGCCCTGTGGGGAGACCATTCTTTCAATCGCCAAGCAGGGATGGCTAGGATTAATACCCTAGCGGAATTTATTCACGGCAATATGCCCTATCAATTTGATGGGGTTTTAACGGATCAAGAAGCTTGGGACTTAGCCACCTATATTGATGGTCAACCAAGACCGGAGGGCTCTGGCTCACCACACAATTGATAATTGTAGCTATCTGAATTTTGCAATTACTAACCCCTGCGTCATTGAGTGAGGATTAGGCAAGGAATATCAAGTGGAGATTACCTCTTGATTTATTAGTCCACAGGTTAGTAAGCGCAGACCGTATTCAATGCCTTCTACCACAGCTTGGTAGGAAGCTTCTAAGATGTTGCCCGAGACCCCCACCGTAGTCCAACGGCGATCGCCATTGCTGGATTCCACTAGCACATGGGTTTTGGCCGATGTGCCGGTCCCCCCATCTAAAATCCTTACTTTGTAATCGGTGAGGTGAAAATCGGCAATTTGGGGATAAAAACGGGTCAAGGCTTTACGCAGAGCTTGGTCTAGGGCTGACACAGGGCCATTGCCTTCCGCCACTTCCAGGATATTTTGCCCATTGACAGTTACTTTCACCGTGGCTAAAGCATTACGGTACGCGGGGTTTTCCGCTGGGGTGAGCAGGTTCCAATGTACTTGGAAATCTTGCACTAAAAATAGGGGTTGGCGATCGCCCATGGCCTGGCGCATCAGCAGTTCAAAGCTGGCTTCCTCTGCTTCAAATTGGTAACCTTGCTGTTCTAGATCTTTGAGGGTTTCTAAAATGGCCCGGCAAGCCCAGTCTTGCTGATCTGTCGGCTAGAAAATCCTTTTCTACCTTCAATTTACCTATTTGCCGATACAGTTCATTAATTTCTGCTTCCTTATCTGTTGATTTTTCTCCCTTACTTGTATTTGTATCCCCCTCAAAGATTTTGGCAGATTCTGACCCTGATTGGAAAAGTAAGATGGACTAGATTACTTCAGCAATGTGTCTTCTAGCGCGCACTTTCGCCTACCTTAACCGTATCGTATCATCAGCAGCATAGGCATTTTCCAACGAAGTCCGCTTAGTTGTAATCGGCACGAGGGCAGCTGCGTCGATTTTATTGACAATTAATGCATCCAGTGAGAGTAACCCGGCACCATTGACAGCGAAAAAAAGGAAACAAGACGCATAAATTGCCGACAATTCTAGGTAAGGAATGCTGAGTCCCGCGACTAGAACATGATGATACATTGCCACTGCCATTGTGCTAAACAGACCTAATGCCGCCGGACGGGTTAATAAACCAATCGCGACCAGAGGAGCTGCGGCTAATTCTGTAAAGGCCGCAACGTAGCTGAAGAAAATAGGGAAAGGAAGTCCAATGACTTCGACATAGGCCCGGGAAAACCCTTCAATGTCAGCGAGCTTATCCAACCCGTTGTGAATCATCATGAGACCGACCACGACTCGAAGCACGGTCCAAACCAGGTGAAACTTGATGTCTTGTTGTAGGCTCGGCTTGAGTAGCGATGTGACCAAAGAAAGTAAAGGCATAAAATAGCTAAAAAATTTGATGAACAACAAATTGAGTTAAAAAATTTGATTATGAAAGTCCTTTGTACCTTGCTGTGATTCCAGACACCACACAGCTAGACTCATCAGAATTACAAATCTTTACATTCAATGTAACGTAACGTAAAGAAGAATGCTACCTGATATGCCTTGGGAGAATGGGAGCGGGAACGGTAGTGATTTTCATGTTAGTGATGCTTGAAATGCAGAGCCAGCATGGTTTGCAGCACATCTACCAATTTCTTCTGATAATTCCCAATATCTCCGAAGACCAGCTTATAAGCTAAGTTCCGCCAACCAGGGCATGAAAATGCTGATTGATGAAATAATCTAGATCAACTTTCAGAGCAATTGCATCTTGTCAATAAACCGCAAAGATTATCAATAATGTTGAGAACAAAGTCAACAAGAGGGGGTGGTGTCAAACTGATACAGAAATCTTTTCAAAAGTAAGAAATTCTGGGTTTATGCGATTGCCCTGGATCAACCTCTAGCCTGATTTTGCGTAGGAGTTGCACAACTGACAAATTCTTAAAAGCTTTTTGAGATTGCAAACGTAACACCATCAGATAGGCGCTCACCTTAATCAACAACCCTGTATTGACCTTACCTCGAAGAAATGGAGAGGGAAGTTAAGCGGGGACAGGTGGTTGTGGGTAGAGGTAAAAATTATCCTCAAATTGAGATGGAGAAAGAAAACCGATGGTTGAATATAATCGTTGGCGGTTATAGAAAAACTCAATCCATTCAACGGTGGTGTTATCTATGTAGTGAAAGTCTAAAATAGATGGCAATCATGATAAAAATAGAACCTCTGGACTACTTATGTCACTTTCCCATAAAATTTACCCATGGTAGAAATTATATAAACTTACACCATTGAATTGACTGATTGAGCTATGGGTAATCACGATAAAAGTAAACTTCCCTGTCCATCGTGGGGTTCATTGCATATTTCGAAGAATAGCAGCATCCACAATAAAAAACGAAAGTATTTATGCAAGAAATGCGGCAGGCAGTTTGTGAAAACCCCTATCAAACATTACATAAGTAAGCAAGAAATTGAATACATTGAACGAGGTCTTCTAGAGCGAATATCTCTCAGGGGTCTGTCGAGAATGCTGGGAATATCAATTAAGTGGTTGCAGAATTATGTTAATAAGTTTTATCGCTCAATCTCTTTTGAAACAAGTGGTCTAACGTCTTGTCTTAATGATTTGATTCTCGAATGTGATGAGTTATGGTCATTATAAATAACACTACCAAAAAGGGAAGATAGAATAGCGATAGTAAGAAGGGAGAATTTTCACCCTTAAAAAAATATAAATTAACGGGATATTTAAATTTAGTTATTTTAAAAAAATATGAGGTAAGAATAATAAAAATATCTACCAAATTCAGGAGTGTATTGTGATTTTTAATCGGGATAGGGATTAAATGTTGCCGTGGTGGTCCCCATCGGTTAGCTCCAAGGTGTCTCCGATCGCGGTGCCGGTGTGATAGGCCGCCAAGAGGACGGGACAGGTTTTTCCCCAGGCAATATGGCCCTGATGATCCAAGGCGATCGCCCCTAGGTCAGTATTATTGTCCAAAGCTTCGGCGATGGATTTTTCCATGGCCTGGGCTAAATCTTGGCCGTCTTTGACCCGGATTACCACCTTGGCCGCCAAACACTCATTGATGATGTCTTCTCCCACTCCGGTGCAACTAACCCCAGCAAAACGGGTGGCATAGTTCCCCGCCGGCATAGCGGAATCACTCACCCGGCCAATGCGCTCTAACCCCTTGCCCCCAGTGGAAGTGCCCGCCGCGATTTTACCATTGCTGTCTAGGGCTACTACCCCGATAGTGCCTTTTCTGGCTTCAATGCCTGCGGTAGGATCGGCAATTAACCGAGCCATTTTTTTACGCACATCTTCCCCCCGTTCCTCCATCCATTCCTGAATGCGAAAGTCAGTGGCGGGGTCGTAAATGGGTAGTTGCATTTCCCTGGCCAAATCCGCTGCGCCATAGTCAGACAAAATCCGGTCCGTTTGACCCTGCAAAAACTGGGCCATCTGGATCGGGTTTTTAATGCGGGAAACATTAATCACCCCACTAAAATTCTGGCGATCGCCGTCCATCAAGGAGGCACTCATGCGCACCTGGCCGTCGGACTGGAGCACAGAACCAGTTCCAGCATTGAAACGGGGATTATTTTCCAGCAGTTCACAACCCTGTACCACTGCTTCCAGGGCACTGCCCCCCGCTGTTAACGTTTCATACACCGCCGCCACAATTTGATGCAGAGATTGGCGCACAGTGGCTAAGCCCCCCTTATCGTCGAGGGAACTGGCACCACCATGGATGATTAATTTGGGGGTCATAGAATTTATAGAATTTTAGGTAAAGGTGTGGGTGTTGGTCAGCCCGGCATTAACAAGTTGAAGATAGACCAGGAACTCTCGGTGACTATGGGGCACAGCCAAACAGAAAGACATATTCGAACTTCTAACTAAATATCCAAACGGCTATAAATTTCCGCCAGGTTGCTCAAATGTTGTTGGGGGTCGAAGCATTGGTCAATTTCCTCAGGGGAAAGCAGGGTGGTTACTTGGCCATCGGCCCGGATTAACTTTTCAAAATCTCCCCCTTCCGTATTCCAGGCTTGGTGGGCGGAACCTTGCACGACACGGTAAGCTTCCTCCCGATTCATACCCTTTTCCACCAGGGCCAACAGAACTTTTTGGCTGAAAATCACCCCGCCGTAAACGTTCATATTGCGTTTCATATTTTCGGGGTACACCAACAGATTTTTCACTAAATCCGTGGTTTCCTTCAACATAAAATGGGTCAGAATACAGCAGTCGGGAAAGGCTACCCGCTCCACGGAACTATGGGAAATATCCCGTTCATGCCAGAGGGCGACATTTTCCAGGGCCGCCACTGCATGGCCCCGGACTAGGCGGGCCATTCCTGTTAACCGTTCTGAACGGATGGGGTTGCGCTTGTGGGGCATGGCGGAGGAACCCTTCTGACCCTTGGAAAAATATTCCTCCACTTCCAACACATCGGTGCGTTGCAGGTTACGGATTTCCACAGCAAAACGTTCCAGGGATGCGGCTAGCAAAGCCAACTGTTGTACGTATTCCGCATGGCGGTCCCGGGAAATAACTTGGGTAGAAGCAGTGTCCGGTTCCAATCCTAATTTCTGACAGGCGATCGCCTCCACTTTGGGGTCAATGTTGGCATAGGTACCCACGGCACCGGAAATTTTCCCCACCGCAATGGACTGGGCTACCCGCACCAAACGATCCCGATTTCTTAGCACTTCCGCCAACCAACCGGCCAATTTAAAACCAAAGGTGATGGGTTCAGCGTGAATGCCATGGGAACGACCCACCATGACGGTGTAACGATGTTGTTGGGCTTGGTAACGGATGGCCTGAATTAGTTTTTCCAACTGCTCTAAAATCAGGTCGAGGCTAGCCACTAACTGCAGTGCCAAGGCTGTGTCCAACACATCGGAACTAGTTAACCCCAAGTGAATATAACGCCCCGCATCTCCCACATACTCATTAACATTGGTCAAAAAGGCGATGACATCGTGACGTACTTCCGCCTCAATTTCCAACACCCGTTGGGGATCAAATTTGGCTTTGGCCTTGATTTCGTCCACCGCTGATTGAGGGATGTAACCCAACTCCGCCTGGGCTTCACAGACGGCAATTTCCACGTCTAGCCAGGTTTGTAGCTTGTAGGTATCCGTCCAAATTTTGCCCATTTCAGGCAGGGTGTAACGTTCGATCACAGGGCCAATTCTCCAAACAACCGCTTAATTTTACTATTTGGCGGCAACCATCGTCAGATTTAGAAGCGATGCAAAAGTTCGGCAGTCAACAAAAATAGGCGGCGATCGCCTGATTTAATCCAAAGGGCCATTCACCAAGCCATTGAAACCATAGACTTCCCTACTGCCGGCATAGGCCACCAAGTTAACGGTTTTTTCGTCCCCTGGTTCAAAACGCACCGCCGTTCCTGCGGGAATGTCTAGCCGCATGCCCCTCGCCAAATCTCGGTCAAATTGCAAAGCGGCATTGACTTCGTAGAAATGGTAATGGGAACCGACTTGAATGGGGCGATCGCCGGTGTTGGCCACGTTGATGGTGCAGGTGGGGCGGCCAACATTTAGTTCTAGGTAACCTTCGGGGGTGATGATTTCGCCGGGAATCATAGTGGCAATATGGTTAGTTGAGCTGTGGGTATTAGTTAATTAGCTTAGGGCCTGTTTTAAAAGCCCCCCCGGCCCCCCAAATTTGGGGGGAAACTGAGCGAAAGTCCCTCAGTATTGCCGAAGGAGATTTAGGGGGCAGAATAAAACTTTCCAAACACGCTCTTAGGGCTGCTAAGCAAAAAATTAAGATACTCCCCAACAGTAACCCTAAAAACAGATCCGTGGCCATGGCATAGTTCTTTAAGCCTTATTAACATCTTTCCGCACCGCCTTAAACATGCCAAAGCGACAAAGTCCGGTGCCAAAGGCAAGGCGCATTAGCAAAATAGTGGGTACTTCCCGCACCGATTTGACAAATCCAGGCAAGCCATATTGCAACCAGCCCTGGGGCCGGATAATGCCCTGCCAAATGGTGTCCAACCAAGCGGGGAGGGTGGGGACAGTCCAATCGGCGGTGGTGACCTGGCCCTCCACTAACCCAGTGGCTTCCAGATTTTCCGCAAAACCTTCAATACTGGCAAAGGCTGGGTGGGACCATTGATCCAACAATTGCCTCATCACCGGTTTTTCCCAGAAATTGAGGGGCACTTGGCGATCGTCCCGCTGGTTCCAGTCCGCTACTACTAAAATGCCCCCTGGCTTGAGTACCCGCAGTAATTCCTTCGCAAAGATGGCTTTATCAGGCATGTGGGGCCCCGCTTCCACTGACCACACCACGTCAAAGCTAGCGTCGGGGAAAGATAAGGCCATGGCATCGTCCACCGCAAACTTGGCTGACAGGCCTGCAGGGGTTAATTCTGTGGCTCGCTTAACCTGTTGGGGGCTAATGGTGATGCCCGTAACGTTAAAACCATAATTTTTGGCGAGAATACGACTGCTGCCGCCAATGCCACAACCCACATCCAACACGGTAGTTCCAGGGGGTAATGTATCTAGTCCTCCCCACTTAGCCATGGCGTGGACAAAATCAATTTTTGACTGGATAAAATCCTTGGCTACTGGGGGATCGTCATAATGGCCGAGGTGGATATGGTCGCCCCAGTAATATTCCAAAATGCCGTCCTCCGTCCATTGGTCATAGGCGTTAGCCACGGAATCGGATGATTGATAGCCCCGGGCGGTGAATAAATATAATCCGGCGGCGATCGCCAGGGAGAGGGAAAAGAGGCCAGCGGGCAGAAGCAAAGACTCGGGCATGGAATAGTTAAAACAGCAGGGAAAGTTAAGTATTAATCTTGTTTAGGTTAACAAAGTTGGGCAGGGCCATGAATCGCTTCCAATCCATCCTTGGCCAAGACCAAGCCATTGCCTTACTACACCAGGCGATCGCCCAGGAGCGCATTGCCCCGGCCTATTTGTTGGTGGGGCCCAATGGGGTAGGCAAAAGTTTGGCTGCTAAGGCTTTTGGGGAAACCTTATTAATGGGATGGGAAGCTCAACCCAATCGCCAGGAACGTTTTTTTGCCGGCAATCACCCTGACCTCCTGAAAATAGAGCCAACTTTTCAACATCAGGGCAAACTATTAACCGCCCCCGAAGCCGAGCAAGCTGGGCTCAAACGACGGGCTGCTCCCCTGATCAGGGTCGAACAAATTCGAGAAATTAACCGTTTCCTCAGCCGTCCCCCTTTGGAAGCGGACAGAGCCGTCATCCTGATTGAGGAAGCCCAAGCCATGAATGAAGGGGCGGCCAATGCTTTACTAAAAACCTTGGAGGAGCCGGGGCGGGCCACTTTGATCCTGCTGGCCCCCAGCGTCGATGTCCTCCTACCCACCATTGTTTCCCGTTGCCAGCGCATTCCTTTTTATCGTTTGGGGGAAGATGACATGGCCAAAATTTTGCAAAGGCTAGGCCGTCAGGAAATCCTTAATCACCCTGAACTGTTGGCGATCGCCCAGGGCAGTCCTGGCATTCTGTTTGAAGCTTGGGAACAGATGCAGAGTATCCCCACTGAACTGCGGCAAAAGTTAATTCAGCCCCCCGCCGATCCCCTGGCCGCCTTTGATTTAGCCAAACTGGTGGACAGTAACCTCGACAATGGTGCCCAACTTTGGTTGGTGGACTATCTGCAATACCATTACTGGCAGAGCTACGGCCAACGGCAATGGCTAGAAATTTTGGAGAAAGCCCGTCGGTATCTGGCCGCCTACGTCCAACCCCGCCTCGTGTGGGAAGCGACTTTTCTGGCCCTCCATCGTCTGCCATCTTCCGGCGATCATCGCCAATAATCAAGATTGTTCCCTTTGAACGGTTCCAATGCCAAACCTCCCTGACAATGGGAGCAAAACGGGCCAAAAATACGTTTAGTCCGGGAAAGACTGTATCCTATGCTACATAATTGTTTCTTAACCTGCTCGTAGTATGGGGTCTTATTTGTTTCCGGCGAACCTACTCTCGGAAATACCTTCCCTTGTTGACCTAAATAAACTGCGGATAAAAACTTTTTAAGAGCACTGTTTCCGCCCAATTAACTCCTCTCCACCAGCCAACAAGCATATTTAGAATCCTTACGAGGTAATAATTTTTCGCGTATGACTAACCCTTTTGGAAGACGTAAATTTTTGCTGTATGGATCAGCAACCCTAGGCGCCAGTCTATTGCTCAAAGCCTGTGGTGGTGGGACAGAACCGACCACTGAACCCACCGGCACCCCCACCGAAGGAACGGCCCCCACCGGGGAACCAGTCAAAGTTGGTTTACTCCACTCCCTCAGTGGCACCATGGCCATCAGTGAAACCACCGTAGTGGAAGCGGCGGAACTGGCGATCGAGGAAATTAATGCGGCCGGTGGAGTTTTGGGTAGGCCCATTGAAGCCATCAAAGAAGATGGTGCTTCCGATTGGCCCACCTTTGCGGAAAAAGCAGCGAAGTTGATTGACCAAGACAAGGTAGTTAACGTCTTTGGTTGTTGGACTTCTGCTAGCCGTAAAGCGGTACTGCCCGTATTTGAAGCTAAAAACCACATGCTTTGGTATCCGGTACAGTACGAAGGTCAGGAATGTTCGAAAAACATTTTCTACACCGGTGCTGCCCCCAACCAACAAATTGAACCGGCAGTGGATTGGCTGTTGGAAAACAAGGGGAATAAATTCTTCCTGGTGGGTTCCGATTACGTTTTCCCCCGCACTGCCAACACCATCATTAAAGAGCAGTTAAAGGCCAAAGGTGGCGAAACCCTAGGGGAAGATTACCTGCCCCTAGGCAACACCGAAGTTACCCCCATCATCACCAAAATTCGGGAAGCCCTGCCCGATGGTGGCGTAATTTTCAACACCCTCAATGGGGACAGTAACGTTGCCTTCTTCAAACAGATCCAAGCCGCTGGTTTGACCCCCGACAAATATCCGGTTATGTCCGTGAGTGTGGCGGAAGAGGAAGTACGGCAAATCGGTAAGGAGTATCTGCTCGGTCAGTATGCTTCTTGGAACTATTTCCAAAGCGTGGATACCCCCGCAAACCAGAAGTTTGTAGCGGCCTTTAAAGCCAAGTATGGCGAAGACCGGGTGACCAATGACCCTATGGAAGCGGCCTATATTTCCGTTTACCTCTGGAAAGCAGCGGTGGAAGCGGCGGGTGATGTAGGGGAAACCCCCGAAGGGCTAGAAAAAGTCCGGGCGGCGGCGATCGGTCAAACCTTTGATGCCCCAGAAGGCATGGTGACCATGCAACCCAACCACCACATTTCCAAAACTGTCCGCATTGGGGAAGTCAATGACGAAGGTCAGTTCACCATTGTTTGGTCTAGTGAAGGCCCCGTTGATCCCATCCCCTGGAACCAGTTCGTACCGGAAACCAAGGGTTTCACCTGTGATTGGACCCGCACCGATGTGGAAAACCCCGGTAAGTTCAAAGCCAGCTAAGGTGGCATCTTTTTCAACCGAGTAAATAGCTATAACACTGCTCACTGTTTGATGGTTTGAGTTATTAGGGCCATTGGCTACATTGATTTCCCCCTGACGGGATTTGAATGGGTCAGTGGCTTTTTCTTGCTCCATTGAGGGTGATTAGGTCAAGATAGGCCCTACGTTTATTCTCCTTGGCACCCATGGCTAAAGCCCGGACAAAGTTTGTTTGCTCTGCCTGTGGAGCCGACCATGCCCAATGGTTTGGCCGTTGTCCTAAATGCCATGAGTACGGCACTCTCCAGGAAGAGGTGGTCAATGCCGTTTCTAGCGGTACCAATCGCCGCAGTTTAGGGGCGCAAAAATCCGGTTCTGCCAGGGTAAAAACTGGGCAACCCCAGGCGGCTTTAACGTTTTCTCAAATTCACCAGGAAAATCAAGGGCGTTTTCCCTCTGGCTATGGGGAGTTAGACCGGGTTTTGGGGGGAGGCATTGTGCCTGGGGCATTAATTTTAATTGGGGGAGATCCGGGCATTGGTAAATCGACTTTGTTACTGCAAGTGGCTTTCCAGTTAGCCACCCGTTTACCCAGGATTTTATACGTTTCAGCGGAAGAATCGGGACAACAAATCAAGCTCCGGGCCACCCGTTTAGGTATTACCCAAACTGTCAACGCTAGTGACGGCACAATGGCAGAGGCAAACCTCCCCCATGACGGCAATTTATTTGTTTTGCCAGAAACTAATTTGGAGGATATTTTGCGGGAGTTGGAAGCCCTGCAACCCCAGGTGGCCATTATTGACAGTATTCAAAATTTATATTTTCCAGCCCTTAGTTCAGCCCCTGGTTCCGTTTCCCAGGTCCGGGAATGTACAGGTCTGTTAATGCAATTGGCCAAACGGGATCACATTAGTTTATTTATTGTCGGCCATGTCACAAAGGAAGGGGCGATCGCCGGGCCGAAGGTGCTGGAGCATTTGGTGGACACGGTGTTATATTTCCAGGGCGATCGGTTTGCGTCCCATCGTTTACTCAGATCTGTTAAAAATCGTTTTGGTGCGACCCAAGAAATTGGCATTTTTGAAATGGTGCAGTCGGGACTGCAGGAAGTGCTCAATCCGTCCCAATTGTTTTTGGGCAGTCGGGAAGAATTTATGTCCGGCACTGCCATTACGGTGGCCTGTGAAGGAACTAGACCCCTGGTGGTGGAGTTACAGGCCTTGGTTAGTCCCACCAGTTATGCTTCCCCCCGGAGATCAACTACAGGGGTGGATTACAATCGCCTTTTGCAAGTTCTTGCCGTACTGGAAAAACGTCTGGGGGTACCCCTTTCTAAATTAGATGCTTACCTATCCGTGGCGGGGGGTCTGGAGGTGGAAGAGCCGGCGGTGGATTTGGCCATGGCGATCGCCCTGGTGGCCAGTTTTCGGGACCGGGTGGTGGATCCAACCATGATTATTTTGGGGGAAATTGGTTTAGGGGGTCAAATTCGCCCCATTTCCCAGCTAGAAATTCGTTTAAAGGAAGCGGCCAAGCTCGGTTTTAAAAAAGCCATTGTCCCTAAAGGTCAGACTGGGATTGAATCCGCTGGCATTAAACTCATCCCTGTGGGTAAAGTCTTTGCGGCGATCGCCGTTGCCCTACCAGCCAATGAAGACACTAGTACAAATAAGGAGATGTCAATAAAATCTGAAACTCCGCCCCATCTCCCCGCCATAAAGTGATCCACGGGGTCAATTAACTCCAGATTTTACTGTTTTTTAACAGCCATCAAATCGCAGGCAAATCTAATCTAATGTTTGACAGGCTGTCTGGAGTAATTTATTAACGATAAACCTAAAATAAGTTAATTGTTCTGTTCGTTATCCTGAAAGACCCCGATGAAAGCAATCGCCTTTGTGGCCAGTGTTTTTCTTACCGCCGTTCCTCTGAGTTTGCCCGTTTTAGCTGGCAACGAAGATCCCCTCTTTATCAGAAAAATGGGTTTAAAACCCTGTCCTGAAGGACGGCTTTAATTGGCAGGTGCAAGTTTTACACACAAAATATCTTGTGTAAGCTAAAATTTGGGTATGTTAACTATGACCTACGCCTACAAGCTGAAACCAACTCCACAACAAGTGTTAGACATAGAGGAAAACCTCAATGTCTGTCGCAAGGTGTGGAACTATGCCCTGCGGGAACGCAAGGATTGGTGTGCTTCTCGTAAGTCTCCGGTTAATGCTTGCTCGATTCGAGGTGAATACATTCTCTGTGCGGACGAACCCTTTCCTGATTACCATGTCCAAGCAAAACGCTTGACAGAGGCAAGAAAACACATTCCTGAATTAGCTAACACCCATTCCCAAATACTTCAACAAACCTTAAGGCAGTTGGAGCGGGCTTGGGGTGATATGCAAAAAAGAGGGTTTGGTTTTCCACGCTTTAAAAAGCGGCACAGTCTGCGTTCTTTTGTCTTCCCTCAGTTAGGGAAAAATCCGGTGTCCGCAGAAGGGATCAAACTTCCGAAAATTGGCATAGTGGCGTGGCACTATTCCCGTCCTATTCCAGATGGGTTTATGGCGAAACAAGCGAGGGTAGTGAGAAAAGCATCGGGCTATTTTGTCATGCTTACCTTGCAATCAGATGTGAGTGTTCCTGATGTGCCTTTCCACGGCCATCCCATCGGTGTTGATGTGGGATTGGAATATTTCCTGTCCACATCCGACGGTGTACAGGTAAAACGTCCCCGTTTCTTCGGTGAACTTCAACGTCAGCTTAAATTGCTACAACGAAGGCTCAAAACTAAGCAAAGGGGAAGTGCCAATGAAGCTAAACTCCGTCGCAAAATAGCAAGACTTCATGAAAGAATTGCTGATACCCGTAAGGATTGGCATTTTAAGTTAGCTCACCAGTTGTGTGACCAGGGAGACTCCATTTTTGTGGAAGACCTTGATTTTCGCATTATGGCTAAAGGAATGCTAGGAAAGCACACTCTCGATGCTGGACTAGGACAATTTGTTAATCAGATTTTGCCTTGGGTCTGTTTTCAAAGAGGAGTGTTTTACGGCAAGGTAGACCCCAAAGGGACAAGTCAACAATGTCCTGATTGTGGGGCTAGGGTCTCAAAGGACTTAAGCGTGAGAATACACCACTGTCCTGAATGTGGCTCGATTAAACCTAGGGATACTGCCGCCGCCCAAGTAATTTGTACCCGTGGGCAACGGGGAATAGAAAATGTCTGTGGAGTCGAGGTGACGGGGATTCTGGTAACAGGGTCTAGTCAACTGGCTGTGAAGCAGAAAACCTAGATTGTGAGGTCTAGAAATCCCCCGGCTTTAGCCGGGTTGGAGGATGTCAACAACCTCACCACCGATCAAGCTTATCGTAGCACCATGGCGATCGGTTTTTCCCAAGCTCAATTGGAACGTGGACATCCCCTAACCATTTTTCTCAATGACCAGGGCATCTTGCTCGCTTCCAAGGCCAAAGCTGATCAGTACCAAGAGCAACAAGCAACTCTCCGGGCCATTATGAAAAAGGGCGGCCTGGTTATCGCTTGTCCAGCCTGCATGAAAAAGTATGGAATTAGCGAAAGCGATCTGCTGGAGGGAATCAAAGTCGGTAATCCGGCCCTAACTGGAGAAGCTTTGTTCCAAGATGACACCAAAACCCTTTCCTGGTAACGACTGAAATTAAGCAAATCTAAGGACAGAAAAGAGTGTCCTTGGTTTGCCTGCCCGTGGTTGGGTTAGTCCCCTTTGCTAGCCCGCAAAGATACTCCTCTGTGTCTAGTCTTAAAATAATGTCCGTTAGGTCTGCCCCCTCAATGTCCACTTCACCAAACTTAGTATTGGTGCCAAAGGAACCCTCCAAACGGGCATTGCGGAGATTGGCATGGGTCAAACGGGCGGACTCAAAATCCACTCCCCGGGCGTCCGCTCCCTCTAAAATGGCACCGTCCATGTTGGCGGAAAAAAACCGTGCTCCCTGCAGATTAGCTCCGGTGAAATCCGCGCCCCGTAAATTGGCATGGTCAAAGATGGAACCATGTAGATCTTGATGGGAAAAATCCGCCCCCACCAGGTTGCCCCGGTTGTAGTCTAGGGCGAGGCTAGGGCTAGTGAGGGTGACAAGGGCCAGGATGAAAGTGGCAACTAGTAAGCCAGCTTGAACTACGGGTTGCCATCGGTCCAGAGGCTTTGCTTTTTCCCTCTGGACCCCGGCGATCGCCTTCCATGGGAATAGATTATGGACGAAAAATTTTTGACAAATTACTAAAAAGTTCATTAACATCCAACTCCCATAGCGCTTACCTTTTTCCACTATACATCAGCGTCTGAGAGCCTGTTAGTCAAGTTTTACTTCTCGAACCAATCTGCTTATATCTAATCAGAGGAGAGAATTTTTACTTAGTTTTCTTAAACATTGGAGCATTAGGAAGGCTTCTTAAAAGCAGACTAAACATCATCATTTCTACAATTGTACCGATCAATCATCCTGCAGGGCTAAAAGTTTTTCATTCAACACCTGTAAATATTCATTACTGATGTCATCGGCTAATATTCCCTTCGCTAAGGCATCATTAATAGCACTTTTTTCTGCTATGTAGAGACGACGGTATAGACCATCAATGTATTCTTTTTCTACCTCACCCTCAGAAAAAATTAAATTTCTTTGGTTATAAAAATTTCTTAATTCTTGCTCAGAATTGGCAATGCGAGCTTGGTAATCGGCGAATAATTCTTCGTACAAAAACTTAGGTAAACTGCCAGTTTCCAACAGATATTTTAATTCCCCTTGGGCCGCCTTCGCCGTAACTAAATTTAGCTGGAGCACAGCAATTTTTTCGGCCAGGGGAGACGGTTTGCTCAATTGTAATTTTTTCACCACCCAAGGCAGACTTAAACCTTGCCCAATTAGGGAAACCATCACAGTGCTAAAGACTAAGGTAACCACCTGCTCCCTTCCCGGTAAAGTGAGGGGCAGGGCCAAAGCTAGGGCCATGGAAAGAGAACCTTTAACATTGCCGGCGATTAGCACATGTTGCCAGCGCAGGGGCAAAGGCCGGTCAAAGAAGCGGAGTAGATAAAGGAGGGGATAAATGGAAAAAATACGGCCAATTTGGTAGGCCACAATGGCAATTAGGGCGGCGGGAATGGTGGCCAATAGAATGCGGGGATAGACCTCAATGCCCACCAAGAGAAAAATCAGGGTGTTGACGCAAAAACCGGCATATTGCCAGAAGCTTAACAAGGTAACTTTGATGGAAGCGGAGGTTTCCTTGAAGGCTAGGTTGCCGATTACTAACCCTGCCACCACCACGGCGATCGCACTGGAAACCCCCAAAAATTGACCAATTTGAAAGGTTCCTAGGGATACGGACACCGTCAGCAGAATGTCGCTCAGATCGTCGTCTAGCTGACGGAACAGGCCGACGCACAGATAACCAAGTCCCAGCCCCAGCAAACCGCCCCCCACAAAGGCAATAAACATTTGCCTAATGCCTTGCCCTGGGGTAAAGGTTCCCTGGACATGGATGGTGGTAATTACACTGAGCAGCACCATGGCCACCCCGTCATTGAGCAAGCTTTCCCCTTCCACAATGGTGGCTAAACGTCGGGGCACGGGCACTGTCCGAAAAGCAGCAATCACAGAAACGGTGTCGGTTATGGTCAGGATCACGCTGACCCCAGCGGCGGTAATCCAAGCTAAACCAAGCCCTATCTTCAATAACACTGCAGTAATGGCCGAGGAAAGCACTACCCCCGGCCCCGCCAATAGGGCAATGGGTTTAATGGTGCTACGCAGGCGGCTAATGTCGGTGTTAATGGCCGCCTCAAAAATGAGAATGGGCAAGAATAGGTTGAAAATTAATTCGGGGTTCAGACCAATGGAAAGATGACGGGGGATGGCCAAACCCGCCAGCACTAAACCGACCACGTAGGGAATCTTGAGCCAGCGGGCCACCAGGGCTACTAAGGTAGCCACCAATAGCAGAATGATCAGATTCTCCACCAAGGTGGTGATGGCTAGGTTACCTAGGGCTGATTCTGGCTCTGCAGGAAGTTTATCGATATTGATTTCCGCACTGACAGCCAAATATCTAATCATTATGTTTGGTGGTATCCCCCATAATGGGTGGTGACTATGCCTGGGCTAGTTGCCCCCTAACCATTTTTGGCCATTTAACCGCTGTAGGATGTAGAGCACCATCAAATCAAGGGTGACTTTGCGCTCGTCAATCATAAAGGACTCCAGGGTGCTGGGGGGACGATTATCAACGCTGTAGGCAAAGCCTTTGGGTCCCTTGATGTCTTCTTGGAAGAAATAGAGGCTGAATTGTTTCGCAATCTGGCGATCGCCGCTCCAGGTGCCTTGTACTTGCCAGTAGGCGGTGTTGTCGGCACCGGGGATAGCTAGGGGGTTTTGGTTAAAGTCTAGAGCCACCTGACCCAGACCAATTTTACCGAGAGCACTTTGGAGGGCGGGGAGAAAATCTTGCTGGATGAATTCGGTGAAGGGCTTATCTTCTACTGCGGGGGGTTTAGCTTTCTTTTCAGCGGGGGCTTTGGCTTCTGTCATTAATTTGGGGGGCGATCGCCATGATAAGGAAAAGGGAGTGAGCGCCACTGGGGGCAATCACAAAAAAAATAACAAATATTAACGGGGTTCACCAGGGGTAACGGGGGCTCCATTAGTCTTTTTTTCCGTGACCCGACGCAAGACCCCATTGATAAAACGGTGACCATCCTGGCCAGAGTAGCGTTTGGCCAACTCCACCGCTTCGTTAATGGCTACTTTTTGGGGCACACCGAGGTAATCCAGTTCGGCGATCGCCAGGCGGAGTATATCTTGATCAATTTTGGCCAGGCGGGACAGTTGCCAGTCCACCATGGCTTCTTGCAGTTGCTCATCGATTTGCTGACGGCGGCGACAGACGGTGCCAATTAATTCCAACGCAAATTTCCGTACTTCCATTTGTCCGGCCAATTGCAACGTTTCCGGCAAATCCACTGCTAGGGCTAGGCGATTAATCACGGTTTCCGTTAGGGTCATGGCTTCTTCCAGCATGGCCTTGGCACTGTTGAGGTTATTGGCCCGAATTTCACTGTTTAACAAGCGTTCGTGACTACGACTCAATTCTGCCGAGGCTGTTTCTAAAATTTCATGGACTTCCCCACTCAAGGTGCGGGTGGCGGCCAACAGCAATGCTTCCAGGTCGCCTTGCTCCAAGGTTTCGGGCTTGGTGTCCTTGCGGCTCAATTGGCTCAGGCTCAACAAGGAGAGTTCACGGGCCACACGGCGGGGTTGTTGACGGGGAAGCATAGGTTCAATTCTCAGCAAATCAGGAGCAATACTTTTTCTGATCCTATGCCCATTGTTGGTTACTTGGACAATCTGGCCCAGGTCTTGGCGATCGCCGGCCCAATTGCGATTACTATTCAACTCACCAATGCCCATGGGTTGGCGATGCACTAGAGCGCTACCAAAGGATTGGGCAAATTGTGTATTAGTGGCAGAATAGCTCCATGGCCCTAGGGGATTTGCTGAAAATGGTTAATTGGACTAGAAATTGGTTGGGTTTTTCGTGTTTATTTTTGCTCACCCTGGTGGTAATGCTGGGGCTGAAACTTTTGTTGGCCAGTCCGGTGGTGGCCCAATCCCCCCCAGGTTTTATCCAACAGGGCAATCAAATTAGCATTGACGGCAAATCCTACCCCGTCGCCTGGGGCCAATGGCAGGAAGGGGGACAGATCCGCACGGGCTTAGGGGATACCGGGGCCATGCAGTTTTTGGGGCTGGATCTCCTCGATAACGCCAATCCCAACCAACAACCGGTGCAATGGTTCAGCGGCGATCGCCAAACTTTAAACGCCCGCTTTGTGGCCCCCAATCGTTACCTGGATGTAACTCCCCTATTGCAACCGTTGGGTACAGCGCAGTCCCAGGGCAATACCCTGATCATGCCCAATCCCAATGCCCAAATTCTGACCGTGCGGGACGGGAGGCAACCCTGGGGGGAAAGGGTAGTGTTGGAACTGAGCCGACCGGCTTTTTGGCAAGTGAGCCAAGCTAAGGAAGAAGCGGTTTTAACCATTAACGCCAGCAGCACCATCGGTGGCCAAGGCAATGCCAACTCCCCCGGCCTACAAGGCATTGACCAGGACGATTTGGGCGGCAAAACCAGCGGCGGGCAACAAATTCGTTATCGCCTGGAAAGATTGGGTTCCAGCAGTAAAGTGCATTTTCAATTGCCCGTGGGTTACAAGCTCCAAGTTAGTACCCTCACGGCCCCCCTGCGACTGGTGATCGATGCCCGGGCCGATGCTCCCCCAGTAAAAACCATCAACTGGGCAGAAGGCATTACTTGGCAACAACGCTTTGTCAACATTGCTGGGGGTCAGTTTCCCGTCACCACTGTTACGGTAAATCCCCGATCGCCGGCCATTTCCCTACGACCCCTAATGGCTAATCCCACCATGGCCCAGGGTACTGCTCCGTTAGTGACCATTGCCAGGGATCAACAGGCGGCGGTGGCCATCAATGCGGGCTTTTTCAACCGCAATAATCAACTTCCCCTAGGGGCGGTGTGGAGTCAGCAAAATTGGCGATCGGGACCCATTCTGAACCGGGGGGCGATCGCCTGGAATGACCAAGGACAAACCACCTTTGGCCGCCTTTCCCTCTCGGAAAGTATTACCACTGCATCGGGACAACGGTTAACCGCCAATTATCTCAATAGTGGCTATGTGCAACGGGGCATTGCCCGATATACCCCCGCCTGGGGGCCAACCTATGTTTCCCTCAGTGATAACGAACAGGTTTATGTGGTGCAAAATAACCAAGTCACCGCCCAATATCCCTTGCCCAAAGCGGGACAACAACAAATGCCCATCCCCAGCGATGGTTATTTAATCATTGACCGGGGTAACCAAATTCCCGCCGGAGTTTTAGCCGTAGGCACCACTATCAATGTCAATGGGCGATCGACACCGGAAGCGTTTAATGCTTTTCCCCACGGCATGGGCGCAGGGCCCCTCCTGATTGACCAAGGACGCATTGTGCTCAACGCAGCCGGGGAAGGTTTTTCCAGTGCCTTCCAACAGCAACGGGCTTCCCGCAGTGCGATCGCCGTGGACAGAAACGGCAATATTATGCTGGTGGCTAGCCATAACCGGGTGGGGGGAGCGGGAGCTAGCTTGGGGGAATTTGCCCAAATTTTGCAACAGTTGGGGGCAGTGAATGCCTTGAATTTGGATGGCGGCAGTTCCACTTCCCTAGCCCTGGGGGGTCAATTGTTGGATCGATCGCCAGTGACGGCAGCCCGGGTGAGCAATGCCATTGGGGTGTTTGTCCGTTAAGCCCGAATCAGTTACTTTTTAGAGAATTCAATTCAACCGCCAAAGTCAATCCGCCAGATACCCGCTGCTATTTTAGCCAAGTGTTTTTGTCGAGATTCAATTTTTAGTTCATCCCACATATCGTAATGTTCGGCGATCGCCCGGGTAATTTGGAAATCACTTTGGGCATAGACAGCCCGTTTTGTTTCATAATCTCCATTGCCCAGATCCCGATTACGGGCCGTTCTGAGGAGAGTCATATTGCCGAGCCGGTAAATTAAGCGGTCCTGTTTAACTTCTTCAATGGCAGACCAAGCGATGGAAGGATTTTCGGGCAGAATATGTTCCAGGTTGTAGGTGGCGCTTTCAAAATCAAAGGCTTGACCCGATTTTTGTTTCTCGATGGCAAACATAATGTAACGAACAACCTTTTTATTGCGACTGTAGGTGGTGCGGAGTTCTTTGGCCGCAAAGGCATTTTTAAACTGATCATCGTCGGGATAAACGGCTTGTAAAGCCATCAGTACCTGTTGATAGGTAACATAGGTTTGGTTAGAAACTTTGACGGCAATGTCATTGTAAAGACGTTCTTGGTCATGGCTTTGCAGGTTACAAATAACGTTGTAGCGAAAGGAAATGATGGCGATCGCCCTAATGATACGGGTAAAAGTATCTCGATCTGAGTCGAAGAAATGACGATGGCAAGCCAGAAGCATGGCCAAGGGTTGGCGCACGCTAAACATCAATAATTGCTGGAGACTCTGTTTTTCTTCTGGGTTCCAGGTTGGATCTTGGGGATCCCGGAGAGCTGCATAGATAGCGGCACACTGATCGAGGCTACGAACCAAGCCAAAGGCATTTTCCCGGCTAGTGACCTGTCGTCGGATGGTTTTAAACAAGTCGGATTTACGTACTAGTTTGTGCCGACTATTCCAAAATACCCGCAGAAATTCGGGAAAGCTTTCACTACCTAGTAGTCCCACAATTCGTTCCCATTGCTCTTCTAAAGCCCGCATTTCCGTTTCGTGGGTTTGTGCAGTGCTGATCAGAGAGAATAAATAATTCTTCAATAGGTCGGTGGCGGAAAGGCGTACCCCTCTGGCGTTTAAGGTTTCAAAGACCTTGAAGGCATTAAGTTCGTCGGTGACAGTGATGACAGTAAAAAAAAGTTTATCCACCAGGGCGTCAATGAAGGCGGCAAAGTTCTGTCCACTGTCGAGTTGGTTGCCTATTCGTGTTTTAATGCGGTCTTTGAACCAATCAAAGGCTTTTCTGAGTTGGTGTTCGGAAGCATTGAGTCCCCGTTGGGGAATATGTTCTAAGGGAACCAGGTAGATTTGATAAAAGTGATCATTGTGGCGATTAAGTCGTAATTTGGGCTGGGCAATGAGACTGACCGGATCGAGGTAACCGATGTAGCTATTTTGTAGTTGTTCTTGACGACGGCGGTTGTTGTCAGCATCTAACCCAGCATTGATTAAGTCTTTCAAGTGGCTTAGCCCCGCCAAAATCATAATGCTGATAGTGGTTAGCCGTTGTTGACCATCAATAATGTCGAAGCGTTTGCTATCGGAGGATTGTAGTACTAAATAGCCCATGTAGTGAGCCGGTTCACCGTCTGCTTCAAAGAGGGCAGTAATGTCTTGCCAGAGGTCGTCCCATTCGTCGTCCCCCCAGGAATAGTCCCGTTGGAAGGGGGGAACGTGGTAGCTCAGTCCATTGCCAAGTAATTGACGGAAGGTAGAGTTAGTGGTGTTGAAATTTAATGTTGCCATCTTTACCTCCCCCTAAATAAATAATAAATACTTGACCAAAAGGGGTTAAAATCGCCGGCTGATGAAGGCAGTAAATATTTCTGCACGAATAAATTAAACTCTTCCACTGAGAGAGATTCGTCCAGAAACGGTTCGATCGCCTGTCGGCGCAGGGCACGTAATGCGGGAATATCTAAACCCAGTTTCGTGATGGTGGTAATGGCAGCTTGATCCTGCTCATAACGAGGCTGGATATAACCATCAGCAGTGAATTGAAATGATGTTTCACACTTGGGGTCAAGGGGAGAAAGTAATAATGCTGGGTCAAACCAATTATCTTTGAGCTTGCCGCAATGACGAGGTTCTCCTTTTTTAATTTGGTCTTGGCAAGAACAGAGTAAATTATCAAAATCTAAGGAATTAAGTGGGAACTTACTTTGGGGGCGAAAATGCTCAACATGAGAATCATCTGGGTCTAATCTTTGTTCACAGTAACAGCAGATATAACCTTGTTCTTGCATTAGAGCCTGTTTAATCGTTTTTTTAAGGTCACTGCCCAGGCGTGCATAAAGGGGTTGCCAATCATCGTTGCTTTGTTGTTTCCACTGAAGGATTTCTTGTGGTTCAGCCTGTTTTTGGATATATTTCATCGACCAATGATCTCCTTGCGTCGAATTAGCACCTCGGCTTTAACCAATTCAGGGTCGTTACCGATCGCCACTTTCATGTCCGTAATAGCCTGTTTTGCTGTGGGGAGTTCTCCTTGATCGATGAGTTCGTAAATGCGATGAAGATCCTGACTCACTTGCTGGGGTCGGGTGGTGTGTAAACCCATTAGATCTTCTAAAATTCGGTCTACCGTTTTCCCGTAGGATGCACTGGGTTGAGTCACGGTTATGTTATCGAGAGTTTGGGTCAGGAGAAAAATATTGTCAGGTTGGACATGGGTTAAGACATGGGGGGAATGGGTAGAAACAATAAATTGGCAGTAGGGAAACACGTTAACGAGTTGAGGAATAATCATTCGCTGCCAAGTGGGATGGAGATGCAGATCGATTTCATCAATCAAAACAATGCCTTTTCCCTCTAGTGGGTTCCCGATGGGGTTGGCGATCGCTAATCGTCGAGCTATATCACCAATCATTGCAATCAAACATTTTTCTCCATCTGAGAGTTGATTAATAGTAAAGAATTGTCCCCACTTTTGAATTTCCATTCTGAGAGGGTTTCGTCTCACGTTTAAATTTTCAAAGTCAGGTAGGAAATGTTTTAGAGCATTACGAACTGCTTCCAATTGAGGATCTGGACTAAAATCTTGAGAATGGGTTAAAAACTTTCGACTTTCATTTTCTAAATCTTCTCGTTCCCGGAACCACTGAAAAAATGCCATGAATGTGGAACTTCCTATTAAGGCTTGATCATAGGCTTCCATCAAATCAAAAGTCTGGTTCTGTCTAGGTTTTAAAGAAATTTTGTTTACAGCCCGGCCTACGGGGTAGAAAACAAATATTGGTATATAGGTCTTGCCTTTTGTAGCTATGATACTAGCTTGTATTTTTTCTACGTACTTATTCAATAAAGCACAATCGCTAAAATTAAGAGAAGAAGAAGAACCTTGACGCCTTTTGCCAACTAACCATTTCACTTGTTTATCATCGTCAATCAAACTTATTTCAATTGAAGCATTGGGTTCGTCAATTTTAATATCCTCTTCCGAGATTGAATCTCGTTTTTTCTGGAGTCCTTGAATTCGACTAACTGTCCAGGACAGCATGAGGGCGATCGCATCAAGAATGGTGGATTTCCCCGCTCCATTACAACCCACCAGCACGTTTAAGTGGGGCTGCAACTCCATTGTCAAGGACTGCGCTCCACGATAATTGTGCAGGCTTATGGTTTTGATGTGCATGGTTGCGGTTGAATACCTGTTAAATGGCAGAAGCCATGGAAAGCCTCTTCATTGTAATGTACAATGTGAGCACAACTAATGGGCATTAACAATCCCTGTTAACAAGTTATGAATAGCAAAGTTTCCCACACTAGAGACGAGCGTGTGCAGTTGCGTTTAACCCAACGGCAAAAAGCGACAATCCAGCAAGCGTCCCAAATTAAGCAGACCTCGATGACAAGTTTTATTTTGGAGCAGTCCTATCAAGCCGCGTTGGCAGTGGTGGGAAATCAGCAACTATTTTCCCTATCGGACCAGGCATGGGATGACTTTTGTATAGCATTGGAATCACCTCCGAAATCTTTACCCCGTTTGCGGGATTTATTAACAGAGCCTGGGGTGTTTGATGACTAAAGGAAAATCATTCCAGGCCCCGATCGTCTTGGAGCCTGGCCATGAGCTGGGGACTTTTGATTGTGGTGTTCCCGAACTGAATCTGTTCTTGCAGAAATATGCGTTGACCAATAGCCGTAACCACAGTGCCAAAACCTTTGTAGCGTTGGGGGAGGCTGGGCAGGTGATTGGTTTTTATAGTTTGGTGGCGGGGGCGGTGGAGCATGAAGCCGTACCACCGAGGGTGAGTAAGGGTTTGGGAAAATATCCCATTCCGGTGATTGTTTTGGCGCGGTTAGCGGTGGATCGGCGTTATCAAGGTCTGGGGCTGGGGAAAGGTTTGTTAAAGGATGCGTTGTTACGGTGTTTAAATGTGGTCGAGCAAATTGGAGCAAGGGCGATCGCCGTCCATGCCAAGGATGAGGAAGCGGCGGCGTTTTATGAACGCTATGATTTTGAGCGATCGCCGTTGTCGGAATGTCATTTATATTTGTTAGTCAAGGATATTGTTAAGACGGCGGGGATTTAGATGAGCCAGGTTTTTTTTGTGAGGAGTTTGGTAAATTTGGGTTAAAAAGGTAGTGGCATAAATTTCCAGAAACCAGACAAAGTCTTGGTAAATTTCAAGGATAGCAGCAAGCAATTCTGTCTTAGCTAATTGAGATTCCATTCTAGTTTCTGGGTTGAGCAAGAATCCATTGGTTTTGTTAACGGTAATACCATAGTCCGTCAAGCAAGAAAGGGCAGTATCTGGGAGACAAATAAGAATAGAACATTTACCAAAAATTAAATCCTAGAACTAGAAGTCAAGTAAGTTGGAGAGTGCTCTCAATCAATGCTAAGGGGGTCCACATCAATATCTAGGTAAACAGAGTTAGGACAGATTTGTTTAATTCTCTCCAGGGGTAAAATTACCTTCACAGAACTAGGGTATTTAATTAAGAACTGCCAGCGGTACCGTTGGGCAATGCGGAGAATACTGGCCGGGGCCGGTCCTAAAATTTCCACTGTCTTGGGTAAAAGTCGTTCGCACAAAGCGGCGATCGCCTGAATGGTGTTTTCTACTTCCTTTTCATTGGTCCCCAGACAACGGAGCAGAATTAACTTGCCGTAGGGAGGATAATTTAACATTTCCCGTTGGGGTAACTCCTGGGCAATGAAACCATGGTAATTGTGGGTTTTGACCGCTTGGATGACGGGATGGTGGGGAGTATAGGTTTGGATAATCACCTGGCCCGGTTCTTCCCCCCGGCCGGCCCGGCCACTCACCTGGGTTAAGGTCTGAAAACCCCGCTCAGCGGAACGGTAATCGGCAAAATTGAGCAAACTATCGGCGGCCACCACCCCCACCAAGGTAATTTGGGCCAGGTCCAACCCTTTGGTTAACATTTGGGTTCCCACCAGTAAATCCGCTTCTCCCCGTTTAAATTGATCCAACAATTGCCGATGGGCTCCCTTTCTGCGGGTGGTGTCACTGTCAAAGCGAATCCAACGTAAATCGGGAAATTCCTGGGTTAGGGCTTCGGTTACTTTCTGAGTGCCACTGCCAAAAAATTTCAGATAGGGAGAGGAGCATTCTGGGCAAACCTTGGGCTGGGTTTCCGCATGGTTACAGTAATGGCACCGCAGGAGGGGTTGGGCATTGCCCTGGACGTAGTGATAGGAAAGGGAAACGTCACAGTTGGGACATTCCAACACGTAACCGCAGCTGCGACAGGAGACAAAGGTGCTATGGCCCCGGCGGTTAATGAATAAAATACCCTGCTGTTGTTTGGCTTTTAATTCCCCCAGGGCAGTTTGCAACGCTCGGCTGAAAATGGAGCGATTGCCCTGTTTTAATTCCGCCCGCATATCAACAATTTTAACCGGGGGTAGGGGGCGGGACTGTACCCGATCGGGTAACGCGAGGTAATGCCTTTGGGGGTCGCCTTGATGTTGATGAACCGTATGCCAACTTTCCAAAGCAGGGGTGGCAGAACCGAGGATGAGGGGACATTGTTCCAGCTCGGCCCGGCGTTGGGCCACGGTGCGGGCATGGTAATTGGGGCTGGACTGGGTTTGCTTAAAACTACTGTCGTGTTCTTCGTCGAGGATGATCAGTCCTAACTTGGGCAGGGGGGTGAAAATAGCGGACCGGGTGCCAATGATAATTTGTTCGTGGCCCAACAGGGTTTGGCGCCAGGTGTCGTATTTTTCTCCGGCAGATAGGGCGCTATGGTACACGGCCACTTTCTGACCAAAGCGGGCCCGAAAACGGTCGGTTAACTGGGGAGTTAAACCAATTTCTGGTACTAACACTAAAACCGATTGCCCGTTGCCCAGGCGATCGCCACAGATTTGCAGGTAAACCTCCGTTTTGCCGGAGCCGGTGACGCCGTGGAGTAAAACTTGGTGATAACCCTGGAGGGGGCGGATGGTTTGGCAGGCTTTTTCCTGGGCTGGGGTTAATGTTGGAGCTTGGCTAGCATGGACCTGGGGTTGACCCAAAAGCCGTAATTTTTCCCGTTCGGCGATCGCCACTAGCCCTTTTTTGGCCAAAGATTGAATGGTGGAGGCGGAACAGGGCACCGCTTTGAGCAAATCCGCTAACCAGAGTTCTCCTCCTTGGTTTTTGAGCACGGTCAGGGCCCTGGCCTGCAATTCCGTCAGTTTGAGGCTAGGGTCAAAGTTTAATAAAGTCACCATTTTGGGTAACTGGGGCCGCACCGCCTTGGGGGGTTCTAGGTAACTTTCCACCCATTGCCGTTTGAGCAAATCCCGCAACGCCTTGGTTAGTCCCGGTACTTTTTGCCGCAGATAACGGTAACTGTAATCCCCTTCTTTGGAAGACTGCAGTAGGGTCAAAATTTGCCTTGCTCCCTGATGGGACGGTTGACTCAAAAACATGGGCCAATCCGACGGTAGGCGATCGCCATTTAACCTAATGCGGCGCTGGGAACGCTGGAGTAATCCCGGTGGCAAAGCCATGCGAATGACGGTGATTAACTCCGTACAATAATATTCCGCCAACCAATGCAACAGCCGCCAATAATGGGGCGCAAAAAAGCCCGACACAATTACGTCTTGGATTGGCTTAATTTTTTCCGGCGGTAAGTCTGGGGGCAAGCTGGCCACACAGCCCACCACCACTCCCCCTAACTGTTGGTTGCCAAAGGGCACCGCCACAATGTCCCCATCCTGCACCGTTAAATCAGGGGGAATGGCATAGGTGTAAATGCCATCGGTTTGGGGCAGATCCACCAACACCACTGCCCAGGGACGCACCTGATGTTCTTCTCGATAGTCAAAGCCCAACTCCGCCAGGGCCAAGGGAGAAACCGTCATACCGTTTTACTTTTTGCCATTTTTTCCCTTGCTCTCCACTGCCAAATGCCCTGTGGGATGGACCTGCCAGGAATGCCAGGCCGCCTTCATCCCCGCTAGCAAACGCTTTGAACCACTCTGCACTTTTTTGGCCCCTTCTTTGGTGATGGTGACCCCCCGGTCCACCGTTTGGGCCACGTCTTCCACCGTTCTCACCCCTTGGTTCAAATCGTCCGTCAACTCACTAATTTCCAAGCCCGTTAAACGAATCGCTTCCAGGGTCGGGGGAAATTCCCGGTTGAGGCTGTCAAACAACTTCTCGGCACTGCGGGCCGCCCGGGCCAACTCCTGGAGGGCTGGTAGGGCCACCACCAGCACAGCAGTCAGGCTAATGGACACCATGGTGAGGGAAAGACCCAGCCAGAAAAGGGGTTCGGTCATAGGTACGGCAAAAGTCGATGGGGGGCAACGGGGAAGGGATTAGGGCGGAAAAAAGTTTTAGGTTTAGCCACCAGAGAGTTAACCAACTGCAGCATTGATGAAAATTAGTTATCCGCCAAAGTGGTTTCCGCTGTAATGTCCCTGGGTTTTGGTTCCGACTCTGATACAACGGTGGTTTGTGTGGCTTCCACTCCAGCGGCGATCGCCTCTTTTAATCGTTCTAAGGTGCCCTGCCAGTTGCGTTGGGTGGCCTCGGAAAGATAGTCCGCCTGCAATTGCAGGGTGGTGGCCAAATCCTCCGCTAAATCGGGGAGGGCGTCGGCAGATTTTTTCAACAGTTGTCGGGTCTGTTTACCGGAACGGGGGGCCAACAAGAGCCCTGTCACCGATCCCACTAAACCGCCAATTACCATGCCTGCCAACAGAGCGCCACCTTTGTTATTGCTGGCCATGTTCCCCCGCAAAAAGAATTTCCCCCATTCTAGTGGACAGGGAGAAAATGCTGTCGGGATTTTTGACGGAGTTGAGCTGGGGCGGATTTTTTATCAACGGTGGGCAATTTCTAATCAATTTGCAAAAGGGCATGAAATTCTTCGATCGCCATGGGTCGGCCGTAGAAATAACCCTGGAAGAGATGGCAACCCCGCTCGACCAAAAAATCAACCTGTTCCTTGGTTTCCACCCCTTCAGCGATAATTGCCAGGTCGAAGTTACGGGCCACCCCGATAATTGCTTCCACCAAGGCCGCATTGTTCAAATCCGTGGGGGCGTCCTGGACAAAGATACGGTCAATTTTCAATTCATTCAGGGGTAACTGCTTCAGGTAAGCCAGGGAGGAATAGCCGGTGCCAAAATCATCCACCGAGAAATTTATGCCCAAAGCCTGCAACTCAAACATGGTGGCGATCGCCTGACGGGTATCCTCCACAATCAGCCCCTCCGTCACCTCCAGGGTTAAAAGAGAAGGATCAATGGCAATGCAGGCCAAAAGGGCTTTCATGTCATCCACAAAGCTTGACTGGCGAAATTGTCGGGGGCTGACATTAACCGCAATGTGGAGCTTAGAACCAAGGTTTTGTAGCCGAGCTAAATATTGGCACACCTCCTTCAACACAAACTCTCCAAGATCGCAAATCAGACCATTTTCCTCCGCAATGGGAATGAAAAGATTGGGGGGAATGAACCCCCGAGTGGGATGGTGCCACCTTAGTAGGGCTTCTGCCCCGACCCACACTCCATGGTGGTCCACCTGGGGTTGGAGATAGACCTGGAATTCCCTGTTACCCAGGGCGTGGCGCAGATCGGCCTCTAGGGCAAAGCGAGACTCCACTTCCAACTGCATTTGCGACTCAAACAAACACACCTTATTGCGTCCGGCCTTTTTGGCTTGGTACATGGCCGTATCCGCTTCCTTAAACAAATCCGCAATGGTTTCATTGACTTTGGGAAAGAGGGTAATGCCAATGCTGCCGCTGATCTGGACCTGTTCCGTTTCCAGGGTAAAAGGGGTGGCCAAAGCCCGACGAATTTTTTCCCCTACCCCCAACCCCAATCGGGCTGCCACTTCCCGGTCATGGGCTAATTCCGGCAATAACACAATGAATTCATCCCCCCCCAAGCGGGCCACCGTATCCGAATCC
The DNA here is from genome assembly GCF_014698605.1 of Synechocystis sp. FACHB-383. Classification (NCBI taxonomy): domain Bacteria; kingdom Bacillati; phylum Cyanobacteriota; class Cyanophyceae; order Synechococcales; family Merismopediaceae; genus Synechocystis; species Synechocystis sp. FACHB-383. The sequence goes on along the minus strand of NZ_JACJTJ010000050.1, from coordinate 12,077 downwards.
CGCAGGTTATCCGTTAATCTTTTCGCCACCATTTGCAATAGGCGATCGCCACTGTCATGGCCCCGGGCATCGTTAAGGGTTTTAAAGCCGTCCAGATCAATCAACATCACCGCCCCGTAATGTTTAGACCGCTGGGCCAGGGCTAGGGCATTTTTAGCGCGGTCCAGCAACAGGCGACGATTGGGCAAAGCTGTGAGGGGATCGTAATAGGCCAGACTTTTAATCTGGGCTTCGGCCCGTTTGCGCTCCGTAATATCAGTTAAAATTCCCAACATCCGCAGGGGCTTACCACGGGCATCCCACTCGACAATTTTTCCCAGGGACAGGAGCCATTTCCATTGCCCGATCATGGTCCGTTGCCGGTACTCCACTTCGTAACGGGGAATCTCCCCCCCAATGTAACTGTTATATTTTTTCTCCACCCTTTGCCGGTCCTGGGGATGAATACGCTCCAGCCAAAGTTGAAGAGTTTCTTGGAAGTTTTCTGGGTTGTAGTCCAAAATTTGAGCGTACTGGGGAGAAACCACAGCTTGCTCCGTTTGTAGGTTGAGGTCGTAAAAGCCCTGGTTTGCCACCTCTAGGGCCAGCCTCAATCTTTCTTCATTTTCTGCCAACTGCTGCTGGGCCTTCTGCTTGCTCTGGTCCGACTTAATGGCCGTCAGGGCAAAGGAGATATTATCGCTAATTTCCTGGAGCAAACCCTGTTCGTCTCCGGTGAAAAACTCCGCTTCCTGGGAATACAAAGTTAATACTGCCACCACCTGGCTACCTTCCCGAATGGGCACTGAAGCAGCAGAGAGGAAACCATAGCGTACTGCCCCTCCACGCCAGGGAGCCATATTTGGATCTTGGGCAATGTCAGAACAGATTACTAATTTCCCTTCCCTCACAGCCGTACCAGCCGGACCCCAACCAGCGGGTTCATCTCGGATAGTGATGTGGATACTGTCTAGGTAGGCGGTGGTGTGGCCGCAGGCAATATAGGGAATAACGGCTTGACTCTCGGAGTCGATCAACCCAAACCAGATGAGGGGAAATTTGCCCACTTTTACCCCCACGTCACAGATGGCCCGGAACAAATCATCCCGTTCTCGATTTTCAATGATGGCCCGGTTAACCTGGCTCAGGGTGGCATAAAGACGGGAAAGGTGCTCAATGCGACGCTGGTTTTGTTTGCGTTCACTAATGTCCCGGACCACCGACAGGAGGCGAGCTTTACCATCGATCACCGTCGGCTGAATGGATACTTCCGTCCAAAAAACGCTGCCATTTTGTCTGCGGGCCAGCCATTCAAACATCTGTAGCCCGACATTTCCCGCCTGGCGAATTTTTTTCTCAATCTCTGCTTCAGCCTTGCCTGGTTTATGAGCACTGAAATCTAGAATAGAACTCCCTATCACACTCTCCTTGTGACCATAGCCGTACATAGTGAGCATGGATTGGTTAACATCGATCACTTCTCCAGTTTGGGGATCTTGGATAAAAATGGCTTCGTGGGTAGAGTTAAAGATTTCGCGGTAATTACGCTCGTTTCTTTCCAGGACAATTTCGGTGTAATGGGATTCCAGAAAACGACTAAGGAATTGGCCAATGGTACTGAGTAACTGTTCTTCCTGGGGTAAAAAATCCCTTCCTTCGCTGTAGCAGACTTCCAAACGCCCTTGGTGGAAATGTTCTGTCTGGAAATCAACGGTTAAACAGCAATTGGTCTTTTGATAATCGCTGGTTTGGTAGAGAGTATTTCCCCAGGTCAGGCGGGCAGAAGCGAGCTTGTCGTGGTGGAAGGCCAGGGGCAAAAGTTCTACGGTGTTCTGCAAAAATTCTTCTAAAACTAAATCCGGCTGTTGGGCCATCTGGGCGATCGCCACCAGGCAATCCATTTCCTTGACCCTTTCCCGCAATTGCCCCAGGGTTGCGCGCAATTCTTTGGTTTTTTGCCTGATTTGGTGGGTGAGATTGGCCTGACTGTTGGTGACAATGGACACAATGATGGTGATCAGGGCAGTAATACCTGTGCCAACAACAAATGTGATCAGAGCCGCTCGCTCAGCCTGTTTTTGGTTAAAGTCCGGCCCCGGCCAGAGCAAAAGGGCGTAGGTTTTACCGAAAATGAAGACGGGATAAATCTGAAACAGTCCCGGGCGATCGTGGCCCCCCTGTTCTCTTCGCCAAGAACTGATGGAGAAAGGAAGAGGGGAAGATGAAGCTAAAAGTTGGGGCGCTAGCTCCGTATCAAGTTCTAACCATGCCAACTCCAGGGAGTTATCCCCATAGCTGATCTCCCCAAAGGTTTGCCGCAAAAATGCATCTAGCCGGATCACCACCGCCGCCACTCCCATGGGAGGATTTTCCACCTTACCACCGGCAAAAACCGGGGCATAGGCCACAACGCCCCTCTGTTCTTCCCGTTCTTGGACAAGGGTGAGAGGATCGGTTGCACTGGGAAGTCCGGATTTTAGGGCATTATCCAAAGCTCTTTTCGAGGGACCTCTAGAACTCACATCAAACCCCAGGGCCATTTCATTTCCCCCCAAGGGCTCTGCATAAAAAATTGGGTAGTAGGCATCCCGCCCCCCAACTGGAACCATCTTCCCCTGGCGATCGACTTCAAAAATGCGAAAATCCTTTAATCCTTCTTCTTGCGCTTGCCGCTCAAACTCTGACTTATCCACCGCCAAAACCTTAGGAATCCATTCCCAAGCCTGAATACTAGATTGCCTAACCATGGGCCAGGTAAAGCGGGTGAATTCCGTACGGGTTACCTCTTCACTAGATTCAAAGAAACCAGTCAAGCTAGAAAGGCCATAATTTTGCAATTCCCAAAGCTTTTGGGCAAACAGGGTAGCCCGGGGAATGGCAAGTTGATTGAAATTACTTTGGTTGACTAGGAGAGTATTTTCTTCAACCAAGGCCATGGTAGCTAAGGTCAGACATAAGCCCACGATCGCCATGGCCAGAGCTTCCCCTTGATTAATAATAAATCTGCTCCCCCAACGATGACGAGATTGTAGTAGATAATCTCCCCCCAGAATTACAACAATCAACCCCAGGCAAAAAAACAAAGGGGCCCAAATTTTTTCCCGTAATTGGCTTTTCCACTGGCTAGCTTCAACGTTGATGGCGACAATTACCAAAACCTCTGGGGAGCGAGGCTGGAGGATAGGGGCATAGGCCGAGACAAAATTACCCCGTTCACTGTGGTAGGGGCCAATGATTAACTTTTTGGCTGGAGGCTCAAATAATTGCTTGATTGCCGTTGGAGGATTTTGATAGACAGCACCGGGGAAATTAGCTAGCAAATCCCCAGGATTAAGACTATCGGGGCCAAAGAGAATTTTCCCTCCCCGCATCACCATGGTGTAGATACTGCTCTTATCAAAGGTCCGGGCATAGGCCATCATTTGATCGTGCAGTCTTTGAAAATGGGGATCCGTTAGATCCTCTGTAGTGAAGGTAATTTCCTGGAAAAGTTGGGGATTAAGGTTGGAGGAAACCATTTCAACCTGTTCTAGTAAGTCTTGGCGCATCTGCTCACCAACTTTTTCCATGCGCCAGCGGGCCACCCCCAATCCCCCCAGAATAATTAAAAACACTAGACCAGATAAAATTAATTTCCGCCAAAAACCCCGCCCATGGTGGCGAAAAATAGAAGACGGGGGGCGAGAAATGATAGACATCGGGAAGTTGGGGATACATTACCCAGGGAAAAATGCCGGAGCTACCATCTTGAACAGCAGTACCTCCCCTCCTGTGGCTCAATCAGAGGGAGAAATCGGTTTGTGCTAAGCATTTAAGCATTAGAGTGCGGAAACTTATAGACTTCCCCACACCATCAGTTTAAACAAAATTTGCTTAATTTTTGATAGTAGCACTACCCTTTAATTTGCTTTGGGAGAGGCGGAGGGGAAGGGGTTTGTTTGAAAAAAACTTTGCAATGCTCTGCTCTGGAGTTTTAAATAATGTTCCATGGAGTTGCCCTTCATCAAGGCCATAGATTTATTTGTCTGGTCTACAAACGGTAGGGGGTCTAGGTAAGCTTGGTAGGATAACCAGGCTTCTTGGTGGGTTTGAAAACTGCGGTGCAATCCTTCCGTTTCCTGGGCGAAACAGGCCCAAAGCATGGCCTCACATTCCTGGGCAGAAAGACCGAACAAAGGCGATGTGAGGAGCTTAGCAATGGTGCCATACAGGGCAGGGTCGTACCAAAAAATCCCATTGATAGCAACGGACACATGGTAATGATCCCTTTGGCATCCCCTAATGCCCAAATTGACTAGTTGTCGCTCAAAAGCAGTGGGGGCAGGAAGAAGGCCCCCCACATTGTGGGACAAAATGGTGGAGGTGTTGAAGTGAAAGCTTTCGTCGAGAAAATGGTAATAGGAAATTTGGGTGGGAATGGGGTTGCGTTCCGCTTCCTGTTGTTGGTAAAAGTGACTGAGTTTATGTTGCACTAACTTGCCATTCAGGGTCCGCAATCCCCGTACCGTAAGATATTGACAAGCCAAAAAGGCATTGTTAGCAGACAGTAAACCAAAACCTTGGAGTTGCATCCCCTTCCACCATTTTTTCAACCGATTTGTGTCAGCAAAAATCATTGTTTCCCGAAATGGCGATCGCCTGGGTTGGCCAAACAGATTACCGCCGAATAGAGTTTGCTCTACTTGGTCAATCACAGTTTGAAAAGCCTGGATATGGCACCGTTCTTGGGAAGTTTCTAAGTCTAGGGTGTCACAAACTAAGCGAAAATCCGTCAGGGGATAGAGACCAGTGGCGCTGGTTTGATTGAAATAAATGGTAGCTACTTCCGCCGCAATAATTTGGGTGTAGTAAGCCACCCAGTAAAGATGGTTGAGAATGAGTTTTTGTCCTGCACTGGCTTGATCCCATAGGGGCGTGCCATAGAGGAGGGAAAATTCTGGTGCTTGCCAATATTGGTCTCGGCATTGCTCATAGTCAAATTGCTCGGCTAATTGATCTAAAGCTGGACTATGATCTGTTTGCTTAGCTCGACGATAATTAAGCTCTAGTTTTTTGCGGGTTTTGCTATCCTTTGCTAACAAAGATGGCTGTGTATGACTAGGTCTGGGAATGGCGTTGACAGTGGTTGACATGGGTCTCATTTTTCTAGCACAACTCAGCGGCATAGGGGACGAAACATTGTTGCTCTTCCAGACGGGATAAAATTTCCGGTGGTACTCCATGGACCATTAAGGAACGCAAAAGATTGAGTTTATTTTGGCTCTGCACTTCCGTTTGCAATTCGGTAAAAATTTGCCGGCGATCGCCAGGGGATAAATAACCTTTGCCCTGTTCTATGGCTTTAACCAACCGTTGGGGCCCCACTTGCACCATCTGCAAAAATTCCCTGAGGGCTTGGTAAATATTTTCTAGACTGAGTTGATCGTATGACCAAGTTTGTAATTGGTGAACTCCCGTGGCGTGGTGGCGGGCTTCAGCGGCCAAAAAGCTTTGTAGGGTTGCAGTTAAACGATCATTTTGACAATGGCTGGCGAGGGAACGGTAATGGCTCAAGCCCCAACCTTCCAAAACTACCTGCACCATGGTTAGTAACAGAGCTTTATCGTCCGATTCTAGTAATTGCCCCATAAACAATAAAAAACTATCCTGATTAAACTCTGGCTTCTGCTGAAAAAATTGTTCGATTTGGCATAAATGTTGGGCTTCATCGGCGGCAAATAAACTGTATAAAATTCGTTCTTCTTTGCTTTCTGCTAGCAAGACCATTTTCGCCATATAGCCCACTCCCGCCTGCTCCACCCAATAAATTTCCGTCAGTAAATCCTGGTTGGCGATCGCCAAAATTGTGGCCTGTTCCGCGGCACTGGCCTGTTTAAACAGGGTTACTTGATTTAAGCCAAAATATTCGGCGGGCCAATATAATCCTTGGCCATGGTCAAAAGTTTCCCTATCCCCTAATTGACCTAGGGTTGAGGTGAGAATTCTCCCCAGGCGATCGCCGGAGGAAATCGAGGGGAGGGTAAAGCCGCTAATGGATTGGGTCATGGATTTTTACCCCTCCATTGTGGTTATTTACTGCCGGGGCAGAGGGCAATTTTTCCTCATCTAGTGGTTGCCAAGTTTCCCAATGGAGAACCGGTTGTCTTTCCAGATGGTGGATAAATTCAAGAATTGATCTATCCTCTGCCAGGGGAGTTTTGAGCGCAAATTTAATGGTCTCAAAAATCTTAGTATCTCCCTTTGCAAAATAGTTGCCCACCAGATTGGTTAGCCAAAGAATAATGCCATTCAATAACCAGCCCCACAGCCCAGGGCGATGCTTAGTTAACAAAATTGTTTGCCCTTCCGTTTGCCCCTTTTGCCCTAAGCGCAGGGTAAACATAATGTAAAAATGTAAAAAGTCTGGCCCCAAAGTTACTGTGCCCGTACTGCCAAACCAATAGGATAAATTATAAGTACCAGCTTCTCGGTAAAAGGGTTTAATCAGACGCACTAAAAGGGAATCATTGCCCCCCTGGGTGGTGTTAGTAAAATTAATCATGTTTTGATTAATAATCTCGGCTTTAAAGTTGATCTCCACCGGAAAATTATGCACCGTATTGAAATGGTGGGCATCAATGGCATTAACCATCACCACATTGGGATGACAAGCTTTTGTAAAATTTTTACCCAAGGCACTAACAACTTTTTGAGCGGCTAACTCCGGCGGTATAGGCAAGGTTTGACTAGGTTCAGTCCCAGTCCAGAGCCAAATTAAACCATAGGCTTCGGTCACCGGCCAGGTGGTAATTTTCAGCGGCAATGATTTCCCTAAACAGGGTACTTCCACGCATTGTCCATCGTGATCAAACCGCCAATTGTGGAAAAAACAACGCAGACTTTCCCCTTCCACCTTGCCCTCCGCTAAATGGGCCCCCATGTGGGGGCAATGGGCATCCACCGCCACTACTCGGCCGCTGTCAGTGCGATAAACCGCTAAATCTTTGCCCAATAAAAATACAGCTTTAACCTGGCCCCGTTTTAATTGTTTAGAGGGCAGCAACCAATACCAACCGGCTACAAAGCGCTGGGGCTGATTAAAAACTTTGGCGGATTGCGGTTTGGGCAGGAAAACCACAGTGGTCAGACCAATTAGCTCAAGATATTTACAGCATAGCTGGAATGCCAAATTCTTAGTCCCGCTTTGGTCAAATTTTCCGTTGACACCTCGGCCAAACAAACCAACTCATCCCCCTGCCCATGGCCAGGGTTTTTTTGCAAAAAGAACTCCACATGGCGATCGCCTAATTTTTCCATGGGTACCTGGCGCAGGTTAGGGGTTAATACTTGGGGCTGGGGTAAACGCACAATGCCCACACTGGGATCGTAGTTAGCTTGGAATTTTTCCCGGGCTAGTTGGTCAATAAAATCTTGTACAGGCGGTGGAGTGGGGTGGAGATAATGGGGATAGAATTCCTTGGCAAAAATGCTCAAAAACCGATAGGTGCGGTAACCGGAGGAAATCAGGAGCCAATACAGTTTTTCCGGTTTTGCTCCATGGAGAATTTGCATGGCCTTTGTCCAAGCCTTAGCCAGGGCTGGGTTAGACCACATGGACGGATCAGTAATGGTATCGCCGGAATAGACAATTCTGACGATTTGTCCTTGCCGCTGGGCCGGGTAGAAGCAAAAGGTAGTGAAGCCTTTCAACACCCCAGCCAATTTGAGTAAAATCACCCAATCCTTACCCCCTAGGTCGGCTTGAAATTGCGTCCAATGGACTCCCTCAAAGTGGGTTTGGAGCAGCGCAAACATGGCCAGTTGGTCGGTATTGGGGATTTGGTCGGCGGGCAACAGAAAGGCTTCAATCATAGATTTCTGAGGGATTTTGTCTTCTCCCTCAATCCCCGGGGAAGGTCATGATGCTTTGCCCATGGCTTCTAGCCAACGATAGTTAGAGGCGATCGCCGCTCTGAAGGTGGGATAAGCTTTGTACTCCACATCAAATTCTTGGCAAACATCCTTAATGATATTTTCTAGCTGGGGATAGTGAATATGACAAATATTGGGGAAAAGGTGGTGGGTGACTTGGTGGTTTAAACCACCACAAAACCAGTTCCAAAATAGATTAGTGGTGGCAAAGTTGGCCGTGGTGCGAATTTGACAAATAGCCCACTCGTCATCAATGGCGCCGGATTCATCATCGGGGGTTAAAAATTCAGTGGATTCCAACACATGGGCTAACATAAAGATGGTACAAACCACAATGCCGTAGGTCATATAGGTGACGGAAGCACCAATTAATACTTCCGGAATGGAAAAACCTAAGACCAAGGGTAAACCGAAAACGTAGCCTAGCCAAAGCACTTTAACAGCCAATAAACTAGCTAATTCCAGGGGCTGAAAAGGAGGGATTTTATGGTCATGGTATTTACCTTTATTAAGCACAAGGTAAACGTCGTAGAGAAACCAATAAAAAGGAATAAAAAGATACAATCCCCAAATATAAAATTGCTGGAAGCGATAAATGCTAAAATGTTCCTGTTCAGGACTCATGCGTACTGCCCCATCCCCATGGATTTCCACGTCGTGGCCGAGGATATTGGTGTAGGTGTGGTGCAAATAGTTATGACGATAGCGCCAAAGAAAACTGGATAACCCGACAAAGTCGTAGGTCAGGCCCAAGGCCCGATTCACGTAGGGATTAGAGGAATAGGCGTTGTGGTTGGCATCATGGCCGACATTGAAGGAAAAGGCCGCCACGGCGATCGCCAAAACCACACAACCGAGGAGGCGTACCGGAAAAATAACTGGAGCAAAAAGCACAAAGGCCCAAGCGGAAAACAACCAGAGCACGATGATCAGGGTTTTCAGATACATGGCGGGGTTATCCCTTTGGGTCAGGCCATGCTCGGCAAAGTAGGCATCAACCCGTTGGTTTAGTACCCGACGAAACCCCCGCTTCTGGGTAAATTTAATTCTTTCCGCTGTTAACATTTATAAATTTTAAATAGATAAAAAACTCCCACATTATACCGCTATTAACTACCAAAAAAACTCCAGCACCGAGGGAATCTAAAAATTTACTCAAAATAGCAGACCGTTGACAAAGTTATCGCCTGCTCCCCATCAACCCGTTCAAGCTCCAGCAAGAAGAGAGAAATTGTATAGGGTTTTTTCTCAAAATTGAGTAGTGAGAGGATTATTTAAACATATCTTGAGGAGAATGACGAAGTCTTCCGGAACAGATGCTAGTCAACCACCACAGTAACTAAACAATAAAGTGAAGCTGTTGGCTCCATTCATCCTTTTCTAGTATTATTTGCCAGTAAAATTTAGCTACAAGTTAAACTTATATTGCTATTTTTTCTGCTTTAACTTTTCGAGAAAAATTATCCTCTGCTGTCGTCTAATTTAAAAATATCAAACATAGGCAAAATGTTCTTTTTTGATCACTATTAGCCCAGGCAAAAATTCTATTCCACCCATGCTAAACCAAAAAAGAGTCCAGGGGATCGGCGGTGGCATGGGGCGATCGCCAAAGTTGCTCCAGGGCAGTGGCGGGCATGGTTAGATACAATACATCCCCGGAGGTGAGATGGGTACCCAACAATTCCCAGCTATGGATGGTTTTACCGCCCCGTTCTAGATAGAGGGGGACGAAATCTGATTTGTGAGCCGCAATTTTCACCAATTGCTCAGCAAAGGGATGGTTTGGGGTAATTAACGTTGCTAGGGCTACCCAAAGCAGATCGTCGGTCATGCCGTTGCCCAAAATTTTGCCCCCCAGGGCCGCCGCCGCAAAGGAATAGGTGGCCAATTCCGCTGGACAAAGCACTGTTTCAAATTCAAATACGTCCTGGAGGGACAAGCTAAACTGGGCATCCTGACAGCGCAACACCACCGGCAAACTAGGGGCGATCGCCTTGGCGGTCAGACCAATTTCCAAGTTCACCGTATCATTACTGGTGGCCACCACAATGGCTTCGGCTCGGTTGATATTGGCGCAGGCTAAACTTCTTTCTAGGCGGGCATCTTCTACAATTACCGGCACCCCCAGGGAACGGGCCGTATGCAGAAAACGATTATCCGTATCTTTTTCGATCACCACAATTTCATGGCCCTGGTGGATTAACTCTTCAATAATGGCCATGCTCACTCCCCCCAGCCCACAAATGATGATGTGATGGCGATCGGGTAACTTGGCCGCATCCAAAAACTGACTAAAGCGACTGCCAAGGATGAAATCGTTCAACAGGGCATAGCAAATGCCAATCACCCCTGCCCCAGCGATCATCATCACCGCTGTGAACACTTTGATAATATCGGGGGACTTTTCCGCCACTTCTTCCTTGCCACCGGCCCCGGTAATCATACCGACGGAAAAATACAAAGCGTCCACCGGAGCAATGTGTTGGTCAATGGAAACGTAGGTGAATGTGGCCAGAAAAATCATCAACAATAGAAATAAAATCACCCACATCACCTGTTGGACGTAGCGCTGATATTCCCGCAGATTGGTAATTAGTTTGGAAAATTTGCGCCAAGGCGATCGCCGTTTGGCCTTGGGTTGGGGTTTTTGCCCGACAATCAAATGATCCCCAGCTTGCAAAGTTAGCCCATCCACCACTGCGCCGATTAAATCCGTTTCACTATGGGCCGGCAGATAATAGATCAACATCCGACTGGGGTCGTCCCATAAATCTGCGAGGGGTAAATTGAACCAGGGATGGTCTTGGTCAATGATAATTTCTTGGATAGGCCAAGTCTGGTCAAACAAACGCAATTGCCCGATCGCCTGATTACCCAAAGCCGCAAAGGAAAAAATCGGGGCCGCCAGGGCAGAAACACTTAAACTAACGTGGTCTGGGAGGGTGGTGTCTAAACGTTTGCCCAGAGCATGGTTAAACAAACGATTAACAATGCGAATGCGGGGATTGAGAATGCGGGCCTGGGTCAGGATAGCCAAATTGAGGGCGTCGTCACTGGTGGCTAGCACTAGGGTTTGGGCGGTGTGGATGGCGGCCTTAGTCAGAGTCGCGGTGGACCTCAGTTCCCCCACCACAATATTGCTGGGATTTTCCCCTGCTATGGGGCGATCGGAAATGCCAATCACCTCCGCTCCCTGTTGTTTGAGCAAGCTAAAAATTCGATAACCCGTTTGTCCCAGCCCACAAACGACGATGTGCGGTTTCATAACGTCCTAAAAAAATGGGAACCTGAACAAAAAACGTTGCCAATGGGAAGCCCTGTCCCAGGGCCGCTGGAACTGATCAAACTCACCAAACAGCGCCTCGCTAACCCAGCCATTTCATTTTCTCCATTCTCCCCAGACACCGCTAGCAAAACTGTCACCGTTCAATCATTTTGTCCCCACTGGCGATCGGGTCTGCTCCATTAACCGCGGTAAACCGACCAGTCAACCATTGCGGCGAACGTTTAAGATGGGGACATTGTTCTAGTTTTTGATTGTAATTACCAACGGAGGGAAAATGTTACAACTGCTTATCGTCTGGATTGTCACCTCAGTTAGCCTCCTGATTATTGCCCAACTGCCAACGGGGGTAGAAATTTCCAGCTTTAAAAAAGCGCTTATTTCCGCAGTAGTTATCGGTTTGCTCAATGCCTTAGTACGTCCAGTACTAACATTTTTTACCTTTCCCCTAATTTTTCTCACCTTTGGGTTGTTCTACACCGTAGTCAATGCCATCATCTTTGCCCTGGCGGCCGCCTTTGTGGAAGGATTTAGTCTCCGTTGGGGTTTTTGGAGCGCCCTCATTGGAGCCATTTTGCTGGGATTGATCAACTCCATCCTCTTTCAGCTACTACCCGTTGGCAGCTAGTCCAAAAATTGACTGAGTCATTGTCGTGGAGTTCTAGAGTGCCTAGTTGAGGCGGTGGGGTTGATTTTAACTTCACCTTTTTTTTGTCTGAAATATTAATCAATACAGCGGATTCCGCATCTAACTGGCACAGTAACAACAATGAGTAAAATAGTTCTGTCTTGTTGTAGCAGAATTCAGCATAACACCAATTTCTGCTAACTTTTCAACAGATTCTTTATCTTTAGGTCTAAATCGCCGAATGAAAGCTTTGAGTTCCCACCAAAGATGTTCAAT
>NZ_JACJTJ010000005.1:0-7001 GCF_014698605.1 Synechocystis sp. FACHB-383 | reverse complement strand
ATATTTATTATTCAGTTTTAGGCCCGGATAATCAATGGAGTTTGGCCCAACCGATCGCCGCAGTGCAAACTGGCCAGGATCAAAAAGTGACGTTGGGGGCGGGGCCCAATGGGGAATTGCTTGCCGCTTGGTTAAATACCCAACAAGAAAGTAACGGCGAGACCCCAACCACCATTTACTGGTCAAGCTTCAATGGCACCACCTGGACTACTCCCCAGACACTCCTCTCGGAAATTTCTCCAGATGCCTTTACGGAACTGAATATCAGCACCATTAATGGCCAACCTGCTATTTTTTGGACAGAAAGCCAACCTGCTTCCTACAGCAATCTTGTAGTGGAGCAAGATCCCGTTGTTTATCTACGTCTAGGGGAACTGAGTGGCACGACGGCGATTAACGAAGGGCAATCTGGGCCGAGTTTTAACGGTAACTACAGTGGCAATTTCACCCTTAATCAAATTGGGGCCTTGGAAGACACCACAAACAATTCTGGTGATCCCAATCCTGCGGTCTTGTTCAATGGCGGCGGCGTGACCCTTGACGCGGCGATTCCAGTTTCCATTCAGGGATTTTCGGTGGAATTCTGGTTTAAATTACCGAGCGACAATGCCATACCCAACCTGGTGTCCATGGCGGAGGTCTTTCGCTTTAGCTCTGACGGAACAGAATTAAAGTTTAGTCTGGCTAATTCGACAGGTTCCAGTCTTCTTACAAACCAACCCCTAGATACAAATACTTGGTATTACGTTGTTGGTACCTATGACGGTTCCCAAGATATTCTCTCCCTATACCTAAATGGTGAGTTAGTGGGGAGTTTGGACAATGTCAGTTTTAGCAATTTACCCCAATCCGGCACGCTGGCAGTGGTGGGTCAGGGGGGATCGGTTTATGTCGATGAAGTCGCTTTTTATAACTCGGTGCTTTCCTATGTTCCTAGCAGTACTGGTTTAACCGCCTCTAACGTCACTGAATTTACGGGCAATCAATTTCTGGATGGAGCTTTAGGTACTAACGAAATTGGCAATCGTTTCGATGCTCAATATGTTGACCCAGTACCGCCCGGGCCAGAGGCTTACTACAGTGTTTGGAATCCCACCACTAATAGCTGGCAGTTAAATGGTCAAATTGAGCCGATTCCCACCATTACCCCGACAATTTTGAGTGATGCCAATTTCCCGATTTGGGATATTGTCGCGGCCACGGGCTCCCCAGCGGGCACAGAAATTTTCCCCAATGGTAAAGCCGACAGCATTTTCCAAATTAATCTAACCGGCGAACAAGGGCGAGAAATTACAGGGATTGAGCTCACAGTTCCTGGCACTGGTTTGCGTTGGGGAGTGGGTCAAAATGGTGATGGCAAGGCCATCGGTGGCTTCCAAATCGGGGTTATTTTGGGCGAAACCGTGCCCAATAATGGTCAACTCACGTTTGCTGATGGTACGACCCTGCTCAATAGCCTTAATCCGGCTCTTTCTGGATTAAACCATCGGGTGATGGGGGCAACCGAAACCCTGAGTTTGTTTATTGATGAAACCGGAAATACCTTCTCAGCAACGCCGACGGTGACGGTCTATTTCAAAGATGGTAGTAGCGTTACGCCCCAGGTTAGCTCTATTCGTAATCAAGGGGGGACGGTTCCTGCCAAAGGCATCAATGATTTAGGAACGGAAGTGTTGGGCATTGCCACGGTTACAGAAGCCAACGATGCCTCCTTAGCCAATATTGACAGCGGCTTTGTCATTAATACCAATAATCCGGCGATCGCCGCTGAGCTTGCTAGTGGTTTTAAGGCAGACGGCAGTTTAGCCTATGTTGCTGTGGGTAATCGGGGCTATACCGACAGTGCCGGCAATTTGGTCAGTGGTGGCACCATTCAAATCCTATTTGCCGGTGGCAGTGTGTTGAGCGGGACAGAGAGTAATCCCCTCACGACAACAGATTTATCGGGTAATCCGGGGGGAGTTTTAATCACCGGTATTGCCGATCGTAGCGTCCTCAATGGTGGCGTATCTATGAGCTTAGCCACGGGGGATATTGATGGTGATGGCATAGACGATTTGGTAATTGGGGATGCCAATGCCAATCGTGGAGATGGTGTGATTTATGTCATTTATGGCAGTTACCTTACCAGTAATCCTGGGACCACCATCGATGTTACTAAGTTAACTTCTGCTATGGGCTATGGGATCAATCCTGCCATTGCTTCTGCCCAAGCGGGATTTTCCGTTGTTGTGGGCAATTTTGATGGAGATGGGAAATATACCCGCAATGACATTGCCTTCGGTGCTCCTGGGGTCGGTGATGGTGGGGCTGTCTATATTGCTTACAACGGCAGTACATCATTCACGGAAGTTTACCAAGGAATTTCCTTGAATCAGGTGGGTGAACGGGCGGGATTTGCTTTAGGGGTTTCCCATTATTCACCAGGGAATCCCACCACATTCACCGGTAGTAAATCCAGCGATGACCTCTTCATCGGTGCGCCAGCCTATCAACTGGAAGTTAACAATCAATGGAAAGGGAAAGGAGGGCTACCGTCGGGCAGTCAATCGTTGTATAAAGACTCAGCACCAATTGCAGTGGGAGCCGTTCATGTTTTTTCCAGTAGTGTTTCAGGCTTGGCTTCCTGGGGAACCTACGCTGGGCCAAATATTCCCGCCCCCAACGGAGTAGCCACCAACTACCTTGCCGGGGCGGCGATCGCCTCTGAAGATTTGGATGGGGATGGACGGCAGGACTTAGCCATTGCGGCCACCGGAGTCAATGCCAGTGCCGGGGCAGTCTATGTCATCAGTGGTAGCAAAGCAACCTCAACAACATCCCTACAAACATTAAACGAGGTTAGCAACCTTATTGTTAATGGTTCTATCTCCAACGGTCAGGCCGGCACCATCATCACTAGCCCCGGCGATCTCAATGGGGACGGCTATCAGGATTTTCTCATCACCGCTCCCCAGGCTGGCAATGGCACAGGTCAAAGTTATTTGTTATTTGGCCCCCTCAATTTAGATGCGGTCGGAACCCTATTCGACCTCGGTGTCACCAGCCAGGATAAAACCTTCTTGCTCAACGGCAGTCTGCCCTATCAACTTGCCGGGGCGGCGGCCACTGGGTTGGGAAATATTACCGGAAAGAAGGGAAGCAACGGAAAAATTGATAGTTTGCTATTCACGGCTCCCAATGCCCAACAGGCCTATGCCGTTTATGGGCAATCCTACTTGGAGGACGATGGCAGTATTAAGTTGGCAAATATTGCCTCGGATAATGGCTTTGTCATTGATGGCAACAGCTTTAGTAGCTTCCAAGTAGTTAATCCCGCGATCCCTAACCAAGAAACTGATTTAATGCCCTCCTTGGTGAGCTATCAAGACACCTTGTACATGGCTGTCAAAGGGACGGGAAACAGCACAGATATTTTTATAACGACGAGTACGGATGGAGGAAAAACCTGGAGTAATGCAACAGTGGCGATCGCCAATGCCACTAACTTTTCACCGTCCCTTGCGGTTTACAACGATGTACTCTATTTAGCCTACACAGGCTTGGATCCCCAACTCAATGTTCTTTACAGCACAGATGAAGGACAAAGCTGGAGTCCGCACTATGCCATTGGGCAAGCTTCCAACAATGCTCCCACATTAGTGGTTTATCAAGACAAGCTGTTTACTTTCTTTACTGCTGATAATCAAACCAACAGTATTCTCTATATTTACTCTGATAATCCCCAAGCGAGTAATTCTTGGTCTTCAGACTTTGCCGTACAACTCACTGGGGGTAATCAAACCAGCCCCAACGCCGTCAGCGCCACGGTTTTATATGACACACTTTATCTTGCCTCTCAAACAGGAACCAAAAGTGCCCCCGGCGTAGGCATTGACATTACCTCGACAACTGGTACGGATCTTGGGAACCTGTCCTGGACTCTGGCTTCGGTACCGGGCATTAATACTAGCCAAACCCCAGGGCTGACAACGGATGGCACCAACCTCTATCTAAGCAGCTCGAAGGCCGGATATTCTTTGGTGTTAACCGATGCCGGAAGCCTGAAACTCTTTTCGCCTACAGGGGGGCAAGTGTGGGCTGCCACCGATAGCAATAACCAGATTATCACTGGGGCAAAGCAGGCTATTATGCAAGATGATGGTAACTTTGTCCTTTATAGTGAGCTCAACGAAGATCGAGCAAATGCACTGTGGGGAACGGGGACGAACGTCGGTAGTGTCAATTATCTCCAGTTGGGAGATGATGGAGGTCTTTATATCATTGATTCCGCGTCTAAAAGAGTTCTTTCGGCGCTTTACGATAATAATGGCACAGCCAACCCCAGTAATAACCGTAACGTAAAACTGACAGAGGGTGAGCAGCTTCTGCAAGAGCAGATGCTTCTATCCAACTCAGGTCTCAACTTCCTAACGGCTAGCATTTATAGCACAGATTGGACTTTGGAGCTAACCGATGCCGGAAGCCTGATACTCCTTTCGCCCACAGGGGTGCAGGTGTGGGCTGCCGCCGATAGCAACAACCAGATTATCACTGGGGGAAAAGAGGCCATTATGCAAGACGATGGTAACTTTGTCATTTATGGTGAGCCCAACGGAGATCGAGCAAACCCTCTTTGGGCAACAGGGACAAACGTCGGTAGTGTCAATTATCTCCAGTTGGGAGATGATGGAGGGCTTTATATTATTGACTCTGTGTCAAAAAAAGTTCTTGCGACGCTTTACGACAATAATGGCATAGCCAACCCCGATAATAACCAAAATGTACAACTGACAGAGGGTGAGCGGCTTTTGGAAGGGCAGATGCTGCTATCCAACTCCGGCCTCAACTTCCTAACGGCTAGCACTGATGGCCCAGATTGGACAACTAGCGAAATTCCAGGGACTAGCAACTACGCTCCGCCTCCGGCGATCATTGACAATCAACTTTATCTAGTGGGCTCTACCGCCAACGCAGGCTACCAAGTTTTAGAGTCTTCCCTACCCCCCTTTGACTCGATCGCCAATAACGGCAGTATTGTCCGAATGTTGGGCGATATTAACGGTGACGGGTTTGCTGATGTTTTTTCAGGGGGAAGCAATGCTGGGGTGATTATTTTTGGGGATAGCACCAAAGATCTGTTAACTGAAGCGAGTGGCAGTGATGACCTAATCATCACCATCCAAGGTGCCAACATTCAAGACGTGATTGGTATTGGTGATTATAACGGCGATGGCTTACAAGATTTTGCCGTTATCGACAGTAATCAAAACTTTTATTTAGTGTTAGGGAGTCAAAGCTTAAGTTCAGAGGGGCAAATACAATTAAATCAATCCAATATTTCTCTATCTAATGTTAAGTCTCAATTTTCAATCGGAGATTACAATGGCGACGGCTATGATGATCTTGTTTTAGATGACCTGTCAAACCAAACTTATACTATCTATTTGGGTAATTCCAATGGAAATATTAGTCAATCTCTGGAGACAATATTTCCAGTATCGATGCCTGCAACTTTTATCGGTATTGATATTAATGGAAGTGGTCAGAATAATCTTGTCTCGAGTGTTATTAATGAAACAAGCTTTGAGGCTATTCCTGAAGGCGTAGAAATCACTATTTCTGATATAGATGGAATAAAAAAACTAAAAAATATCGGTGATTTTAACGGGGATGGCATTGAAGATTTAGCCGTTCTTGTCAACGATTACGTTGATGGGGGTTTCAAATTCCCTCAAGCAGTGCTCATTTATTATGGTGATGCTACCGGGTGGACAAATACACTAAAACCAACTTTGTTTTTTAGTGTACTTAATGATATTCAACTTTCAACACTGGCAAAGGCTGGGGATGTCAATGGGGATGGCTTTGATGATTTATTAATAAGCTCCTCTAACTCCAATAATAATCAGGGCAGTGTTTTTGTTGTTTTTGGAGGAAATAGTAGTCTTTGGGTTCCGATCCGAGATAATTTTCCTTTTCCTCTCAATGATGTTCTCAGCGGTTCCCGTGGTTTTGTTATTGAAGGACTCCCAAATTCCGAAGCAGGAACCTCGATTAGTGGGGGAGGCGATGTTAATGGGGATGGCTTCGATGACTTCATGATTGGAGCTCCCGGTAACAACGATGAGCTAAGTTATGTCCTCTTTGGTAGCGACTTTAATCAGACGGTTAATCAAACCGGCACCATCGGCGATGATGTCATGCTCGGCACCCCGACAGGAGAAAGCTTTGTATCTGGGCAAGGCGATGACCAAATCTATACTAATGGAGGTTTAGACGTAGTTTATGCCGGCCCTGGAGATGACTTTGTTTCCGTCACCGATACCTACTTCCGTCGCTTAGATGGCGGGACAGGGTTAGATGTGTTGGAATTACAAGGTTATAACGGACAGAATTGGGATCTAACCACCCTTGCGCCAGGGGTACGACTCCAAGACTTTGAAGTAATTAGTATTCTCGATTATGGTGCGAATACGTTAACCCTCAATGCTTTAACTGTTATCAATTTGTCGAGTAACAACACGGTTGTTGTACTGATGGATAGCGTTGATAACCTTGTCTTAAGTTCCGATTTCAAAGCCGCAGGAACAACCTATCAATATGGCGATAAATATTATCAATACACGTCTAATCTGTCAGCGGCGACGGTTTTGGTTAACCAAGCTAAAGCCCCCACTTACACCGCCCCAAGCACCAATAGTCCAGCGCCGATTTTTCCTTCCGCTAATGCAGAGATAAATGCGAATACATTCAGTGATTTAACAATTGATTCCCAAAATAAAATTCCTCTTTCAAATCCCAATGCCCCGACTAAACTGCTTGTTTCCAATCCAAAAATTTCAGAAGTAAGGGGAGAGGTAGATTTTGTTATTGAACGGACGGGGGATCTAGACAAGTATGTTTTAATTAGTTATCTGACTCA
Source organism: Synechocystis sp. FACHB-383 (assembly GCF_014698605.1). Taxonomy (NCBI): domain Bacteria; kingdom Bacillati; phylum Cyanobacteriota; class Cyanophyceae; order Synechococcales; family Merismopediaceae; genus Synechocystis; species Synechocystis sp. FACHB-383. The sequence goes on along the minus strand of NZ_JACJTJ010000005.1, from coordinate 97 downwards.
AGATGGTGACGGCAAGGCCGGTAATCGCTATTTACCAGTGGCGGGACAACTAATATTTAGCCCAGGGGAAACCAGTAAAACAGTCACAGTTGAAATT
>NZ_JACJTJ010000049.1:0-3369 GCF_014698605.1 Synechocystis sp. FACHB-383 | reverse complement strand
TGACCACATGCTCATGACCACATTGAGGACAGTGACAGTCTGTAGACATCTTTCCAAAATCTCATTACTCAATATTCTCTATCATGCCATATCATTATTTACTTGAAACTCTCGAAAAAACTAGTGCGTTGAAATTGATCGCCATGCGATATGCTATTATCTTTATAAATCCATGAGCGATTATTAAATGCACTAGAAATTTTATCAATAAGGGTTGATAATTTATAAAGGGCTCCATTGCGGGAACAATTTATCACCGTACTTTGGTTCAATGAATTTAAATATTGATTAAGTTTAATTTCTATCATAGTTGTTGTAAATCCACAGGAAACAATTATAAGGCTTAAAAATATTTCAGTAATTATTACTAAGGTGAACGTCAATCTAACATATCTTCATCTTCAATTTCAACCATATCAGATGTAAAATTAGACAAATCAGAGCTAGAGATAATTGGTAATTGATATGAAATTTGCATTGTCTTTAGGCATTCATTGATACTCAATATACTGGTTTGATATTCATCAATTTTTTGCTTTATTTCTGATTGTAAGCGGGAATTTCGGGCAATTTTTTCCTCCGCATCTTGCTCCAAAGTTTGTTCCCGATATTTTCTGGCCACATCATACTGTTCCAAGATTATTTGGGCTTGCTCCTCTGCCATGGGTAACAAATGGGTTTTCAGAGTATTGTTGACAGTCTGCCGAAAATTTCTCCGCACCGTATTAAACACTTTCGGTTCAAAGTCCAGTTTTAACAACTCCTTAATAGCTGGCTCCGCCTCTACGATCGCCTGAGCATCATAACCTTGGGAAGTTTGCTGGAGAGTTTGCCGGAATTGGTAAATGGAAAAAGTACCTTCATCATAAAACCGGGGGCTTTCTCGTACATAGCGATCACATTCTGTGCGAGCTTCATTGACTAAAGCCTTGGTTATATCTGCCTCTGCCCGCCGTAATAGTTGCTCAATCCCGCCATCATTGCCAACCAGACGATAAACTTGATGGTAACAATCCACCTTCCGCAGGCGATCTCCTAATCGTTGAAAGAAATTTTTTACTAACTCATTTATTGATTCAATAAAAGCATCTTCTAACTCATTGGCAAGATAATATAAAGCCTCCACTAAAACTGCAATAAAAGGAGCGGTGGAATTACGGGGATGGCTTTCCGTTGCCCGCTTATAGGCATTCATAACCGAAAAAGTTTTTAACAACTCATCCAATCGAGCTACCATTCTTGCTTTTAATTTAGTAAAATCTTGGTCAAATTCCCGATCAGTCCCTATAACCACATCATTAACCTGATCACTCATATACTTTTTGAATTCAATACCCAGATTTTGCATTTCTTGATTGAGTAAAGTTAGCTCCTGGGCTTTCATTGCCGCAATTTCCCTGGGTTGACTGTCTAATTCTCGATAATTTTCTAAATAAAACTGCCGCAGAGCAATGCATAATGGTTGCAAATCATTAGCCAAAGTTGCAAATAATTCAGGATATTTTTCCTCCGCTAGGTATCGACCAATTCCAGAACGAAAAGATTCAATGCCACTGTCATGAATTAGTTGATCTATTAGGGGAGTTCCCCACTCACTCAAGATGCGGACATAGTTTTCATTGGATGTTTCATAACCATTGACAGAAACCCGAAAAGAAGTGGATAGCAATTTACCAGAATTAGCACAGTAATTATTAAATTCGCTGACAAATTGAGGTGTTTCTTCTTCCCCACCAAGGCTTTTAATATTGTCCGCAAAAATTGAATCTAAGCCAAAACGGTTACTACTGTTTGTTTGCTTAACTTGACTGCCATAAAAACCCAGTAAACCACTAGTTTTATAAACCTTAGAACTATCCCGAAATTGTGACTGAATTAAGCTTTCTAGTCGTTGTCGCAGTTGGGTATTGTACCAAGTATCATCAATGCGATTAAACACATAAAATACCCGGTCACGGATGCCTGTATTTTTGCTGATTCGTTCCAATAATTGTGTTTCCTCCGCACTCATATCTCCAGCGGCGGCGGGTTTAAGCACACAAACAACAGCGGAAGTATCAGGACTTTCAATTTTACGATAGGCTCTTTCTGCATCTTCTTTAACTGGGGCATCAATACCGGGTAAATCCACCAAAACATTGCCATCTTGTAATAGGGGATGGTGGCAAAAATAATCCAATCGTTTGAGAACCGCACTATTGGCCCCCCGGCGCGCATAGCCAGCAGCTTCTGCTAGACTTGAAAAATTAAGCTGATCCATGGAATAAGTAGAGTTTTGAACGGTATGAATACGCTCTCGATTTTGCTCAAATCCCATCAATAGTAAATGCAGGGCATTACCTTGTTTTGCTCTTTCTGATTTATTTTCTCCCCCTTCTTCTGCAATTATTTTCTGGCAATATTGATTAATTATTTTTACTGCTTCAGGCTGATTAATATTGAAATCCCCCACATTAACATCAAGATATTTCGTTAAAACTAACGCCTGCTGACGAATTTCTGCTTCACTCAAAAAAGTTAACACGACCCTTTCTTCATTTGAATTAGAATATTCAATGTGACATTCTGTGCCTGTCGCGTGTCCCTCTGCACTGTAAAGCAATTCTCGCTCCAGCAAAGCATTAATCAGCATAGACTTACCGGCACTAAAGGCCCCCGCAAAAACAATTTCAAAGCGGGGTGACAAGGCTTTCCCCAAGGCAGTTTCTACAATGCTAGTGTCCTGCTGACTACGAAGGGTGGGCTCCTGACGCAGAAGCTCAATCAGTTGATTTACTTGCTCGCGTAGATTCTGACATTGGGGGGCAATCTTGGACATGGAAGCCTCGGTAGTGGAGAAATTGCTCTAATACAAGGCTATGCTTAAGTTAATGAGCTGTTGACCTTGACTTTACAAAAATTGATATTTTCTTTGTTGTTTGTGCCATCGCTATGGAAAAAAGACCCCGCATTCCCATCCCTGTCAGCGTTCGTGAATATATTTTTCAACGAGATAACTATCGGTGCTGTAGTTGCGGCCTTGGTCTAGGGGAAACTGCTCTACAGATTGACCATATTATTCCTTTGGCAAAGGGCGGTAGTAATGATATGAGTAATCTGCAAACTCTTTGTCAAGGTTGCAACAGCAGCAAAGGTGCTAAGTTTGACCCCCGCTTCCGTCGGCGTTATGGGTGAAATGCATCATTAAGATTGGCAAAGGGCAAAAATTTTAGGTGAGATGATTTAGAAACCAAAGCCATGGAATTGTTTGGTGTTTTATAGCAAAGAACGAGATAGTTAGGACAATTCTCGCAAAGCTATATCCAATGCAGAAATTAGCGATTCTCCCTTACTAACAAGTTGGGAAACATAACGTTTTAGTCTCGCCCA
>NZ_JACJTJ010000048.1:0-27734 GCF_014698605.1 Synechocystis sp. FACHB-383 | reverse complement strand
TGTCCCGTTTCTCGTTTCAATTTAAGCAAATCCTGAACGGTCGTTTTGCTTACTTGAAACTGCTCTGCTACTTTTCTAATTGAGGTTCCACCACCTTCATAGGTCTTGACTATCCTTTCTCTTAGATCAACTGATAGAGCTGGCATTTTACTTTTCGATGAACTCCCCTGAATATTTGTCCCTCATTGTACCACCTCGTCATAGAATCCGCCGTAAAGGATCCCATTCCTTTAGAACTGTTTGATTAACTTTCGTTAAACTCCTTACGGGGCGATCGCCGTAGATAGGAATGGACGAGATAGGGCAACACCGGGGTATTTACCTTAACTTTGCTAGTATTTATAAACCCAACTTTGTCAACATGGGGGGATGGGATAGCATAGTCCATGGGACACTTCTGCCTGCCTTTGCCGTTGGGCCCTTAAACAATCCTGGTTATCAAAACACATTGGAGTGAACTGATGGACATTGTTAAAATCATTTGCGCGATTCTTTTGCCACCCCTGGGAGTCTTCTTGCAGGTGGGTATTGGCAAAGACTTTTGGATTAACTTACTGCTAACCATTTTTGGGCTATACATCCTTGGCCTTGTCCATGCGATTTGGGTCATTGCCAGGGAAAATTAGTCTATCTGACTTAAGAAACATGGCCAGACGATTCAGTCTTGGTCTGGCCAGCCATGGTTAGCCACAGATTATTGCCCTCCAATCAAGTTCAACATGACCAAATTTTTTGTGGACCGGGGCGGAACGTTTACCGATATTGTTGCCATTACCAAAGATGAAAAGTTGGCCCAACAATGCGCTCAAGATGGACGATTTAGCGTATTTGCCCTACCCACAAAAGAAACGGTAATTTTATTTAAATTATTATCAGAAAATCCTGAACTTTATAACGATGCAGTCATCCATGGCATTCGCACCATTTTAGGTTTAGGAACCACCGAACCCATTACCCCAGAAAAAGTTAGCTTGGTAAAAATGGGTACCACTGTGGCCACCAATGCCCTCCTGGAGCGCAAAGGAGACCCCGTAGTTTTGGTAATGACCCAAGGATTCCGGGATGGGTTGGCGATCGCCTATCAGCATCGGCCGGACATTTTTGCCTTAGAGATTAAAAAACCCAGTTTACTCTATGAACAAGTCGTTGAAGCAGTGGAAAGAATTGATGCCCAAGGAGAAATTTTACGACCCCTAGACCAGCATCAAATTAACCGGGATTTGCAACAGGCCTATGACCAAGGAATTCGCAGTGTGGCGATCGCCTTAATGCACAGTTATCGCTATCCTGACCATGAATTAATCATTGCTGAAATTGCCCAAAAAATTGGCTTTACTCAAATTTCCCGTTCTTCTGAAGTTAGCCCCCTAATTAAATACATTTATCGTGGCGATACCACCGTAGTTGACGCCTACCTTTCCCCTCTGCTCCGGCGCTACGTTGACCAAGTGCAGGGGCAATTACCAGGGATAACAGTACAGTTTATGCAATCCCATGGGGGGCTGGTAGATAGTAGTCATTTCCAGGGGCGGGATAGTATCCTGTCTGGGCCCGCCGGGGGCATTGTGGGCGCAGTGAAAACCTCCCAACGGGCAGGATTCAGCAATATTATTACCTTTGACATGGGGGGAACTTCCACCGATGTGGCCCATTTTAATGGCACTTATGAACGATTGTGGGAAACGGAAATTGCCGGAGTCCGTTTGCGGGTACCAAGCTTAGCCATCCATACAGTGGCGGCGGGGGGCGGTTCCATTTTAAAATTTGACGGACAAAGATACCAAGTGGGGCCCGATTCTGCGGGGGCAAACCCTGGGCCAGCCTGTTACCGTCGGGGTGGGCCGCTAACAGTGACCGATGCCAATGTGATGGTGGGAAGATTGCAAAAAAACTATTTTCCCCCTGTGTTTGGCCCGCAAGGAAACCAACCCTTAGATATTGATATTGTTCAAGAAAAATTCACCGATTTAGCCACCCAAATTGCCCAATCCACCGCAACTCAACCTACCCCGGTGGAAGTGGCAGATGGTTTTCTGGCGATCGCCGTGGAAAATATGGCCAATGCCATTAAAAAAATTAGCTTACAACGGGGCTATGACCTGGAGAATTACACCCTTTGTTGCTTTGGGGGAGCAGGGGGGCAACTGGTTTGTCGATTAGGCGATCGCCTGGGCATTAGCAAGATTTTTCTCCATCCCTACAGCGGCGTACTTTCAGCCTATGGCATGGGTTTGGCCGAACAGAGGGCCCTCCGGGCCATGACCGTTGAGCAACCTTTAAAGGCGGACAATTTAAGTAATTTACTCGCCCATTATCAAACCTTAGAAACACAATTGGCTGGGACTTTCACCACTGATCACAATAGCAATAATGACGAACAAAATCCTAATTATTCGCCCACCATCCGTCGTCAAATCGACCTGAAATACCAGGGCACTGACACCACATTAAGTCTCAATTTTTGCCAAGATTTAGCCATTTTAACGGAACAATTCACCCATCAGCATCAGCAACGTTATGGTTTTAGTCAAACGGGTACTCCCCTCACCATTGCTTCCATTAGTTTAGAGTATATTCAACCGCTGGATTTACCCCCAGAGCCCTGTTTAAATTCCGTAACAAAGCCGGCCCAGGCTGTGGAAATGGTGGACTTCTATGGCGATCGCCAATGGCATTCCATTCCTGTGTACCAACGCCAGCATTTAGGGGCTCATCAGGTAATTCCCGGGCCAGCCATGATTGTGGAAGGCACCGGCACCATTGTGATTGATCCGGGTTGGCAAGCCCAGTTGGGATCAGCAAAACCAGGGGAACCCCAACCATGCCATTTAATGTTGGAAAAAGTAGCTAATAACACGGAAGATGGGGATGATTTAATTAATGGCCAAAATGAATTTAAAGTTAATTTAAACAATCGCAATGATGGAAATAGTAATGGAACTCTAGTCGATCCAGTGCGATTAGAAATATTCAAAAACCTTTATCAATTCATTGCCGAGGAAATGGGCATTGTCCTGCAAAATACTGCCAGTTCAGTAAATATTAAAGAACGGCTTGATTTTTCCTGTGCCATTTTCGATTCCCACGGGGATTTAGTCGCCAATGCCCCCCATATTCCTGTCCATTTGGGCTCCATGGGAGAAAGTGTTAAAGCGCTTCTGCGCGATCGCCGTCAGCAATTGCAACCGGGGGATGTGTATCTCTCCAATGATCCCTATAACGGTGGTACCCACTTACCGGATGTGACGGTAATAACGCCTCTGTTTGACCCGACTGGCAAGGAAATTTTATTTTACGTTGCCTCCCGCGGCCACCAAGCGGATTTGGGAGGAATTACCCCTGGTTCCATGCCGCCCCACAGTCAAAATATTAACCAAGAAGGCATTTTATTTGACAACGAGTTATTAGTTAAAGGAGGAGAGTTCCAAACAGAAGCTATTCGAGCCCATTTATTAGATAGTCCCTACCCCGCCCGTAATGTTGAGCAAAATTTAGCTGACTTTTCTGCCCAAATTGCCGCCAATCAGCGGGGGATAATGGGTTTAGAAAATATGGTGGCCCAGTATGGCTTAAACACCGTGCAGCAATATATGCTCCATGTGCAAAATAATGCCCAACAAGCCGTAACCCAGGCGATCGCCAAGTTAAAGTCTGGTCAATTTACGACGGAAATGGACAATGGTATTCGCATTGCGGTGGCTATCACAGTTAACGTTTCCCAAGGTACTGCCACCATTGATTTTTCTGGCACTTCTCCCCAGGGCAATCATAATTTCAACACGCCCAAAGCGGTGGTGCAAGCGGTGGTTTTATACGTTTTTCGCACCCTCGTCCAGGAACCTATTCCCCTCAATGCTGGTTGTCTCAAACCGTTGAAGATTATTATTCCCCCTGGTTGTCTACTCGATCCCCAATACCCAGCGGCCGTGGTGGCCGGTAATGTGGAAACATCCCAGGCGATCGCCGACACGTTATACGGAGCGTTGGGATGTCTGGCCGCTAGCCAGGGCACCATGAATAATCTCACCTTCGGCGATGGGCAATATCAATACTATGAAACTATTGCTGGGGGCAGTGGGGCTGGCCCTAGTTTTGCCGGTTGTGACGCTGTGCAAACCCACATGACCAATTCCCGCTTAACCGACCCGGAAATTTTAGAAAGTCGTTTTCCTGTGTTATTAGAACAGTTTGCCATTCGCTCCCACAGCGGTGGTGAGGGACAATTCTCCGGTGGTAATGGCATTGTGCGCCAGTTTCAATTTCGTCAGCCTCTATCGGTGGCCATTTTGGCCAATCGGCGACGGGTGGCTCCCTTTGGTTTGGCTGGGGGAGAGCCAGGGGCAGTGGGGGAAAATTGGCTACTACGTCATTCTGGGGATGAGTTACGGTTAGATGGTTGTGCCCAGGTGGATGTGGTCCCTGGCGATCGCCTAATAATTAAAACACCGGGAGGGGGAGGTTATGGCCGTCGAAATTGAACGTAAATTTCTCGTTAAAGATGACCGTTGGCGGAGTCTGGCCCAGGGTTATTTATACCGTCAGGGTTACATTGCCACCCAGGATCTAACCACTGTCCGAATTCGTACCATTGGCGATCGGGCCTATCTCACTATTAAAGGGAAAAATACCGGCATGACCCGCTTGGAATTTGAGTATGAAATTCCGGCCGTGGATGCCAATCAAATTTTGACGGAGCTTTGCTCACCGCCCTTGATTGAAAAATATCGTTATTGCCTCGATTATCAAGGTAAAACCTGGGAAGTGGACGAATTTTTGGGGGATAACCAGGGCCTAATTTTGGCGGAAGTGGAATTAACCGACGCCGATGAACAAATAAGTTTACCTCCCTGGATTGGCGAAGAAGTGACCAATGATGCCCGTTATTACAACGTAAATCTAGCCAAGCATCCCTACAAAAATTGGTCAAATTAAGCACAGCCTACCAATCTCGGTAAATTGTGAAGAAAACGCAACAAAATGAACCATTAAGCTGATTTCTGTCTATCCTGGCTGGTATATTCCAGTCTAATGAAAGATGAGTTTGTTATATGACAAATCAAAATGTACCAAATTATTTGGCACAATCCATTCTGGTGACCCTATTTTGTTGCCTACCCTTGGGCATTGTGGCCATTATCAAAGCCTCAGAGGTTAATTCCCGTTTAGCTTCAGGGGACTATGAAGGCGCTGTGCGGGCTTCCAATGAAGCGAAAAAGTTTTGTTGGTGGTCCTTTGGTGCCGGCATAATTTTTGTCGTTATCTATATTGTTCTTGCTGTGCTTGCCGCCATCTTTGGTCAGTAATTAAAGTTAGACTTTTTGACTTTGCTGTTGTTCACTATTCATCAACGAATACTATGTTTAGCTTGAAAAATCATTCCCTCTCTCCATTACTATCCCCTAAGGCCAAGGAGTATTTAGGATTCATTTTGGTAACCCTGACCATTGTTGTTGCTGGCACTCTCCTTTTCCTCTTTGATCCCGCTTCATCGAAGTTATTTCCCCCCAGTCCCTTTCGTAATTTAACTGGGCTTTACTGTCCCGGTTGCGGCACTTTACGGGCATTGCATCAACTGCTCCATGGCAATTTAGTGGGAGCTTTTGGACTAAATCCTTTAATGATTATCTCCCTCCCCTTTATGATCTACTCCTACGTTGCCTATGGTCTAAAAACCATTACTGGGCGGACTTTATTGGTTTGGTTTATTCCCCCCAAGGTAATCTGGTTCATATTGCAGGCAATTTTGGCTTACTGGGTGGCCAGAAATATCCCCTTTGCTCCTTTTTCTTGGTTAGCCCCCTAATCTGAAACTCCAATCGTTTAAATAGTTAAATAGAGTGATTTATGGGCATCGGTGACGGGTAAAACTGATGCCATCTTTAACAACAGGAGCCTTATGATGCCACAACTACTGTCGCTTTTTTATCAGGTAATTTTGGCTCAAAATGTAAAACTATTATTTGATCTAGTCGTAATCCTAAAGATTCGTAGGTCCGCCCATGGCGGTCGCTAAATTCGACTTCAAATGCTGTGCCATTTGCTAGGATATCCACTACTGTTCCCACCTGCCCTCGCCACAGGTTGTACTGGGGTAAATCAACGGTTAAAGCCACCACATCCAATAAATTTACCGTACTATTCATTAAACTATCTCCACCGAACTATAGCGGATAACAAGTCGTCAATCTTGGCACTTCTGAGCCGTGCTCGATAATCCAGGCACTACGAAGGGTTCCACTTCTATTCTGCCATTCGATGTCAAAATCCAAAGTGTAGCGCTGACCAAATGCGTCTTTTCTTCCCAGTTTGACTTCATTACTTTGAACTACTGCCAGTAGAATCTGACGTAATTCTTCGGCATCATCATCGGTTATCCCAAAATTTGATAAAAAAAGCCGTGCTTTGTGTTTTCCATCTTCATGCTCTAGATTGAGGCAATAGTCACGGAGTTTACGAATGTCAACCACGGCTTTTTGGGCATTTGGGAGGAGCATAGAAATGACAGGGCTGAAAAGCAACCTCGAGATTATCTCAAAATTGGCTCATACCTCTTGAAGTTACTCTCAGCAACTACCATCTCCTCTGACAGCAAGAGTGGCGATCGCCTTGTCGGCTGACGGTTCCTGGTGGTTAATTTGCTAGAATGAGGACGGCATTTGCCCTTGGGCATTGTTTCTACTCTCGGCGCCTCAAGCACTATGGGATATCTAGTTTCGTTTGTTTTGTTGGTAGTCTACGTCGGTGGAGTCTGGCGTTTTCTTTCTGGCTATCGCCACACTAACTTTAACCGTAGCTTGGCAACCCGCATCTCCCTGGCTTTGCTTTGGCCTGGTTTACTCCTGGTCAATCCTTCCTACCGCAAAAATTTTCAAAAAGCCCTCAAGGGTCGCTAAAAAATTTTGCACAGGTGATCAGGTGATTAAAGTCTGGATCTACCGCCTAAATCCCTTCACTAAAGCTCCGGCAAGACTTACCAAATCTAACCGCGGCCTTGGGCAAGTGGGAGGCATTGAAATTAAATAGGTAGGTTTTTAGCCTACTTCTAGAGTTAGTTCCACACCCCGATTAGTGTCCAATGAGGGAAAATAACCTACTTTCCATTCCCCCAGCATTGCCATGCCCGTTTATTTTTATTGGGGCGAAGACCAATTTACCCTGCACCAAGCGGTTAAACAACTGCAAAAACGTTGTTTAGACCCCCAATGGGAAGCGTTTAATTTTGAGAAAATTCCCGGGGAACAGGCTGATGCCACCCAAAGAGGACTAGAACAAGCCCTGACTCCTCCCTTCGGCCATGGCGATCGCCTAGTGTGGGTGGTGGATTCCACCTTGGGACAGAGTTGTGAAGATGCTCTACTGGCTAGGCTGCAAAAAAGTTTGCCCGCCATCCCCGCCGACTGCCATCTGCTGTTCACTTCCGGCAAGAAGCTCGATCGCCGCCTGAAATCGACTAAATATTTGGAAGGTAATGCCACTATCCGGGAATTTGCCCTCATTTCCCCCTGGAATGTGGACGCTCTCATCCATCAAATCCAGGCGATCGCCCGGGATCTGCAACTGCCCTTGGCGGCGGAAACGGAAGGTTTTTTGGCGGAAGCGTTGGGTAATGACACTAGGTTGATTTGGAATGAGTTGGGCAAACTCAAACTCTATAGCGAGAGCCAACCTGGCCCTTTAACGGTGTCCCAGGTGGAACAGTTGGTCAATACCAGCACCCAAAATAGTTTGCAATTGGCCCAGGCGATCCGGGATGGGGAAACGGCCCAGGCATTACAATTGGTGGCGGATTTATTGCTCACCCATAACGAACCGGCTTTAAAGATTTTGGCTACCCTCACCGGCCAGTTCCGCACTTGGACATTAATCAAGCTCGCTTTGGAAGCAGGGGAAAAAGATGATAAGGCGATCGCCGCCCAGGCCGATCTCAGCAATCCTAAACGTTTGTATTTTTTACGCAAGGAACTGCGGGGTATTACCGGCGGACAATTACTCAAAACCCTGCCCCTGTTGCTGGAATTGGAGTATCAACTAAAGCGGGGGGCGGACCCCTGTTCGAGCTTACAAACTAAGGTGATGGAACTATCATCATTGTTCCAGCCCATACACCGTCGCCGTTGATCTCCGTCGGTCGACAAATGGCCCTATGCTGAGAAATTGTCATTTCTTAAACCTTGCCCAATGAAGTCGTCGGCCCATACTCCTTTGCCTCCCTGGTTAACCATTGTCGGTCGGGTTCCTTTCTTTGTCTGCTTGGCGATCGTCGGATTGTTGATTGCCCTGGGCCACAATTTTAGGGAAGTGAACGATCTAAAGGAAATTGCCTTTGACATTGCCTTTTTGGATTTTTTGCATAAGGTAATTCCCGAAGCCATGGCCCCTTTTTGGATCAAGGTTTACAAAGGTACGGGGGTGGAACTAACCGCCACCATGATTGCCATCACCCTAGGTTTTTTAGTTTGGAAACGCTACTGGTCGGAGATTAAATATCTAGTCTTTGCCACCCTGGGCATCCTTTTGCTCATTGACCAAGTGTTGAAGCCCTTTTTTAACCGGACTCGCCCTTTACCCCGTTTAGTGGATGTGGATGGACGCAGTTTCCCCAGTGGCCATGCGGCGGGGGGGGTGGTGTTTTATTTCTACCTGGCCTTTTTGTTGGTAGCCCACTTTCCCCAATACCGTTGGCACATTTATCTTGGTGCAACCCTTTGGGTAGGTTTCATTGGCATTGCCAGTATGTATTGTCGGGTTCATTGGGCAACGGATATCATCGCTGGTTACGGAGTAGGCTTTATCTGGTTAACCCTCAGTCTGTTTTTGCTCAAGCGAGAAAAGCCCGATGTTTATTTACAATCTCGTCAAAACTAAAATGCTCCATCGGTTTTATCGAAATGTTGCGGCAAGTTGTCAGGAAAACTAAGTTTAAACTGGGCTAAATTTCTGGAGCTACTAGTGTTGCACAACGGTAATGGTTGGGAGCGCATTTTCCGTGGGAAGAACTCGGGTTAACTATCCCAACCTCCCCAACCTCTTTAGACATGGGCCAGTGTTCTGCGAGCAGGCGAAGCTTTCAAGATAGCCATGACTTGGAAAGGATATTGATAAAACCCCCTGTCCCCCAGTCTGACTGGAACTTTAATGCGGAAATTGAAGCAATAGATCAAAACTTTACAAACAAACTCTCCCAATGACAGCTTTGAATCTGGTACTCTGGTAGTGAGTGTACTATTTTACCCAGGCGATCGAACGCTAATTTCCCAATTGCTTCCTGCTCGTTAACGTTGGCGCTACCCAGTATTTTTTCCCAGTCCTATGGCCAGCTCCAAACCCCCAGCTCGTATTGTTTACCAAGAATTTGGCCCGGTGGCAGATCCCATCTCGGACGAGGAAATTGATCTTCCTCCCCAACAACAAAATGTCCGGATCCAAGCAACTCGCTCTGGCCGAAAAGGAAAAACAGTGACAGTAGTGAATGGTTTGCAATTGTCCACCCCGGGGCGACAAGCCCTACTCAAGGCTCTGAAAAATTTTTGTGGTAGTGGGGGCACCTTGAAGGAAGATTGTTTGGAAATCCAGGGCGATCAACGGGAGAAAATTCTCGCTTATTTGTTAAAGCAGGGCTACAAAGCTAAAATTAGTGGTGGTTAGATTATCAAAGCTCAATTACGCCTAATTAAGTCTTTTTTCTTTCATTCAGAGTCTATTTTGTCCGATTCTGAAATGCGCTCTTCCCCCATCCGCCATGGTCAGTAACAAAAAGCCCATCGGTATTATTCTCCAGGAAGCAAAACTAATTACCTCTGGGCAATTGGAGGTGGCTTTGTATGAACAAAAGCAGTTTGAGATGTTGCTGGGGGAAATTCTTTCTCACCATGGCTGGATTTCCCAGGAAACGGCGGATTTTTTCGTTGATCTCTGGCCTGCAATGGTGGGGCAACCGGTGCAGGGCCCCATTGGTTACTACCTGAAAATGGCCCATTTGCTGGATGAAGACCAGATTGAGCGTATTTTGCGCGAACAACAACGGTTGGGGGTACGCTTCGGTTCGGTGGCGGTGCTCAAGGGTTGGTTAAAGGAAGAAACAATTAACTTTTTTGTGAAAAATATTGCCGGTACGACTGAGGAAGATGTTTCTCCAGCGGCCTTGGTTCTACCGGTTCCTCAATTACAAATTCCTCCAGCCTCTCAATTAAAAATTCCTCGACGGCGATCGCCTGAGTTGATGGAGGCCCAAGCCAAGGAAACCTATCACCAGGAACGTTTACCGACCGGACAAGGGGAAAATATACTCCCCATAATCCCAGTCCCATCGAGGAAAACCACTGATTCTCCCCGGCAGGCGGCGGAAACCCTGATCTTGTTTGATGACCACCACCAAAGTCAGGGCAAAGAAGATGGGGAGAGCGACTAGACCATCTATGACGTTTTGATCCCTCCTAATCCACCCTCAACTCCTGTTGTAAAACCTGATAAATTCTCACCATTCCCAGGGTGTCGAGGCCACAATACTCCCGCAGTTGCTGGGCCATTTCCGCCCTTCTGTCGGGGGCAGAACATTCCAGGAGGGCCTCCCATACCAGAGGAGCTTCATTGCCAGACTTGATGGCCAAGTTGTCGTGGCAAAGCTGGGGCACCATGACCGGCAGAACTTTTTTGAGGGAATAGGAACCCTGGAAATCTGGATGGAAATAAGCTTTTTTAAAAACCACCTGTAAATCCCACAGGCGATCGATAATCTGATTAATTTTGGCCCCATAGTTGGGGTAGGCCGCCGCCAATTGTTGTAATACGCCCTTTTCAAAGGATTGGTTATAAACCACCACTGAACCCCGATCGCCAATGTGATGTATCAGGGAAATCAGCAGGGGGAGGCGGGGATCGGAATTTTCCGTATGCAAATATTCAAAGTGCTCCAGGGAACCGTCCACATTGAGACGGTGACAGCTGTACTGAAAAATGCAACGTTCGTAGGGATGCAGACCGGCAAAACGGGGAATGGCACTGCTGTGGGTTTCCACATCAAAAAAATACAACGGTTGATCAAGGGGGATCTGGCCCAACAATCGCCTTAGTAAATCGTGGTCTATTTGGGGTTTTGCTTCCGTCATCCGGTCAATAAATGCTCTTTGCCTTTGGGTCAAAGGAAAGTCCGCCGGAATGTCCTCCAAGTCCCAGATATTAGACGCCATCAACCTTTGCAATTTATCTTGCTTCAACAGGGGGATGTCGAAAATTGAAATCGGGGGCACATTCTGCCAACAATGATCTTTAAACGGACAACGGTAAGGGCGGTCACAATGGCTGCCAATGGGGACCTGGGGAGCGGTCGGTTCCGTCAACAATTTGCGGAATTCTGCCAATTTTTGGGGCAACTGCTGGCGCCAACGTACCACCGCCGCCGTCACATCTTGATAGCAAAACCGTTCCTGCACTACACTCCAATTACGCGCCATGGGATTCACCACCATGAGGCTAGTTTTCTCCACCGTTAACCCCAACCCCTCCAACACGTAATGTTGCAAGGTTAAATCGGCGATGTGTTCGTCCTTGAGCTTAGTGGCGGATTTTACCTCAATAATTTCCCAGTTGCCCGACGGTAAGCGTCGCAACACATCACAGCGCACCAAAATATCGTCATACAAAAAAGCGGGCTCAAATAAACACTCCACCCCTTGCCCTGCCACCACTACTGTCAATTCCCAACTTTTTTCTAGGCAGTACTTCAGACTTCCATCCACCAATATGCCATTTTTAAAAGATTCCCGCGCCGCCACCCCAATCGCCTTACCTTGTTTAATTCTTTGTTCGGCGGCCAAGGACATGGGGGAAGCATCTTCTGGACGGCAGATAGACAACCACAGACGTTTCGGACAGTGCAACCCTGCCAAAAAGTAGGTCTTGCTGATGGGAAAAGACATGGTGGCCGACTCCATAGAAACCCAACCTTAAAACGGAGGTTCTGAGCAGAGAGAAAAATGGACGGGGTTCACTCTACCGATGTTATGCTTAAACCATTCCCCAGTGAGCTTTGGAAGAAAATAATTTCCAGTCTCAACCTAATGTAACCTAGCCTGGGCTCTGTGATTTTTTTGGCCTGCCTTTAAAAAGAAGAATTGGGAGAGTTCTGGTTGAGGAACTTTTTACTTGGGGGACGGGACGAGGAGTAAAAGCCAATTATGTAAAGTTTTGTTATTGTGGGAAAAGGGTGGGATGTATTTATATCCAGCACCAGCCCGTTGTCAGGATGGCATTTATTCATGGTTAACGACCTTATTTCTCCGCAGTCTCAACAGATGGAGCGCCAACTTACAACTGTTTGGCAGTCCTTGACCCCCACCAGTTGTCCACGGTTTTATAACTTTCATCTCCACACCCGATGTTCCGACGGTCAGATGACCCCAGAGGGCTTGATCGAACAGGCCATACACCAAGAATTACGGGGCTTGGCCATCACAGACCACCATTGTGTGGCGGGCTATTACCGGGCCCAACGCTGGCTCACTGAACATTGCCATTATCCAGGCCCCAGACCCCAACTTTGGACTGGCATTGAGATTACCGCCAATTTAGACGGCACCGAAGTCCACATCCTTGGCTACGATTTCGACCCGACCCAACCGGTGTTAGACCCCTACCTGACTGGCGATCGCCCGGATAAATATTATGCCCAAGGGTCTAAGGTAATCAAGGCTATCCATGATGCCGGCGGTTTAGCGGTGTTGGCCCATCCGGCCCGGTACCGTCAACCCGCCAGTCAACTGATCCCAGCGGCGGCCCGCCATGGCATTGACGGAGTGGAAGCTTTTTATGCCTACGGCAACCCCAAACCTTGGCAGAGTTCTGTCCCCCAAATGGAAGAAGTCAGTTACCTGGGGGATTTGTATAACCTGTTCCGCACCTGTGGCACCGATAGCCATGGGGAAAGCATTATGTACCGTCTGTAACATCATTCCATCCCCCACGGGGACACCTAAAGCGTGGGATACCCCCATTAACCCCAAAGTAGACTTGGGGACGGGCTAACTTTCAAAGGTTATTGGGGAATTGGAAGAGTATTTGTCATGCAACCACAATGGTGAAAGTTGTGATGGTTTGATTTAAAAATATCAATGTTTGTTAACTTTCCCCCGCCCTGGCCCCTGGGATACACTGAACAGAGAGTTTTCCATTACCAGTCCTAGGAGTACGGCATGGTCACTACCCCCCTAGCTACCCAAAAACGGCTTTCCACCCAAACCGAGGCGATCGCCAAAAATGTTATTGCTATCCGTTCCTTGGACTGGGACCGGGACCGATTCGATATTGAATTTGGCCTGCAAAACGGCACCACCTACAATTCCTATCTCATCCAAGCTGATCGGGTTGCCCTGGTGGATAGCTCCCACGAGAAGTTCCGCCGCTTATACCTGGATTTGCTACAGGGATTAATTGATCCCAAGGAAATTGATTATTTAATTGTCAGCCACACGGAGCCAGACCACAGCGGACTAGTAAAAGATATTCTGCAACTCAATCCCCAAATTACCGTGGTAGCCACCAAAGTGGCTCTGCAATTTCTGGATAACTTTGTCCATCAACCCTTTGAACGTATCCAAGTTAAAAGTGGCGATCGCCTGGATTTGGGCCAGGGCCATAATTTGGAATTTGTCAGCGCCCCCAATCTCCACTGGCCGGACACCATGCTCACCTATGATCCCGCCACGGAAATTCTCTTCACCTGCGACGTGTTTGGCATGCACTACTGCTCCGATGCGGTTTTCGACACTGATTTGGGCAAAATTGAGCCGGATTACCAGTTTTACTACGACTGTTTGATGGGCCCCAACGCCCGTTCTGTGCTGGCAGCCATGAAGCGCATGGATAACCTGGGCACCATTAGCACCGTTGCCAACGGCCACGGCCCCCTACTGCGTTATAACGTCGCTGAATTATTACATCGCTACCACCATTGGAGTGAATCCCAAAGCAAAGCGGAAAAAACCGTGGTGGTTTTCTATGTGGCCGATTACGGCTACGGCGATCGCCTTTCCCAGGCCATTGCCAAGGGCATTACCAAAACTGGAGTGGGGGTGGATATGGTGGACCTTAGCACCGCCGATCCCCAGGAAATTCAAGAATTGGTCGGCCATGCCAGTGGGGTAGTGCTGGGAATGCCCCCCTTGCAAGCCAGTGGTGACCTCAGCACCAATTTCGGCGCGGTGTTGGCCGCCATGCAACCGAAGCAGGTTTTTGGCCTATACGAATCCTATGGTGGAGATGATGAACCCATTGATCCCCTCCGCACCAAATTTTTAGACCTGGGTTTGCGGGAAGCTTTCACTGTGATCAAAGTCAAAGACACCCCCAGGGAAAGCACCTATCAACTGTGTGATGAGTCCGGTACGGATTTGGGCCAAAATTTGATCCAGGCGGCCAAAATTAAACAACTCAAATCCCTCGACAGCGACCTGGAAAAGGCGATCGGCCGCATCAGCGGCGGGCTTTATATCATCACCGCCCAAAAAGGGGAAGTCAAAGGGGCCATGCTGGCGTCCTGGGTTTCCCAAGCCAGCTTTAGTCCCCCTGGTTTCACCGTCGCTGTGGCCAAGGACCGGGCTATTGAATCCCTCATGCAGGTTGGCGATCGCTTTGTGTTGAATATTTTGGAAGAAGGTAATTATCAATCCTTGATGAAACACTTCCTCAAGCGCTTTCCCCCTGGGGCAGATCGTTTTGCTGGTGTCAAAACCCAAACCGCCGCCAATGGCTCTCCGATTTTGACCGATGCCTTGGCCTACCTGGAATGTGAAGTGGCCAGTCGCATGGAATGTAGTGACCATTGGATTGTTTACAGCCAAGTGACCAATGGTCGAGTGGCCAAAGCGGAAGGGTTAACCGCCGTACACCACCGCAAAGTGGGTAACTACTACTAATCGATTGCAATTAAACTACAACGCTATCAAGAAAAGTCCCCCCAGGCCATCTCCGACTTGAGGGGAGTTTCTTTAAGAAATTATGGCGTTGTCCACTGGAAAAACATGGGGCACTTTAGCTCAGTCCCCAGATTAACCCTGTGGTAGATCTAATTTCTCAGACCATATTTAAAATCCATATTGCCTTCATAGCCAGTGAGCTCTGCCAGTTCCCGGAGGGTTTTGACCCCGGGGTTGAGTTCTCCATCAATGCCCCAAGTGGGGAAGGATTGAATGCTCGCATCCACACAGACTTGGGTCTGGGGATTTTTGCCGGCCGGGTCGCACTCAATGTAGGTGATTTTTTCAAATGCTTCTTTCCCAAAAAGCAGTTTTTGGTCGTAGCAATGGGGACACCAGAAGGCTCCATAGTTAAGCACCCCTTGGGCGGTGAGGTATTCCGCCAATTCAATTTCCGCTGGGCCCGATTGGGTGGAAATGGGCCAACCACTGGGGGGTTTGGGTTGACCAACAATGGCGGGAATGGGAATGGTGCCATCGGCTCCGGCCCTGGGTCCTTCAGCGGTGGCATAAAGCCCCAAGGTGCCGACAATGGTTACCATGGCCACCACAATGGTGGTAAAAAATACTTGACTCACTTCTTCCCACTCCCGACCAACGATCGCCAAAATGAACAACAGTAAAGAACAAATAGCAGAAGTTAGGCAGTACCAGCAAGCCTCCTGGAGCCGGAAAAAGGAAATGTACATTAAGTAGCCACTGAACACTGCCATGGAAGTGCCCCCCACCAAGAGGAATTTGCCGGTGAGGTCTTCTAAGGAGTTGCGCTGTTTTTTGTTGCTCTCCTCGCTCACTAAAAAAGGCACCAGGGCCGCGATGGCCATGGCAATGTAGGCCCCCAGGCCAAAAACGCTCAGGGGAATGCCAAACACTTTGGCGTAGACACTCTGCAACACTAGGTCGCAACTGGAACTACCACTTTCCGGGTCAACGGGGCAAAGGGCTTCTCCTCCGCTGAAGGAAACATAGGCCAGGTAGGAGGTGATCAAGATCCCCAGCACGGCGATCGCCCCCATAATGAAACGGGAATAGCGATGAATCCAAGGAACCGAACGACGACGAACCATAAATTAAAAGGGCAATTGATTTACAACCAGGTTAGCAAAAACCCGTCACGGCATAAGCTGGCTACCCCAGTCCCCCGGTGGGGCATGGTTACAAACAATAAACGCCATGGCTTCCCTGGCCACTTTTACCCATTCTAGGGGCAACCCCCGGTTCGAGTTCATCGGCAGCTAATTTCCATTAAGGGCAAAATCTGTGGGTAAGCAACCATCTCGAAGACGTCAAGTGAAAATTTCCAAGCGGCTACTTTTGGTGGCCCTGACCCTGGCTTTTAGTTTGGCCAGTGTGGGTATTATGGAGGATTTTCAGGGGAATTTTTGGTTAAAAACCTATCTGCTGCTGGGGGCGTTATTGTGGGGAAATTTGCTTATTTACTTAAGTTTGTACCCCCGTTGGGGGCAACGGTTACTGGGTAGCAAAAAGCAAAACCGTGCCCCGTACCCAGAGGAAAAACCCAGCCATGGGCCGAAAAACTAAACCATACTGGAGAAGACCAGCCGCTTTGGTCAATGCCCTAACCATCAGGAGACAGCATGATTGAACCCCTTGGCTTTACCCGCAACTCCCTAGTCACTTCCCTGGGAACCATTGTTTATTATGAAGCAACGGAGGCACCCTGGGTGAAAGCGGGGGAGTCCTTTGGCGATCGCCAAACATTGGTTTTTCTCCATGGCTTTGGGGGTGGTTCTTCCGCCTACGAATGGTCCAAGGTTTATCCGGCCTTCGCCGCTGACTACCGAGTGCTAGCTCCGGATTTGCTGGGTTGGGGTCGCTCCGACCATCCGGTGAAAAACTATACTCCCCAGGATTACATCCAAGTCATTCAAGAATTTTTGCAACAAACCTGTGCCCAGCCCCCGGTGGTGATTGCTTCTTCCTTGGTGGCGGCGATCGCCGTGCGGACAGCGGTGCAATATCCGGAGTTATTTGCCAGTTTAATTCTGGCTACCCCCACAGGGCTATCGGACTTTGGCGAAGATTATCGCAGTAACTTTTTTGCCCAACTGGTCAGTGTCCCCGTACTTGATCGCTTTATCTACACCACCGGCATTGCCAACACTGCGGGCATTGTTAATTTTTTAGAGCAACGACAATTTGCCCAGGCCCGGCGCATTTACCCAGAAATTATCGATGCCTATTTGGAATCGGCCACCCAACCGCGGGCAGAATATGCGGCCCTGTCCTTTGTGCGGGGAGATTTGTGCTTTGACCTGGCCCAATTTATGCCGGATTTAACCATTGCCACAGCCATTCTTTGGGGAGAATACGCCCAATTTACCCCCCCGGCGATCGGGCGTCGTTTGGCGGCTTTGAACCCCAATGCCGTTAAAGCTTTTGTCGAAATTAAAGACGTGGGTTTAACGCCCCATTTAGAATTACCTGGGGTAACAATTGGGGTGCTCCGTGGGTTTTTGGCCCTGCTCCAATAGTGTGTCAAGATAAATACACCGACGGCAAAATTGGCGTTTGTGCCGACCATCTAATTCCCTTGAGAATCTATGACCAGCAGTGACACCCAGAACAACAAAACACTGGCCGCAATGAAAAATTTTGCGGAGCAGTACGCTAAACGTACGGATACCTATTTCTGTAGTGATCTTTCCGTCACCGCCGTTGTTATCGAGGGTTTAGCTCGCCATAAGGAAGAATTGGGTTCTCCCCTCTGCCCCTGTCGCCACTACGAAGACAAGGAAGCGGAAGTGAAAAATACCTTTTGGAATTGCCCCTGTGTGCCCATGCGGGAACGCAAAGAATGTCACTGCATGCTGTTCTTAACCCCGGACAATGACTTTGCTGGGGATGCCCAGGATATTCCCATGGAAACTTTGGAGGAAGTCAAGGCCAGCATGGCCTAGATTATTGGGATCTATACTTATGAACTTACTTAGCCAGTTATTTGCGCCCCCCTCCCCAGTACCGTCCCCCACTCCCAAGGCCAAGAAAACTTCCCGCCGAGGCGTACAGATTAAAACTCCCGCCGAGATTGCCATAATGCGCCAAGCCGGGGCGATCGCCGCCCAGGTGTTGAAGGAGATTGCCACAACGGTGCAACCGGGCATGACCACCGCGGATTTAGACCAGTTGGCAGAGGAGCGGATTCGGTCCCTGGGGGCTACTCCTAGTTTTAAGGGTTATCACGGCTTTCCCGCCTCCATTTGTGCCTGTGTGAACAATGAAGTGGTCCATGGCATTCCCCGCCGCCGTAAAAAAATTCGTGCCGGTGATTTGCTGAAGGTGGACACCGGTGCCTATTTCCAGGGCTACCACGGCGATTCCTGCATTACCATTGCGGTGGGCAAAGTTTCCCCCCAGGCCCAGCGCTTAATGGAAGTGGCGGAAGGGGCCCTATATGCAGGCATTGAACAGGTAAAACCTGGGAATTATTTGATGGACATTGCCGGGGCGATTGAGGATTATGTCAAGCCCACTGGTTACAGCATTGTGGAGGAATTTACCGGCCATGGGGTGGGGCAGGCCCTCCACGAAGACCCCCATGTATTTAACGTCCGTTGCCGGGATTTACCCAACGTCAAACTTAAACCGGGCATGACCCTGGCGATCGAGCCGATTATTAATGCCGGTTCCCGTTTTACCCGCACCCTCGGCGATCGATGGACGGTGGTGACGGTGGACAATGGTCTTTCGGCCCAGTTTGAACACACGGTATTGGTAACAGCCACGGGCTATGAATTGTTAACCGATCGCCGTTTGGTCTAGGTTGCCAACTCTGTTATAATGATTGGCCGGAACATGGCGGCATAGCCAAGTGGTAAGGCAGAGGTCTGCAAAATCTTTACCCCCAGTTCGAATCTGGGTGCCGCCTTTAATTTTTTGATTGTTTGACCGACAAATTGTATAAAGTCCCAAGATTTGAGTGAATTGGCGATAAGTTTTAGGTTGGTAAACAATTCTCCCGAGACCAGCCCTCAAGTTGGTAGCCGATTACCTTACCTTGGAGGGGAGTCGGCCTTTTAGCTTAAAGGGCCACAGCCCTGCCAATGATTTACCGTTAACCTACGGGCAGAACCAATTCCCTTGAGCCTTATGGAAGGATCATTTTCCCTTACCCTCCAGATTATCCTCACTGTCCTGTTTGGCATTGGGGCCCAAGTGCTGGCGGGATTCCTCAAGCTGCCGAGCATTGTCTTTTTGCTCATTTTTGGAGTCAGCCTGGGTAACAGTGGTCTGCATTGGATTCAACCGGCCAACTTCGGTGACGGTTTGGAGGTGATTGTCTCCCTTTCAGTGGCGATTATTTTATTTGAAGGGGGATTAAATCTAGGTCTGCGGGAATTAGGGCAGGTTTCCGGTAGTCTGCGTAATTTGGTTACCATCGGTACCCTCATTACCCTGATCGGGGGCGGTTTAGCGGCCCATTGGTTGGCAGAATTTCCCTGGTATCTAGCCTTTTTATACGGTTCCTTAGTGGTGGTAACCGGGCCAACGGTGGTGGGCCCCCTGATCAAGCAGGTGCAAGTGCAGAGATCCGTGGCTACCCTGCTGGAAGGGGAAGGGGTACTCATTGATCCAGTGGGAGCCATCCTGGCGGTGGTGGTACTGGAAACTATTTTTAACACCAACGTCAGCGTCGAAACCGACATTATCGAAATTGCCATGGGCCTGATATTGCGCCTTGGGGTCGGCCTGGCGATCGGGGTGGGGGGAGGTTGGTTATTGAGTAATTTCCTCAAACGGGCCACCTTTCTCTCGGAAGATGTCAGTAACTTGGTGGTACTAGCGGGAGTTTGGGGGGTATTTGGTGCGGCCCAGGCTTCCCTCAGTGAATCGGGCTTAATGGCCACCGTTGCCATGGGCATTTATCTCAACTCTTCTGCTCTGCCGGATAACCGACTTTTGCGACGATTTAAAGGTAAATTAACCCTGCTCTGTGTGTCAGTGCTATTTATTTTACTGGCGGCGGAATTGTCCCTGAGTAGTTTTGGGGCTTTGGGCTGGGGCAGTGTGATCACCGTGGCGGTGTTGATGTTGGTAATTCGTCCCTTTAGCGTTGCCATTTGTACTTGGACGAGCACTTTCAACTGGCGACAAAAACTTTTTGTAGCTTGGATTGCCCCCAGGGGTATTGTTTCTGCTTCCGTTGCTTCCCTCTTTTCCCTCCTGTTAACCGAACGGGGCATTAACGGTGGCGATGCAATCAAATCAATTGTGTTTCTCACCATTATGATGACGGTGTTTATCCAGGGGTTAACGGCCAAGCCTTTGGCTAAACTGCTGCGCATCACCGACACCCATACCACCGGCGCAGTAATTATCGGTTGCACACCCTTGGGGCGATTGGTGGCCCGTTTATTTGAAGCCCAAGGGGAATCGGTGGTCTTGATTGATAGTGACCCGGAAGCCTGTGCCACGGCGATCGCCGAAGGCTTAACGGCCATTCAAACCAGTGCGTTGGACTCCCATGCCTTGGAAAAAGCGGGTATCGAGGAAATGGGGGCATTTATGGCCCTGACCAATAACGGGGAAGTGAATTTAGTGCTGGCCCAAAACACCATCAACGAGTTTAATCCCCCCCGGGTGTGTGTGATTGCCCCGGATAATTTACCGGAAAATAATCCCCTACTGAAAAATAAAGGGGTAAGAATTTTCATGGAGCAAAAAACTTTCAAAACCTGGAATCAGTACCTCAAAGACGGGCAAATTAAACTGGGTAAGACCCTCTTTAAGGAGGCCGGCTTAGCTCTACAACAGGCCCACACCCAGGCCCTAATCCGCTCTGGAGAATTGCTACCTTTAATGCTAAAACGGCAAGGTAATTTGCAACTAGCTAAGACCACTGAAAATGCCCAAATTGGGGACGAAGTTTTTTATCTGCTCCACGATCCCCGCTCCCAACTGCTCAAACAACTTTCCGGGAGTCGATCGCCGGATGTGTTGACCCCAGAACCCCTAGCAGAAGTGGAAGAAGTGCCCATCTACTAAAGACAAAACCGAAGTTGAACAACGCGAAGCTACCCTAAAAGAAAAGCCCCCTGGATTAACCAATGGGGGACATTTTTTTGTAATCAATCCTCAACAGTTGACTGAAACAGTTTCCTGAGAAGCTCTAGGAACCAGGGGTAACTTTATCAATTACCTCTAGGGTGCCATCCCCCTTCACCGTCCAGACATCGTAACTACCGACCACGTCGCCGTTTTCGTCGATGTCCACATTGCCGCTGGCCCCCTGGTAGTTAATTTCCTTGCCTTCCCGCACCATGGCGATCGCCTCACAGGCATCGGTGACCTCTTCCCCGGGGCCGTTGGACACTTCCCTGATCTTACTCTGGATCCCTGCCCCCGTATTGGATTTAGCGGCTTCCGCAGCCAGCATCATCAGAATAGTGGCATCGTAGGTGTGGGGTACGAAGGCCGTTACATCTTTCCCACCGGTGGCATCCTTCCATTGGGCAGTGAAGGCATCCAGAGCTTTACCATCGGCACCGGGCACTGTGCCCAAGGCTCCAGATAAAAGGGAAACGCCATTGGCATCCTTGCCAACTTTTTCCACAAAATCGGGGGAATAAACCCCATCGGTTAATAGTAGGGTCACTCCATCCATCAAGCCCTGACGGTAGGCGGATTGCACCAACACACTGCCGGTGTCAGCATAAAGCACAGCGGCCACCGCATCGGGACTGTTGGCAAAGGCTTGGCCTGCTTCTGTATCTAAAGTTGCCGCTTTGGGGTCATAGCGCACGGGTCTATCTTTATTGGTCACTGTGCCACCATCGGCGGCAAAAGACTCCACAAATACCCGCTCAAATCCCACACCGTAGTCATTATTGATAACAACGGTGGCCACATCGGCAAAACCTTGCTTTTTGGCTAGGGCGGCTAGGGCCTGGGCTTGGTAGGTATCGGGGGGAGCAGTGCGGGCCCAAAAACCCTTAAATTCCCCCTTCTTAGCCTGGTCAGTAAAAACAGGACTAGTGCTACCTGGAGAAATCATCATAATGTTATTTCTCACCGCAATGGGCACGGCCGCACTGGAAACACTGCTGGCAAAGGAACCCACCACCCCGGCCACTTGGTCTGCTTCGGCCAATTTAGTCATGGCGGAAACCCCTGCGGTGGGATCGGTTTGGTCATCTTCGATAATGACTGTTACGTCCTGGCCATTGACACCGCCACAGGCGTTGATGGTATCCACTGCTAACTGCACTGCCAGGGGCATATTCTGGCCAATGGAAGACAAATCCCCCGTGGCCGGTAGTAGGGCCCCCAATTTCAGCGCTCCCCCTTCTCCACCGGGACTAGGTTGGTTAGCTCCATCCCCAGGGGCCGGCTCGGGCTCAGCACAGGCAAACATTAATCCGGCGGTGGTGCCAGCAAGGGCTAGATTCAAGGCGATCGCCGTTAACCGACGATGGGACTGGGGCCAAAGTAGACGCATCCTGAAAAAATCTCCCACAAGGTTATTAATGGGTTAAATATAGTTAGCCATGGTCTCTTCGGCAACCTAGTCTGGAAACTCCATCAATGCACTGATAGGGGGGGATGGGCAACTAAGATTAGCCTCTGTCCTTTCCTTTACCCCCCATCCGACGGAACCAGCAGTTTCTTGCCAATTCCCTAGTCCTAAACCCCAGGTCTTACTGGGGCTGTTGGGCAGAAAGGGAACGAATAAATTGAACTGCTTCCTGGGTGGGCACAATGCGGATTTGTTTGAGCATTTCATCATTACTACTTTGTAGAGTAGAAATAACGTTCTCCATGGCAATGACATCGATGACAATGCTGTTGGCCATGGCCGGTTGCTCTTGCTTAAACCGTTCCACCATCTGCTGAATCTGACTAGCTTCGAGGAAGAAAGGAATAATTTGCTCGTCTTCCTGTTGGATAGTGAGATAACCCTGGTCTTCTCCCCCTCTGGCTACGAATAGAGGGACTCCCCCTTGGTATTCAGAATTAGGCATTTTCTGAGCTGCCTGTACCTGGGCTGGGATGGGCACATAGGCAAATCCCAAGGGTTCTGGCTGGTTGGCGTTGGCCTGGGCAATTTTCACCACTTCCCCCAGGGAAACGGGCTGGACACTGACCTGAGAACCAACGTCGGGTTTTTGTTTTTTTAGTTCCTGTAAAAAGCCGTTGGCTTCCTGTTGACTAATGAAAACTCCGGTGACTTTTTCGTTGTCATCACCCACTGCTACCAAGGGAGCTCCCTGGGCATCCACAATGGTAAAAACCGGTACCCCTTGCAGAATTTTGACCACTTCTTCGGTGGGCAAGGCCAGGGCCTGGAGGGTGGTGCCCAACCAGGTACCAACGGCGGTGGTGCCAATCAGACCAAGGGTTGCACCGATGCGGAGTAAGGATTTCATTGTTGCTGTCGCCTCAAAAAGTAATGACAATAAAAATATTGATTTAATCTTCACGAAAATCTTGTTATTTAAATGTCTGCGGGCCACGGAAAATGGCGATCGCCGAGAAGGTTTGTAGCCAAGGCATGGTCAGCCCTCCTAAACCAGAGGCTATGACAGTCTGGCCATGGGGAAGTTCCCCTCGACCTTACGGTAGCATATCGATTTTTTGAGGCGGCCAGGGGGGGAACAGTGCTGTTTTTTGACTGTCCCCAAGGCAAAAATTTCCCTACCACGACCATTGGAAGTTGGAATATGGAAATATTTTCTCTTCCTCACCCTGGGGGAATTTAGTTACTGCCGCTGAATACCACTTCGGGGAATTTGCCCTGGGCTTCGGCCATGGAGATTTGTTTGTTTTGATTTTTCAAGTCTTGCCAGAAGTTAATCACCTCAGTGGCTTGGTTGAGCACGTTAATGCGGTCCGCTTCGGCGATCCAATGTTTGGCTTCGAGTTCGTCTTTGAGTTGTTGCCAAGCATCAGCCCGGGGCCAGAAGAAGTAGGAAGTGAGAGGACTAGTGCCTTTGCCCACAATTTGATCCACGGCGATCGCCACGTTTTGATCGAGCCAGAGGACTTTGAGGATGAAACTGGTGTGTATAGTAGATGCTGCTTCAGCTGTAGTCACAAGCGAAATTCCCAAGAAATGTAATAATTTGCCAATTTATCATTGTACCCCATTGACCCCACCCGTTAGGGGGCAACGTTGCGGTTATTAAATAAACTCATGGTTTTGGCAATGCCATGGTGCAGACTATGGGCGATCGCCTCCGTGGCCAAGTCTAAGCTTTTCTCCACAATGGGCAATTCTGAGGGGGTAAATTTACCCAACACATGGGCGATGGTGTCTTTGGTGCCATCACTTTTACCAATGCCTAAACGCAGGCGAGGAAAGTCCTGGGTGCCCAAATGACTAATCAGGGATTTCATGCCGTTGTGGCCCCCGGCGGACCCTGTTTGCCTCAGGCGTAGTCGGCCCAGGGGTAAATCCATATCGTCATAGACCACCAACACCGACTGCGGCTCTAGCTTGTACCAGTCCACCACTGCCCGCACAGCCTGGCCAGAACGATTCATATAGGTGCGGGGTTTGAGCAAACAGGTTTTTTGCCCGGCCATTAGCCCCTCCCCAAACCAACCCTGGAAACGCTTATGGTCATACCAAGAACACTGCCAGGCGATCGCCAACGCATCCACTACGGCAAAACCGATGTTGTGGCGGGTTTGATCATATTTCGGCTCAGGGTTACCCAAACCCACAATTAACTTGGGAATCATTCGGCGGTTTGCAATAAGGTTTCCAGATAAACCCGCGCACAGGCCTTGTAACTAGTGGACATGGGCTTAGTGCCGTAGCCCCCCTCATTTTGCAACAGGAACAGGGAAAGGGCAGCGGAAAACACCCGGTCCAGGTCCCAATGGGGATGTTTATCTAGATAGGTGGTCAGGGACTCGTGCAGATCTTCGGGAATTTCGGCAAAAACACTAACGGAGGTATCCATGGTTCTTCTCTCTTTCAAAGGGCGGAACTGCTTTGGGGAATAACTGGGCCGGCTGAAGATTACGGCCCCACACCCAAAGTTTTTCTGCTGTGTGCCCAATAGTTTTATCGGGGAATTCCCCTGGCTGTCAATGGCGGAAAATTTTGCCCCAGGAGACATTTCTTATTTTTGCCAACGAAATTATAGGCTTTTCAGTTATTTTTGCTTAACTGAACTTAACAATAAAACAGTTTTTAACAACTCTCTCTAATTTTTTGCGGGATTCCCCAGGAGGCGATCGCCAAAAAAATCCTCCTACTATCCCTAGTGTCAAAACCAGAAAAAATTCCCCCACCCCTGGGGTGCCCACGGCCCAGTCAGGGTTAAGAAACAGCCCAAAAATCTTAACCTCCTGGGGATAAAATCCGGTAACCAGGGGAATGGCTGGGGAAAACCTGGGGAATGGTCTGGGGAGAAACTAGCCAAAAATAAGAATTACAAAATTTTAGGGTTATGTAACAATTTAGAATTAATTTCCCAGTCTCCCAACGAGGGCAAAACCATGGCCGCTAAAATGAAAAAGGGCAGTTTAGTGCGGGTTATCCGCGCCCAATTGGAAAACAGCCTTGAAGCCCAAGCCAGCGATCGCCGTTTACCCGACTACCTTTTCCATAGCAAAGGAGAAGTGTTGGATTTGAACGAAGAATACGCCCTGGTGCGATTTTATGTCCCCACTCCCAACGTCTGGCTGCGCTTAGACCAAATCGAAGCCTTGGCCTAGGTTGCTTTCCTCCACCATCAACACCCCGGAGGGTGCCATGAATAGTTTGGAGTATTCCCCGATCGCCTGTCAGTCCTTGCAGGTGACGGTGGTTGGTGCCGGTAATGTCGGCCGGACCCTGGCCCAGAGGTTAGTGCAACAGAACGTCGCTAACGTAGTTTTGTTGGACATTGTGCCAGGTTTACCCCAGGGCATTGCCTTAGATTTGATGTCCGCCCAGAGCGTGGAAGAATACGACAGTAAAATCGTTGGCACCAACGAGTACGAGGCTACCGCTGGCTCCGATGTGGTGGTGATCACCGCCGGTTTGCCCCGCAAGCCTGGTATGAGCCGGGATGATTTGTTGGGTAAAAACGCCAACATTGTGGCCCAGGCCGCCCGGGAAGCATTGCGTTATTCCCCCACCGCCATTCTGATTGTGGTCACCAATCCCCTGGACGTGATGACCTATTTGGCCTGGAAAGTAACGGGTTTGCCTCCCCAACGGGTGATCGGCATGGCCGGGGTGTTGGACTCGGCCCGGCTCAAAGCCTTCATTGCCATGAAACTAGGGGCTTGTCCCTCCGATATCAACACCCTAGTGCTCGGGGGCCATGGAGATTTGATGTTGCCCTTGCCTCGCTACTGCACCGTCAGTGGGGTTCCCATCACGGAGTTAATGCCTTCCCAAACCATTGCGGAGTTAGTGGAGCGCACCCGTAACGGTGGGGCTGAAATTGCCGCCTTGCTACAAACGGGCACCGCCTATTACGCCCCGGCTTCTTCCGCTGGGGTGATGGTGGAGTCGATTTTGCGGAATCAGTCCAGGATTCTTCCCGCCGCCACTTACCTTGATGGCATGTATGGATTGAAGGACATTTTCCTGGGGGTACCCTGTCGTTTGGGCTGTCGAGGGGTGGAAGATATTCTAGAGGTGCAATTAACCCCCGAGGAAAAAGATGCCCTCCATCTTTCCGCTGAAGCAGTTCGCCGTAATATTGATGTGGCGTTGGCTATGGTCAAGGACAGTTAATTTCTGACAGTTAGTCAAGACGGTCAATAGGTTAATTAAGTTAATTAAATTGATAGAGTTAATCACTGACTGTTAACTAAATCAATGCAGGGCGTTTTTTCACCGAGGTTAGGGCTTAATGGGGAGCATTCGTTTAATGCACGCAAAATTACATCGGGTCTGTGTGACGGAGGCCAATGTCAATTATGTGGGCAGTATCACCATTGACCCAGTGATGTTGGAGCGGGTGGGGTTGTTGCCCCTGGAGGAGGTAGATATTATCAATCTCAGCAACGGCAATCGCTTTTCCACCTATGTCCTGCCCGGCCAAGCCCATTCCAAGGAAATTTGCCCCAATGGCGGAGCCGCCTTGCTCTGTCAACCAGGCGATCGCCTAATTATTTTTGCCTACGAACTATGTGAGCGTAATCAGGTGTTGCGGACTGGGCACCAAGCCAAGGTGTTGGTGGCCAATGAAAGCAATGAAACGGTGGATTTTTATTTACAAGAACTAATTCCCCAAGAACAGGGGGTGCAATTTATCAACACCAATTGTTCGGCACCAGTACCCAAGTAAATTCGAGTGAATTTGTCGAACCAACCCCATTGATCTGGAAGAAATCGATGCTTTCCCCCCTCAGTTGCCCAAATAATGCCGGTGGGCACTGTCTGTTTAGGGAGTGAAAGCTAGAATGGTTACGCAGTATAAGGTTGAAAAAATGAACTGTGTGTATTGTGAAAATGAACGGGTGGTGAAAAATGGAAGAAAAAAGCTGAAGACGGGACAGATAGTGCAAA
Organism: Synechocystis sp. FACHB-383; assembly: GCF_014698605.1. Lineage (NCBI taxonomy): Bacteria > Bacillati > Cyanobacteriota > Cyanophyceae > Synechococcales > Merismopediaceae > Synechocystis > Synechocystis sp. FACHB-383. Next base: position 287 of record NZ_JACJTJ010000048.1, on the reverse strand, counting down.
ATTATTTGTGCAATGAATGTGGTCGTCGATTCAACGAGCGTAGCGGAACCCCCATGGCCCGATTGAGAACACCAGGGTCAAAAGTAGAGATGGCGCTCAAGGCAAGAGGGGAAGGACTCGGAATCAGAGCCACCGCCAGAGTTCTAGGGAAATATTACAACTGAGGTGGCCCCAAAAAACTGGACAGGGGAGAAAGCTCTAAACTAAAACCGAAATAGAGGAAAGTTTATGAGCCAAACAAAAAAACGATATAGCCCCCAATTCAAGGCCAAAGTAGCCTTGGAAGC
>NZ_JACJTJ010000047.1:0-171231 GCF_014698605.1 Synechocystis sp. FACHB-383 | reverse complement strand
CTGCTGAATTTCTTCTGGAGTCATAGATTTTTCCTGTTTTTCTTATTTTTACAGCAATTTTCTCTACTCACATCACCAAGCATTTATACTCAGGGCAAAAGTGGGATGCTCCCCTAAAACTACAGTTATTAACTCCTGTGATTTTTCAGTTGCGAAGCGATTAGGATGTGCTTTACTGTAGTTGAAATTATACTCAGAAAGTAGTTCATCTTGTTCTAGTACTGTTTTAAGATCTTTGATACTGCTCATAATCTTTTCTCTCCTTATTGGTAGCAAGACGGGCACTGACAATTCGGATTATCCGGTTACGTTCTGTAAAACTAACTACGAGAAGATAGCCCCGGCTATTGTGGCCAATAATAATCTCCCGCTGCTCGTCGGTAGAATGCCATTCGTCGTTAAAAATATAAGCTAGGAGATCATAAAATACCGTCTTTACGTCCTCAAAACTAACCTCATGTTTACGAGTGTTAAGTTCAGCCTTCTGAAAATCCCATTCAAATTGCAAATTCATTTTAACCCACCATCTGTCTCTTCGTCGGCTCCGTAATCCGGCTCAGGATTTTCAACAACGTCGATTTCCCCGCCCCACTGCGGCCAATAATGCCAACGCATTCCCCGCGCTTCAGCTCAAACGAGATATCCCGTAATGCCACATGACTAATCCCCCCTGACTGGTGAGTGACTATGTACTTTCTGTCCAAATTTGCCACCCAGAGCATCAAGTCCGACATAAAAATCTCAGTCGAAAACCGATACCCATTAGCTTACTCAACAAAACTCCAACGGCGATCGGCCTTAACAAACCGTTACTCCAACCCCGTCCAATAAAATTCTCAGATGCGACTCGCCTATTTGTATTTAAATAAAATAACAAAAACATCATCAACTAAGCTCGACTTTATCCATTCAGAGAGCATAGCAAAATAGATGAATCTAAGTATCAAACAATTGGGTGGAAATTTTTACTACATGGGTGTTTCGGGGGGATGTGGGAAAAGTCTGAAATCGCCACAACTGTCGCCGAACCAAGGCCAGAGCATCGACAAAAGTAGGGTACTGCTTGGAGTACCAGGCGGCTTGAGGAAAAATCCAGGGAGAGTCTGACTGAGAGTGGTGAGCAAAGACGGTCACAAGGTCAAACAACGCTAACAGAGCCGGAGTGGTGCAGAGTATGACTTTATCGGACCACTGCCTCTGAGTTTGAATGCCAAGATGTGCCCGAGCCTCCTCAAAAGTAACTTCCACCTGCCAGCGTTGTCGAAACCATTGGAGAATTTCTAAAGGGGTTATGTCTAAATCAGTGCAGAGTAGAGCTTGAGATTGATATTGTCCTTGAGGAGCCCGGACTAATACCCAGTGAATGGGAACAGGGGGCATGCCCGTTTTGTACCAGACAGCGGTGTTGGAGGTGAATTCGAGGGGGTAATCAGACTGACCATACCAATCAGCTAGTATTGCAGTCTCCCAGCAAGTATCTAGGTCGTCAAGAATAGACTTAAGACTGGCTTGGTGACTGGACCAGATGGCACGATTTAAGACCCGATGATAGCGTTGAAATTGTTTGTCTTGTGCCAAACCCATCACCCACAAAATTGATGTCACCGTCCGCTTTTCTGGGGCAAGGATAGCTTCTATCAGTAAGACTACGGCTGAGGACCACACTTGCCCAGAGAACAAGCATCGGAAAGCAAAAATCAGAGGTAAAAATGTCTGTGGTATCATTGCTTTCACGCCTCGATTCATTATTTAATCCGATCTTCCACCCATTTCTTTCCCCATGGATAAAGTCGAGCTTAGAGAAACCGAGGGACTTTAACCAGTGTTTCAGCCTAATCAACTCCCAAATTGAGATAAATAGTGCTGTTACTAATGGAGGTGGAGCCAGGCTCTTGATTAATGGTCAGGGATCGTAAATTTTTAAACAGGGGTTTGAGGGACAACTCTAATACCCTCAGCACCGGCAATTGTTGGCTAAAAAATGGTTCTCCCCTTTGCCAATCGAGGTAAACGTAACTGTCATCGGGCAGAGTGGACAATGCCTGTTGAAATTCCGGTTGATCGGCCAAGGAAGGACTGGTTTGGTCTAACACTTGGGACAAGGCTTCGAGGGAACTAGCCAAAATCACCCGATCGCCGACTCGGCAATGGACGCCCCTAACCTGAGTTTGTAGGCTGGTAATATTCCGCTTGGCTAGGGTTTGGAGACTAGTCCAAGCCAATATCCGTTGTCCCTGTAGATCCAAAGTTGATAATTGGTAACCAGCGGCGATCGCCAATTGATCTAAGTGTTCTAAAGCTAAGTCAGTGGCGGCGGCATCTCTGTCCCGGGCGGCAAAGACCCAATCACTTTGGCTGGGATTAGTTTTGGGCAAAAAGATTAATTGATAATCGCTCTGCACCCAAGGAAAAATATCAGTGGTTAAATCCAAACCTAGGGGCTGTTGCCAATCATTAACTAACTTGCTCAATGCCTGTTGGAGGGGACTATGGGGGGCTAAGCCAGTGGCCAACTGTTGCCATTGTTGAGCTAGGTTTTGCCCATTAATGACTAAGCTACTGCTGGGGGGAAGATTAACTAAATCAGTCGTGATGGAAGATTCCTTAGCTGTTTCCGGCTCCGCTCCCCCCCTTGGTACCCCCGTTAAAGCACTGTGGGCCACCAATCCCTGGGCTTGGAGAGACAAGGCCACCGTTAGGGTTTGCTCGATCGCCGTTTGGTCAGAATTTTTCTCTATGGCCGGTCGTTGGCCAAGCCAAGCAGAAAGAGCGGGAAAATTAGCATAAACTATGCCCAACTTTGGTTCGTTCAAACTAGCTAGGGCCTGTTGGTAAGTTTCGGTTTGGGCCAAGCTGAGGGAAGGGGCCTGCAAGCTATTCAATGCCTGGCGTAAAACCTGGGGATGATTGGCAAAGAGGACATAGTCTCCCACCACCGCACTGGCCAGTAAATTGCCGTTGGGCACCGGGCTAACGGGGTGTTTATAGGTAATCTTGACTCCCTGGTAACGGTCAAACACCAGATCCGTATCTCCGGCGATCGCCGCAGTGGCGTAGGACAGTTGCAAAAATTCCCGACTCAGTTCTGGATCTTGGCTGTGAACCACCAATAGATACCCTGGTTGAGCCCCATTGGCCCCATTGTGGTCGTAATCTAAATCCGTCACCGCCAGGGTAACTTCCTCCCCCAACCAGGGCTTCACTTCTTTGCGATAATCCAGTCCCGTTTTAGCCAGCAAACTCTGCTCCAAATCCGCCAACTCCCGATGGGATCGACGCCGCCGCCCAGGATTAACAGCCAATTGGGTAAAGGCCTCCAGGCGATCGGGATTGACCAGCAAAGACACCATAATTGGTGATTGGCCAGGAATTAACCCTGGGGCCATGGGGCCACGGTTCACCCCTCCCTGGGTCAAATTAAGGGGGCTATGGCCGAGCACCAGGGCAGTGCCCCAGCCGGCTAAAGTCAATAAGAAGATTGCAACGGCGGCCAGTAGAACGAAAAAAGAACGGGGTTTCACAACGGACTGATACCCTCTTGCGACAATTCCTTCCCATTATCGGGGCTGTCGGCGGCCTTGCCCGATCTTTTTAGCTGTTTGGGCGGGAAAAATCGCTAAATAAAACCGGTTGTAAAAACCTCTCCGAAGCCGGTTCAGCAAAGTTGGCTTCCTGTTTATGGCTTCCTGCCAGAGTTTCTGCCGCAGGGGTCTCCATTGGCAACTACGGGATCGTTCGATCAGGATCAGGCACAACACTGGTTTTTGGATATGGAATATTCACTTTTTTACTTATTTTGTTTTTTTTCGGCAAAATCCGCCGGTAAACGATCAATTTCAAAGTATTGGTGAAATTTGTCGGTGATCTCCAACCAATAGGATCGTCCTTCCGTTTGCTTTCTTTTACGGACAAAACCCGCTTCCACCAATTCCTGCACCTGTTGGTAGGCCCCACTGCCCCGTAGTTCAATCAATTCTGTTTGCAGTAGGGGGGATTTCATGGCGATCGCCGCCAGGGTACGGAGGCTAGCGGTGCTGAGGTCGGCGGGGACAAAATCTTGGATCAAATGTTGAAAGGCGGCCCGCAGTTGTAGGCTGTAACCCTGGTTTGTTTCGACAATTTCCAGGGCACTGTCCCGGTGGGCATAGTCCTCCATCAACTCCATCAGAGCATCCTCCACTAAAGGCCTTTCCTGGCCACTGATGCTGACCAAATCGGCGATCGCCACCGGTTTAGCCTGGAGATAAAGGATCGCTTCAATGGTGGTGGCAAGGCGCATTGGACAAGGAGAAGTATTTGGGGGAAGAGAACATCAGCGGCCAATGAGTTTCATGGCTTGGCCAGGACATTGCTTGATCACTTCGGGGCGCAACTTTTGGCGCACATTGTCGGCATTCAACAAATCTCTACTACCCACTTCCGTAATCAAATAGGCCCTAGCAGCATCCCTAGCCACATCGGGGGATTTCCCTTCACTGAGAGCTTGGCAGATTAGTCTGGCCGCCGTTTGTATCTGAGCTTGGGTTGGTTCCGCGGCCATGGCTGAAAAAGTGGGACTAAGGACAAGGGGAGCGACAACGGTTAAACCGAGGCACCTTAATATTCCAAAGTGAGATCGATTGCCCATAATAACCTCAGAAATAGTTGGGAAAACTCGTCCATCCGTGGCCATCAAGCCCCTAACCAAATAGCCGCTGGAGACGCTTACGCACCCAGTTCATAATATTACTATCTTCTTCCTCCAAAGCAAGGAGGCCCTTGGTGGCCAGTTCTTCTTTGCGGCGCATTAACTCCCCTTGGTGTTCCCCCAAAGCATTGATAATGGCTTCACGGAAATCAGGGTTAGTTTGTAGTAACTGTTCAAACTGGGGAAACCGCACCACAAACAAGAGGCATTTTTCCTTGGCTTTGACCGAGGCGGTGCGAGGAATACCCAACATCAAGGCTAACTCACCAAAGAAACTACCGGGGCCCAAGCTGGCCAGCACCCGGCCTAACTTGTCGGTGTACACTTCCACCAGCCCGGAAATGACAATGTAAAAACCGTCGGCGGGCTCCTGTTCCCGAAAGAGCACTTCCTCTGGTTTGAGGGATTGCAACTGCCCAATTTCCACCAACTGGCGAATTTCCAACTCGTTTAAACTACCAAAGTAATCGCTGGATTTTAAGACTTGACTGAGGGAAATTATTGGCTCTTGTTTCCCCTGGTCAGACGGAATTGGTAAATCTAAATCTGGCCGCAGATATTTGGCGATCGCCTCGGGATTTTTTAGCCACAGTTCCCGTTGGGGCCAGGGAATGCCAATGCCATTACGCTTAAAGTAAAAACAGATGGTGTAGCGCAGGGCACTGAGAATTTCCGGGTGCTGGCCCATGTATCTTTCCTCAATCCAAACCCAGAGCTCAAATTCCAAGGCATTATCGCCAAAATTCTGGAAAATAACCTGGGCTGGGGGAGTTTTGACCACGCAGGCTTGGCTATAGGCACACATCAACAGGGTTTCTGTCACCAATACCGGCTCCGTGCCGTAGGCTACCCCCACAGATACGGTCAAACGCACCGTTTCCGTTTCGTAGTGATAGTTAATCACCTGATTTTCGATCAGTAGGCTACTGGGCAAAATCACCTTGGAACCATCCTTGAGCCCCACCACCACCGCCCTGGTGGAGACTTCCCGCACATAACCCTGGATGTTTTGAAAGCGGATGTAATCACCAATTTTCACCTTCTGTTCTACTAGCAGGGTTACCCCACTGACAAAATTACGGGTGACATTTTGCAGGCCTAAACCAATCCCCAGCCCCAGGGTGCCCCCCACCACCGTGAGGGAAGATAGGTTAACGCCACTAGTTTGGAGCATGGCAATGAACAAAAAAGACCCCATGCCATAGCTCAACAGATTGGCCACAATGTAGCGGATGCCTTGCTCATAGATAAAACGCCGCAGAATAATGCCCCGCAGAACCCGGTTGAGGTAGTGGGTTAAAACGAATATGGCCAGGGCCGATAGGACTAACTGGAACAAGTCCAACAGGGAAAGTTGGGTGCGCCCAAAATTCAGAGTGGTGGCGTCGAGGGTATCAAAAATTTTGGAGAAAGCAATGGCAACAAAGGGCATGAAAATTCCATGAAAGTTGACAAAGGCAAGTTCCCGTGGGGACAGCCATAAATATTTGGCAAATTGACGACAAATCCGCTGGTTAGACCTAGTTTCCCCGATTAATCTATCTCTGGATAGACGCGGAAAAAGACCTGAAAGTCGAAAGTAAAGGAAGGCATGGGCTGAAATTCGCCATAATTTAACTTAGTTAGCTAAATTACGGAACTAACAGCTATTTCCTCTTGAAGGCTAACCATTGCTTCTAATAAATACCTAAGCGATCATCTCCCTTTCTCCTCTCCTTTCCCATCCACCCTACTCTATGGAAATTCAACTCATCAACATTGGCTTTGGCAATATCGTTTCTGGCAATCGGGTTGTTGCCATTGTCAGCCCGGAATCGGCCCCCATTAAAAGGATTATCAGCGATGCCAAAGAACGTAGTCAGTTAATTGATGCCACCTACGGCCGGCGCACTAGGGCTGTGATCATTATGGACTCTAATCAAGTAATTCTCTCGGCTATTCAACCAGAAACTGTGGCTAACCGTTTTGTGGTGGATAAGGATTTTAAAGAAAACGCGAAAAAGTAACCCGCTGATTTGCCGAACTCCTGCGGCAATTTTGACCAGCCCCCCAACTCCGTTTAAAAGGGGGTGATTCTATCGGAAAGGGGATCGAAATATTTATCGATCCTAGCTTGACGAATATCCCCTCCAAGCCCTGGCAAAAAAGGAAATTGAGATTGGGTGTTAGTCAACGCTATTTTGTCTCCACGTCAGCGGCTGACAATGCCCGACCATTGCACTTCTTTGGTGTGGGTACGGCGATAGGAGAAAAAAAGTTCTTCCATTTGGAAGGTGCAGTGGGGGGCCACCGCAATTTGTTCTGGGGACAAACCTAAATCCAACAGTTGCAACTCATTAATACGGCGCACATCGAGGCGACATTTTTCTGGTTGTCCATCGGGCAATACCGGCGGATTGGCCATGGTGGATAAATAATCCCATTGCTGTGCTTCTGTGGTTAATCTTTGCACCGCAGGCACACTCTGACCTACCTCCAAGGCCACCCAGGGGTCCACTTGGTAGACCTCTCCGGCGATCGCCGGGCCGAGGGCAATGCGTAAATCCCTTAAATCACTACCTAGGGCGAGAAATTTGTCGATGGTTTTGGGCACAATTCTGGCTTTGGTGCCCCGCCAGCCAGCATGAACCGCCGCCACCCGTTTGCTAGTCAAATCACCGATCAACACTGGAGTACAGTCCGCACTGGCCACCCAGACCCCCTGGTGGGGAGCGTCACTAATCACGCCATCGGCCGGAGGATGAACACTATCAGGGGCGGGGGGTGTTTGACTAATTTCCGTTGCCGTTAGGGCCACGTCCCCATGCACTTGTTTGACTCGCAACGCTTTTCCTTGGGAGTCAAGATAATTGATTAGTACTTCGGGTAGCTGGGGATAGAAGGCCCTAGTGAAAAAGCCATGGGACCAAGGAGCCAACAAAGCACAGGTGAGATAGGGTGAACCCTTGATGTTTTGCCATCCCCAGAGATTGTCCCCCATTGTCATCGGTCTAGCCAAAAAAGTTGTGATGTTTGAGTGGTTTTAATTTCGACGGCGGATCGGAAGTGGTGGAGGTTTCCGCCCTAATTTGTTGGCTCAAAAGCCTATTCTTAGTGCCCATAACCTAATTTCACCTGGTCATCCTAGCATGGCCTAAGTTTTCCGTAAATCCGTTGATCCCCCTAATTGAGTCGGGGGAAACGTAAATTGAGCAGAATTGATTGGATATAGTTCAAAAAGCTATTGGCCTGGCGGGCCTGGAGCCAAATTTTCCCCTGGCCGGTGAAGCGGCACAGTCGACCCTTACCGCCCCACACATCCCCTCGTAGGCGATCGGTAGCTAGCCCTTCCTGTTTGGTCATTTCGTAATCCAGGGTATCTTCAAATGCAACAATATAATCAGGGTTATAGGCCAGGTTGCCATCGATGGAAATCTCCACCAAACCACCGTAGAGGCTAAACCACAAATCCCCCTGTCCGACTAAACGCAACAAAAAACTCTCACTATCGTTATAAAAATGCTTCATACTGGCGAAATTAGTGTCAATTTTCACCGTGGGTTGGCAGGCAAGGAAGTTATCCGCCCGTAGATAAATACCCTTTTCTATGGTTAAAAAGTGATGACAAATATCCCCTGGTAAAGCCGGTGCTAATTGGAGGTGACCAACGTTTTGTTCCGCCGTAAATTGATTGAGAAATAGGGCGTCTGTACCGAGAGCTTTGCGTAGAATATCCAGTAGTCCCCCCCGTAATTTGTTAACGAAGAGAATATAACGGTCCATGGTGGTGACTACGTTGGCATCGACAAAGACAATTTGACCGGGCTTTATAGTCAGCTCCAGGGTAGCGTACAGGGCATGGCCATTAATACTGTAGGGAAGATTAAATTCATCATCCATGGGACGCCCTTGACTGTCCGCCCCTGCTTCCCGGGGATGGGCAAAGAGATGCTGGGTGTAATCCTCTTCCAAATCCTCTTCAGGATCAATCTGTTCCAGACTTTGTTCGAGCTTTTCTAGGGATTCTTCTTCCATCATGGCGGGACAGGTTTTAGTTACAGGGCAATGGCATTAGTGGTTCCGACTTGTGATTTTACTGATTTAGCGCAGTTTGAAGTTTTCTGGTTTGAGCTGGTGACCCACTTCCTGGGCAAAACTGCGGGGACCATGGGTTTGGCAAAAAATTGTACCTGTGCCACTAAATTCATAGAGAATTTCTTGCTTGGGCACTAGACGTTTGGGCCATGGACGCAACTCCTGATATTGCTTGATTTTGAGGCTATTATCAAAGGCCACCACATGGTCAGAGTTGACAATTTGTTTGCCATTCACTTCCAGGGAATACATGGCCCCAAAGGAACTGATTAACACATCTCCAACGCCCACCAAACTTAGCCAGGAATAGGGTTCTTTTTTGGCGGCGGATTTGTAGCCCATGAAAATGTCCACCTTACCATCGGATGCCAGGTAGGAGCTCTGGCGCACAATTAATTTCCTGCCCCCCAGTTGATAGTGCCCCAGGTTGCCCACCAGCGCAGGGGCTAAGTAAATTTCGCCGCCATTTTCGCCGGCTTGATAATTGTTTAAAAACATGGTTTTAATTTGATTGCCCCGGCTGGTCTGTTTCCCTCCCCCATCGCTGGTGCGCCGCACGGAACTTTGCACCGAGATATCTTGACTCATGGCAATTAAAGAGCCATTCTGGGCCGCTAATTCTTCGTTGGCCTCCAGGATTACCCTGGCGATCGCCGTTTGGGGGGAATTGAGAAGTTTAATTTTCATAGGGCAGGCTGGGGAAAAATCAGCGCAGTCGTAGCCGGATAAAACGACCTAAACTACTTAAACTGCGGGATTGCCAATAGATATTGCCGGTGCCCTGTAAACGGGAACTCAGCCCCCGACCGGACTGCAGATCACCGATAATTCCCCTGGGGAAATTAACTTTGAGCTTAAGCTTGGGTTGAAACGCCAGTAAATGGGAATGTTCCACCACAAAACTCTGGGGGCAGGATAACTGGTTGAGGGTGCCGTAACTACCAAGGAAGACGCGGCCCTTGCCCTGGAGTTTCAAACCGAATAAACCCTGCCCCGCCCACCAACTGGAGAAACCAAGCCAATGCATCCCCATATTGACACCGCTGGTATGGGCAACATGCACTCCAGGGTTGATGAATATGCCATTTTTGGGTAATTCTAAGCGAGTCAAATTTCCTGGTAGGGCTTTGCCTAAGGTAAAACTCAACGGTTGATCGGTGGGGTTATGGATGGCGTTGACCATTAAGTTTTCCTTGCCCAATAAAAACCTAGCCAGGGCCCTCAGCCAGCCTCCTCCACACAGCCGGCTAATTATCAGTCCCCCATCCATGCTAATTAGGGAACCGGGGTTAATGTAGAGCCGTTCCTTGGGTTTGAGGGTAACGGCCAACACCGAGTTGGGATAGTGGCGAATTTTGTAGAGCACGGCTCAGCAGGGGAAGAACAACAACGGAGCAACATTGATTCCATTTTGAACCAATTAGCCTCAATCTATACCAAACCAAGACTAATTTGACGGGGCTTAAAACTTAAAGTCAGTAGCCTAGGGGCGCGCTGTAAAAGTGCAATTCTCCACAGAAAAATCTCGTTGCAATCCTCCATTTACTGAAGAGACTTTTGCCAAATGCTTCCCCATCAGGGGCGGTGGAAGCATTAATGATCATTTTCGGGCTTTTTGAACATACCCGGCTATGTCTCCAGAGATAGGTTGACCGTCGCCAGGGGACAATTCTGGGCATACACTAGGGAGCAGTGTGAAACGTGTGAGGATTGTGCCATGAATTCTTTCTGGGGGACTTGTCGTCAAAAGCATTGGTTAAATGGAAATTTACCCAAATCCTTGGGCAAAAAACGTCGGCGACGGCCGTTCATAGTTCTCCTCGCTTTGATCCTAGCCAGTAGCGCCTTAACCATTGGTTTGGCTCCCAATAACCAGGCCACTGCCCAATATGCTCCGGTGGCGACCAGTTCCAGTAATCCCTGGCAGTACGCTTCTTTTCCAGTGGAAAATTTTCAGCAATATACTTCTGGGTTTGGTCCCCGCCGGGCCCCCACTGCTGGAGCTAGCACTTTCCACAATGGTTTGGACTTGGCCGCTCCCCTGGGAAGTTATATTCGCAATTGGTGGCATGGCACAGTGGTGGAAATGTCGGACCATACCGGTTGTGGAACTATGGTACGCATTCAATCCGGTGCTTGGCAGCATACTTACTGTCATTTAATGGGACGGGTGGAGGTCCACCAAGGCCAAAGGTATTTGGTCGATCGCCAGGGGGGCATTGTGCTTCAACAGGGGCAACAGGTGGTAGCAGGAATGCGCATTGGTCGGGTGGGGATGACGGGCCGCACGACGGGACCCCATCTGCACTGGGAACTGCGCCATAACGGAGTTTTAGTAGATCCGGCCCTAGTGCTACAGGCCATGTACGGCGGGGCAATCTAGCCCAAATAGGCCAGAATGGTCAATGGCCCTGTTTTTCAGTTTTCTGCACCGATGACCCCAGACTCCCTCCAACAATTACTCGCGGCGATCGCCAGCGGCCACACCAGTAGCCAAGAGGGTTTTGAGCAGCTTAAACATCTCAGCTTCCAGGCGATCGATGATTTTGCCAAAGTGGACCACCAACGGCAACTGCGGACGGGCTTTCCGGAGGTGGTGTGGGGCCCCGGTAAAACTCCAGAACAAGTTGAGCAAATTGTCCAAGCCTTAGCGGTGCACAATCCGGTGGTGATGGTGACTAGGGTGGAGCCGGCGGTGGCGGATATTTTAGGAGAGCGCATTCCCCTGTTGCACTACTACGCCCAGGCCAAAATCTGCGCATTACTGCAAACCCCTTTACAGGTTAAGCATCCCGGCACCATTGGGATACTCAGTGCGGGCACCGCAGACTTACCTGTGGCAGAGGAAGCGGCCACTACAGCGAGTCTGTGCGGTTTCAAAGTGGAAAAACTCTGGGATGTGGGGGTGGCAGGCCTGCACCGGTTATTAAGCCATCGGGCCTTAATTCAGTCCATGGATGTGTTGATTGTGGTGGCAGGTATGGAGGGGGCCTTGCCCAGTGTAGTGGCGGGGTTAGTGGACTGCCCTGTGATTGGAGTACCCACCAGCGTCGGCTATGGCACTAGTTTTGGCGGCGTGGCTCCCCTGTTAACCATGCTCAATTCCTGTGCGGTGGGGGTAGGGGTGGTCAACATTGATAACGGCTTTGGGGCGGCCATGTTGGCCGGACAAATCCTCCGCACCGGCGATCGCCTAAAATCAGCTTTGCCCCACGGTGGGCAGGGCCGCTAGGAGGGTTGTGACGCAATGGCGAGCTTTGTCGTCCAATTTAGTCCAATCCACCTCCCCTTGGTCATTGAACAATTGTTGGTCTATTTCCGCCGTGAAAACTTCATCCTCGTCCGGCAGCTGATCCCCAAAGGGCTGGGGCTGGTAATTGGCAAAACACACCTGAAAACATAAATCCCAAATGTTGACCCCATAGGTTTGCCCCTCATTTTCCAGAATTAACCGATGCCCCGGTATGGGTTCCTCCACCTCTTCGTAGCGACTACGCCAGGGACAGCTTTCCAAGCCTTGCCGCAGATGGTCAATGGTGCGGATCAGGGCTGGTTGCATGAGGCAATCCGCCTGTTCCCAGGCCTGGACTGTGGCAAATTCAGGTTTCATTAGTTCGATAGATTAAAATGCTTGGGACTAAACCCTTCCCTGCCATGGTACCAGTGGCCATATCCGGGGGGAATTACAACGGCGTTCAAGGGGATTTCGTCGGACAGAAAGCTCCGTTTTCGGGATAAACTTCCTGGGAAAAATCAACGGACTCCACAACGTCTAAAGCCGCAAGGTCAAACCCACATAGGGCCCATTTAAATTCAGGGAAAAGTCAAAACCATTGTTGCCATTACCCTGCCCGTATTTCAAACTATAAAATTGGTAGCCCAACTGGATAGCCACGTTTTCCCTTAAATAGTAATCTAGTCCTAAAATAGCTTTCCAGTTCCAATCCGCCTCCCCCGATAGGTCAAAGCCGGACACATCCCCCCGGAGCCAAAGGGCCAAGGTATCCGTTAACTGCACCCCCAATTTTCCCCCCACCAAGGGATTAATCCAGGTACGGCTAGCGGTTTCATTAATTTGGAATTGTCCCCCCAGGGAAATTAGAGAACTGTTGTAGTTGTAGTTAGTGGTCTGGTCCAAGGCGAGGCTGAGATTGATTAACCTGGCTCCGATGTAGGGTTCAAACCACCACTGGGGATAACTTCGGTTTTGGGACCCTGAACCGTAGACGGGACGGGCGTTGCCAAAATGGTAGCTAATGGCTAGATCAACAGTGGTTTCGCTAACGGATAAATCAGTGTTGGTATCAATGCTTAAATCCCGTTGCCCTGCCCCGTAAAGTTCAGCCTGAATGGCGGCAATTACCTCCTCTTCGTTGGCTAAAATTTGGTCTAATTCGGCTAAATCTTGTAATATATCAGCAAAATTTGCATTATTTTTGAGCGATTGCAGGGTAGTCAATGCGGTTTGTAGTTGCACTAGGTTTTCCTTGGCATTACTGTCTTGGAGGGTTTGGATAATTTCCCCTAGGTGGGAATCCTTAATTTCCTCGAGATTGGCGATCGCCTCCCGCACTTGACCCACCCTCTCCCTGGTTTCCGCCAATTTTTTCTGCAATGCTCCGAGATCTTCCCTGGAACGCAGATTAGCAATGCGGCTTTGAATTTCCGTCTGTAGGGTACGCACCGCCTCCAACTTATCCTGGGCTGTTTCGACCCGGTCAATAATATTTTCCAAAGTGGAACGGTCCCGATCGCCCTCAATTTGTTTTATTTTATCCAGTCCCCCCAGGGCAATTTTGGCCAAATCCCGGCGGTCAATTTCTTCTAGGGGTAATGTGGCCAGCAATTGTCTAGTCTCTTCCCGCAGGTTTTGCAACTGGGAAGCAAAGGTTTGGATTTCCGTCACCCGTTGTTGCACCCGGTCCTCTAGGCGATCAATGGAACCGATGGCACTGTCCCGAAAACCCTGGATGGTGCCCAAGGCGGTCTGGAGTTGGGTTAACTTTTGTTCGATTTCCCGCTCACCAAGATTCCCCTCCTCCACCATTTTTTTCAGTTCATTAATTTTTTCCGCCCAGGCTCCGATGGCCTGTCGGTCAACAGCATTACCTAGGGCTTGCAGCGTTTCAATTTTGGCCGAAGCTGAGGCGATCGCCGCCATCAACTCTTGGCGATCGGGAGCCGCATTACGCACCTGTTCAAACTCAGATTGAATTTGGGTGAGACTTTGGTTAATATCACTTTTCTTTTGCTGCAAAATGACCGACTGATCGGCAAGAATACCACTAATTCCATTCAAACGATTATTTATATCTGTGTTGAGTAAATAATTGATTGGGCTAAAAGATGCTAAACCGGGAAAATTGTCCCGCTGACCGGTGGATGCTCCTTTTAAATTGTAATAAAACCCATCTAAAATGATGCCCCAATTACCGTGCCAAGCTTCGACTCTGCCCCCAGCATAAACTGTTAATCTCTCCAATATGTCCGCAGTGGTAAGGTGATAATCACCCTGAACTCCCCTAATTCTGGCTGATCCATAGGCGTTAATAGGCAGGACTGCACCGGGGGTAATAAAAATTTGCCAACCGCTATTTTGGTCAGTGCTGGCTGTTGGGCTAGGGCTGGGCTGTTCACTATTCTCTCTGTCAGTCAACTGTTGGGTAATGCCCTCCGGATAGAAGCTATTTTCTGGATTTATTGCTGGTAAAAGAGTTTGTTCTTCCTTCTTTGTAGACTCGATTAACGCTTGGGCTGTAGGCTGTTTTAATTGTGACGGCTGGCTTTTTAAATCTTCGGCAATTGAGGCACTGGCATTCAGGTTATCTTTGGAATCGAGAGAGGTTTGCCCTGGTTCCTGGTTTAATTCAACAGTGCTCAAATCAGCAAGATTTTCTACTATAAAGGGCTCTAATTGAATTGAATTTTCTAATAGTAAGGCATCATTTAATTCCGCCGTAGCAGGGGTAAAGTTGGCAAAATCGAGAATTTCATTAGCTAAAACAGAGCAGGGAATTATTCCCGGCAAACTAAGCGTAGCGAAATAAAGTAGCCAGCGAAACACCTTCATATATTTTAATGATCCAAGATAAATCGAAAGGAATTAAAAATAGTCTAAATAAATTAACTAAATGTAAGATAATTTGTCAACTAATGACAAACTGTTTATCGGTTTTGTGGTCAAATATGGCTAGTGCGAATGTGACCAGTTTTATGTCTTTTAGTAGCATTTTTCAGCATGATAATTTTAATATAAATTGTCTGAAAGTCTATTCTAAAATGCAAAAAATGAGAATTAATTGTCCCTAGGCATCTTATTAAGAGAGAAGATTAACAAAAATTCCTCGCTGTTACTGGAGCTCCAGTGGGTCGGTTGAAAAGGCGGACTAAATGCTTATAAAAGATCTCGAAGTAACGCCTACTATAATTAAGTAAACACAGATTTTAGTAATTTAACTATTTTTTAAGATGGATAACTATTTCCCCCGATTGAAAAAACTTTTTGGCCCCGTTACATTTTTTTTGACTGTTGCCTGTTTAGTTTATCCAGGCGAGAGTGCCCGCGCCAACGGTAGCGTCCCTAACCCCTATGTGGTGGCTCAAACTGGGGCCAGTCCATCGGTAACAGTGGAGAATCTCAGCGGTTTTCAAGGAATCATTACCGCTCTCAATGTTACCCCCGACGGTGAATACTTAGCCGTGGCTACGGCCGACAACCAAATCACCCTGATCAATTTAGCTAACCAAGAGGTAGTTTATAGCCAAAGGAGTCCGGTCAATAATTTTGCTGATTTGGCTGTCAGTGCCGACGGCCAATGGTTGGCGATCGCCGCTGACAATAATGTTGATATACGCCGGGTGCGGGACGGCATGAGGGTGAAATCCCTGGCCGGGCATACAGAGAAGGTCAGTGGTGTGGCCTTTAGCCCCGATGGGGAAACCGTTGTGAGCGTTAGCGGTGGCGATCGTACCATTCGCATTTGGGAGCGGGAATCGGGCAATCTGGTACAAACCCTAGCGGATAACCTCGGCCCCACCACTAGTGTTGTTTTCACCCCCGACGGCGGTCAATTCATCACCGGGGCGATCGGCCAGGACCGCACCATTAAGTTTTGGGATGCCAACACTTTCCAATTATTGGGCACCTCTCCCAAGCAGCCTGGCTTCATTAACGGTTTAGCTGTGACCCCCGATGGGAGAAAACTGGTGGGGGCAGTGCGGAATTTTGTCAAAGCCTGGAACTTAGCCGATGCCAAAGAGTTATTCACCGTCAAAGGCCCCAGCTTAGAAATCAATACCATCGCCGTTTCCCCCAATAATCGCTGGGTAGCCACTGCCAATAAGGAAGGAACTATCATGATCTTCGATTTAGTCAACGGCAAACAGGTTACGACCCTGAGGGGACACCAAGGCTGGGTTCTTTCCCTGGCTTTTAGTCCCGACGGCAATACTCTCTACAGTGGTGCGGAGGATAAAACCGTGAAAATCTGGGACCTGAGCACCCTTGCCCGCTAACTTAGAGGTTGAAATTGAAAAATAATTAAGACCCCTGGGGATAAACCCGGCCTTTCCAGCCGCCCCCCGACCCCGCCAATGTTGCCAAGCGGAATCGAGGGTCATGAGGCTATATAACAGGGCAATTAACGGTAGGGTGGGGGGAGTTGGCAAAATAGGGCAGTTGGTCGTATAGACGAGGGCAAGCCACGGCCAACTGCTGGGAGCGAGAACTATCCAACGCCTTAGTAAAATCTATGAATTGACTCTGGAGTTCTGTTAATTGCTCAAGGGGTGATCGGGGACGTTTGAGAACTAAAATTACGGCCTCAATTTGTTGAATTAAAGCTCTATTCATGCCATTGTTCTGCTTGTAGTTTAATAAATTTTTTAAAGCTTCATTAACTACCACCTGTGGCAACATGTCTAGGGATAAAAACTGTGGTGACCAAAGTATATTTTCACAATAAAAAGGAAATTGATTTCTTTGGCACCAATCAGCTAAATCTAGTAATCCAAAAATATTGTAAGCTTGAGGGGTAACACGGATGGAGACCCTTATACCTGCTCGATAATAGGCGATTATGTTCTTCTCAACCAACTTCCACTGGGAAGGATAACGAATATATTCTTGCAATGCTCCGTAACCATCAAGACTAAAAGCTAATTCCACAACCCTAAATTCTTTTAACATTGTCGGAAGCTTCTTAGCATAAACCATGCCATTGGTCGAAATATATAGTTCAATTTGAGAAGCATGACCTCCTTCAATTAATCTTTCTAAAACTTCATAAAAACGATGCTGTAATAATGGTTCTCCGCCGGAAAATTGCAAAAGTCTTAACTCTTGAGGAGAGCGAAAGAGCTCTTCTAAAACTTCTTCGTTGCTGCTCCAGGAATTCGGGTAAGGGAGCAGACTGCAAAATGGCTCATATTCTCCGTTTTGACCATAGCTTTGCCGAGTGATTGTCAGATTATCAACCTCCACCCAACAACCCTCTTCCCTTAGGGATAGAACTAATTCAACATTGTCCTTGTTGAGCTTTGGCTCCAAATTCCAGTGGACTTGCCAGGGCCCAGAAGGCAAGGCTCTTTCAGACAAATCACCAGACTTATTTTGCAACGATAAAGTGAGAGTTTCCTGCCCATAATTCCAGCCCTGAAGATTTAAACCAATCGTAGCCCCTCCTTGATCTGGAAAACTTATTCCAGCGGTGCCACTCGCAAGTTTTCTCGTCCATTGACTTCCCTTTAGTTGACAGTCTCCCCAACCCCAGTAGTAAACACCTCTGCGATAATGAGGCAACAACTGCTCAGACTGGGCCAGTCCACCAGACCATTGGTGATGAACAGGATCAAGGGCAATTTGGGAACTAAAGTGGGGAGAACACATCCGACATTTTAGATTGCATCGATTCCCTAGCCAGAGGTGTAAAGCCCTTGGAGGCAATATTCGATTATCGGAACTAGCCATAGTTTTGACCATTGCTAACAGGTCATCCTGATTAGCTAACCCTAAAGATTGCAGATGTAAAGAATCATTCATTAACTGACGCAGACTAGTACCGCCCTCCTCCTCAACGGTGTCGCATAGTCGGCAAGCAGGCACAATTTGTCCCGCCAGCATCTGGTCTCGAATCTCTCGATAGATAGGAGAGTTCCAAATTTCCTCCAGAGTGTGATGATGGATCGACAAGGAGTTTCCCTGAACTTGAAGATCCTGGTAGCTACGACAACACAAGCGAGCCCGGCCATCGTTGAGCAACATGGCTTGAGTAAATGGCAATACGCAAAATGTAGATGAAAGCATTGAAAATAAAGTAGCGTCAGGTAATCGGGAGCCCTAGTTTTCGTTTTAGCCGAAACCATTGGGTTCGAAGACGCCAAAATTTGCTGGTTTGCATAGCTTCAATTTCCGCTCTGGCCTCAGTCAAATTTTGAAGAGCTTGTTGAAATTGACTGTCTAACTCTCGGGCCAATTCCTGTTTCTCTGTTAGGGTTTTGTGCAAAGTATATTGGGAATTTTTCCACTGCTCATTGAGAGCTTTAATAGTTTGCTCGGATTGTTTTAATTGGTCTTGGAGCGTCTCAACCTTCTGCCCCAAAATTTCTGTTCGCTTTCGATCCCAATTTTGGGGTGCCTGCCATAAGGAAGCAAGAATTTCCAAACCCTTCTGTAGGCCAATGACTACTTGATCTAAGTCCTTTTGAGTGTGGGCATAGCAAAGATTAAAAATTCCGTAGGTGCATACTCCTTGAGTACTTAGTTCGCGGATCAAAAGATTTTTGCAAAAGTCTGGACTTAGGGAACAGGTGGGTGAGAACCAAAGCTCAGGGCGGCAATCATGGCCCACTAATGCCGACTCTATGCCATAGTTTTGACAAAGTTGATCATAGGAGTGTTTCAAAAATCGCCCCTTCTCAGCCAGCTCAGAGCAAATTTCTCGTTCTACAATTTCACTAATAGTGGCCACTGCCGCCACAATGGATACTGCCTCTAGACCAAAAGTCAGACCGTAATTAATTTCAGATGCCTTTGCCATCAGGGATTTACCACCTGCTAGAATTGCTAAAGGCAGACCGTTAGCAAGGCACTTGCCGTAACAGACTAAATCCGCTTGGATTTGCCAAAATTCCTGAGCTCCCCCGGGGGCAATTCGAAATCCAGAAACGACCTCATCAAAAATTAGCAGTGTTCCTGCTTCTTGCAATAGGGTGTGGATTACTGTCAGGGTTTCTCGGTCAGGAATGGGCCAGACCATAGGATCAATGATCAAACAGGCCACTTGCTGGGGATGGGCTTTTAAAATTGCTGCCACAGTCTGGACGTCGAGGGTGTCTAGTGTAACAATCTGAGCTCTTTGGCTTTCTGGTACCCCAGGACAACAAAGAGATGCCATATACCAATCCTGGACGCCATGGTAACCTCGATGGAGAACAATGTCCCTTTTGGTAATGTGACGGGCTAAGCGTACCGCTGCGGCCGTGGCATCAGAACCATTTTTAACCAGATGAATAGCCTCAACACCTGGAACTAGACGCAATAACAAGGATTCTAACTGATACCATTCTGGCCCTACCCATCCTGTATTCGCATATTTGGCAGACTGTTCCGATATGGCCTGCGCCACCCTCGGATGGCCGTAACCTAAAATATTGGAACCCCAGGCCGACATCATATCAACGTAGTCCACATGATTGGCTCCCACAATATGACCCTCATAGGCGTGGACAATGGTATGGGGGAAATCCCGATAGACCTCTTCCGGTGATAGAACAGGGGGAGATGGCGGCGAAAATTGATAACCTTCTCCTGGAGAATAAGCCAAAAGTTTTTCAAAGCGAAAATCCTTCGGTTTCCCGATCGCCAGGGATTGCTTTAACCAAAGGGAAAGACCATCGGATGTCAACTGGGGAGCAAGTTCTCTACTTTGATGAAAAATAAAATCACGAATTTCTGGTTGACAGAGCTTCTCCACTGCCTGTTTGAGTTCTTCCCCGTCGTAGTTACAGACCAAACCTAGTTGAAATTTTTTTATGAAGTGGGCACAGCTAGAATCGGGGTTGCCCAGAACAATCACTGGGCGATGAACAGCTGCCACCGCCAATAGAACTCGCCAAAGGCGGGGATTTTGATCTGAAGATCCGACAGTCCTAATCCCCACCGGAATAACCAAATAGGGGTAGCTCCTCAGATTTTCCACCAGTTCTGATTCGGCCAAAATCCCCCGAGGATGCAAACCCCATTGCTGAACCCATTCAGGATGTGTTTGCAGATCAGTGAAGGGATCTTCTTCCGGAATCCCAGAAGCTCCATTGTACCAATCCAGACTAATGCCAGCGGTAGTCAGGGTTATTTTTAGCGATTCTATTAATTCTGTAGGTTCTAGAGCACCGATTAAAGCGCCAACGGAGTTGGGATAAAGAATGGCATCTTTGGGGAGAACTGGGGGATCAGCCATCAATGCTGGACTGACAACCGAAGGTAGTAGCCAAAATTTCAAGCCATACTTATTTTCATAGGCTTCTCGGATTTCTGGATGGGTTACTAGACGGAGACTTGCTTGAGACAGAAATTCGGTCATTAAGTCGTCCCCAATATCATTAAAATTGATGTTGCGATCCTCCATCAAATGAATCGCCATTGGAGCTCCACAAATTTTCTGAAGACTGAGGGCCAAAATAATATCTTCAGAAAAATAAGGAACACAGTAAATTTGCTTTACCCAATGTCCAGAAATTTTTTGAGCAACCATATTTAAGGCTTCCTCTCGGGATAAGTCCCTGACATTAACGCAAAAATCTAAATCTCCAAATTCCTGAATACCGCCATACAAGTTCAGGGAGCGCAAAGATATAATTTGTTGTGCATCAGTCAATAAGCGTGCGATTAGAGAACCGCTTCCATGTTGATTATTAACTTCACAGGAAGTAACAGTGGCCAAGGCTTGAGTAAGGGGTTGAGCCATAGTTTTAGATTGGTCTAGAGCGGGTAAAAAAGTGAAATTGACTCCGTAAGCAACCAGAGATTGATATAGTCTTGGACAAGCCACAGCTAGGGATTGCTGACGAGATTGATCTATTTCTTTCGTGAAACGGCTAAAACTATTTTGTAAAATCTGTAATTGTTCTTGGCTTGGACGAGGGCGATTAAGGGCGGCAATGAGAGTTTCTACGTGCCAGAGATTGGCCGGAGCGCATTGCTTATTTAAATAGCCTTCCCATTCCTCTAAAGCTTCATTGATAACTCCCTGGGGAAGCATATCTAGGGAAAGAAAACGAGGTTCCGTTAGAATATGATCCAAATAAAATGAGAGTTTTTTATCATCGCACCAGCGGACTAAATCAAGCAGACTAAAAATATTATAAGCTTGAATTGTTGGTCGAATAGAAACCCGTAAATTATCCTGTTTAAAAGCTAAAATATTAAAGCAAATTTTTTCCCAACGACAAGGGTAACGAATATAATTTTGTACAGATTCAAACCCATCAACGCTAACGGCTAATTCCACATCTTGAAACTGTTGTAATAACCGGGATATTTTCTGACTATATTTAGTTCCGTTGGTGTTGATATAAAGGGAAATATGGGAAGCAGCATCTTGTTTAATCAGCCATTCCAAAATAGGGATAAAGGAGGGATTAATTAATGGCTCTCCTCCTGAAAAGTTAATAAAGCGTAGGTTTTCGGGATGGGCAAGAACTTGTTCAAAAACGGTTGCTTCTTGTCCAGACCAAGCCACTGAGTTTTCTCCTTGGGAGTTGCCTCCATACCAGCGGGAATGAACCGGATCCTGGGCAATGCTGGAGCTATATTGTTGGGAACACATACGACACTTGAGATTACAGGTATTACCCAACCAGAGATGCAAAGCGGAAGGAAATGGCGCTTGTCCTTGTTCATTTGTGATAATATTCCCTATTTCAGCTTCCAATTCTTCCCTAGTTTGGGGAATCGTTCTAGTCGGGAAGTGAGCATTGCAAACCTGGCGTAAACTCGTCCCGCCGTCCTGTTCTTTTTGGTAACATTTTTGACAAGAAGCAGCCTTTTCTCCAGTCACTAGTGTATGGCGTAGTTTCCGGAAGTAGGCAGAATTCCACGCTTTATCCAGATTCATATTTTCGAGGGAAAGAATTTCTCCTTCCGATTCTAAATCTAGAGCCAAAGTTTGACTGCATAACTTTATTTTGCCTTTGTTATCAATCACAGTTTGATAAAAGGGCAAAATACAAAAAGTTTTCGAAAAATCTAACGCGACAGGGTTAGCTTGATTTCTAGTTAAGGAGCGGGGGGAGTCTGGTGTTAAATTCTGGCTCGAATTAAAATCCTGAATTTGGAAAGCACTTTGAAAGTGGGAAGCTAAGATAGGATGATCTTGGTAATGTTTAAGTATTTGTTCGTGATTTTCCACTAGGGTTGTTAGATTGCCTTGGGTTCTTTTTTCAAACATTTTGGGAATGACAATAGGATCCACTCCGAGATGGGCTTGAATTTTAGTTAGTGTCGCATCCCAATTAGTTACTAAATCGGTGTAATCAACCCAGAGTTGTGCTTCTTGGGCAAAAAGTCCCGTAAAGTAATTCTGACCAGAGCAGTAGTATTGATAAAACCAATCAAAATACCAAGTTTCGTAGGTCAAACTGGGAGAAGGGGGAGGATTATAGGAACCGGGAACATACCAAATTGGGGAGTGGACATTGGGAGAAAACCAAATATTAGTTGTCATTGCTACCCGAAAACTGATAGCTGCTTCAACAATATTTCTAGTCAAGACAATGACCCGTAGATCTTGTTTTGAGCGGAGATAATCCCAAACTGAAGAATTGTGCCCCAAATGGTCATACATTAATTTGGTGCCATCGAAATCTTTAAAGAAAGTCTGGGCCAAAAGGCTGAGGTCGAGGCAATCGCCATCTAATTTTTTTTGATCATTTAAATAGCTATCTTGATGGCCGTAAAGATTCTCTAGGGTTTGCCGACGCCAATGCACCCAGGGATCGTCCCCTTCCTGTTCGGGATTAAAAATATCCATACCCTGACAGATATTAGGGTGAGTGCCAAGGGCCGTGATGAGTAGAGTAGAGCCGGTACGAGGATAGCAGAGAATAATGAATTTCATTGCCGAGTAAATATGGGGAATGACTTTGACAAAATAAGCCCCCCATCCAACGGCGAATCAGACTGCCACTTTACCGACCATGAGCAGATCTTTGACCATCAAATATTCTGGGGTTTTTCGAGAATATTAATTACCACAAAACTAACCCCAGCCATCAATTAACTCAATAATATTCCCAAATTTCTTAATAGGTTTTAAAAGATAATTAAGACCCCTGGGGATAAACCCGGCCTTTCCAGCCGCCCCCCCGACCTCGCCAATGTTGCCAAGCGGAATCGAGGGTCATGAGGCTATATAACAGGGCAATTAACGGTAGGGTCAAACCCCAAAGCCGAGAGCGCCCATAGAATTTTAAGGTCGGGCCATAGGCGATCGCCATTAAGACCCAAGTAAAAGATCCTAATAAAGCCAGAGGTAAATCGCCCCAGATGATTGCCAGCATTAGAGCAATGGGGGCGGTTAAATAAACCAAAGCCATGCCTAGAAGAGTGCCTAGTAGCAGCAGGGGATTGTAATCCAATTGGGTATAGGCAGTGCGGCTAACCATCTGCCAAATGGTTGCTAGGCGATCGTAGGGCCGTAAGCTCCAATTTTCCTTAGTTAGCCCCAACCAAATAGGTAATTTTTGGGTTTTTACCTTCTGGGCGAGGGTGCAATCATCGATTAGTGCTTCCTTCAGAGCTTGAATGCCACCAATGGTTTGTAAAGATGACCGTTGAATGAGAATACAGCCCCCCGCCGCTGCCGCAGTTTTATGGTGGGGATTATTCACCAACGGGAAGGGATAGAGCTTTTGGAAGAAGAAAATAAAGGCTGGAATCAGCAATTTTTCCCAAATACTCTCACAGCGCAACAGTACCATCAGGGATACTAGGGCTAAATTTTCCCGCTGGGCTTTTTCCACCAAAGTTTTAATGGTTTGGGGGCCATGGGCAATATCCGCATCGGTGAGGAAAATATACTCGGGCCGGGGTTCTGGACTTTGCTTGTCCGACTGCACTGTTTGCCAGCCCTGCTCCACCGCCCATAATTTTCCCGACCACCCAGGGGGTAGCGGTTGCCCCGATACCACTTCCAGGCGATCGCCATGGCCTAAATCGGTGGCGATACGTTGGGCCACAGTGCCGGTGTTATCACTACTTTGGTCATCCACCAAAATGATTCTTAATGGGCCAGGATAATGCTGTTGCAACAAACTGGGCAAACTTTGACCTAAGACGCTGGCCTCATCCCGAGCTGGAATAATGGCCGCTACAGGGGGATAGTCCTTTAACGGCGATGGCTGATCAAAGTTTAAAACCTGATCACAGCGCCAAAAATTTCCCCAGCCCCCCAGCAAAAAGCACCAAATCAGGCAGGAGATTACGGTAATTACGAAAACAAAGGTGACCATTTGTCCACCTACAAATTCTTTTCTAAATTAGGCGCAAAGGACAAGCTACAACTGCACACCTGGGCGGCATTGGGGTTGGTGAAGCGGAATCCTCCCCCCATTAAATCTTCGGCATAATCTAATTTGAGATTGTGGAGGTAACCTGCACTCTGGCTATCGACCAACACCGTCACCCCGTCACTTTCATACTCCAAATCGTCAGCGGTAATTTCCGGGACAAAATCCAAATGGTATAACCAACCGGCGCACCCTCCGGGCCTAACTGCGAGGCGAAAATGGTGGCGGGTTAGTTGGCGACTGTGTTGCAATCGTTTAATTTCCTGGGCGGCACTGGCAGTCAATTGCAGCATAGGCTAACGCAATGGCTCAAAAAGAAATCGAGAAATTAGACATAAAGTTCCATCTGCCATACTACCAGGGCGATCGCCGACCTTGGATGAAATTTTCCGTTAACTGCTGGAGAGCCATTCTAAAGAGTTAGAAAATTTCCGTATTCAAGGCTTTTTTCAATGCCCCAATGCCCTGTTTGATGCGACGGGAAACGGTGATCACGCTTACCCCCATCATTTCAGCGGCCTCCTTGTGGGTGAAGTCATGGAGAAAAACAAATTCCACAATGCGGCGGGTACGTTCTTCCAAACCGGCCAGGGCCTGTTGCAGGCGGATTTGATCCTCTGGGCTGAGTTGAAAACTACGGAATTCGTGGTGGGCTAAACAGTCCCCCAGGTTAACCTGCCCGTCATCGTCGCCGTTTACTTTGGTGTCCAAACTCACCAGCTCACGATTTTGCAATGCTAGTTTGGTTTCCTGCCAGTCCGTCAGGGGCACCGCTAAAATTTGGGCAATTTCCTCATCGGTGGCAGCTCGGTCATATTTGAGGCGAAATTCTTGCTGGACGGCGATCGCCTGGCGACCCAGATCTAACCAACGACGGGGAATGCGAACGCAGTTACTTTTGTCCCGCAAAAAATGCTGGATTTCTCCCCGGACATAGGGGATGGCAAAGGAGCTAAAAGCATTGCCCTTACTCACATCAAATCTTTCAATAGCCCGGATTAGTCCCAAACAACCCACCTGGGATAAATCTTCAAAACTTTCATTGCATTGGGCTGTCCAATGGTGCGCTTCTTTCCTCACCAGGCCCAGATTGACTTCCATAATCTGATTACGCACGTCAACGTTGTGGGACTCTGCGTAGATTTTGAACAGTCTCAGAGTCTCAAGTTTGAGGTTTTCACTGGTGGCATTGGTCATGGTTTTGGGTTTAGACGACTCTAGTCAATTCTACCGATGGTCAGGCTCTGCCTACATCAGCAAATATATGGAGAAAACAAAAACTTTTTGCCAACCGATGCCCCAGCAAATGCCACGGAAAATACGCTTTGTTTGGGTTTGGGCATCATTCTCCCCCTTGCTCTGTCCGGGAAACTAGTTTGCGTCTGAATCGTTAGCAACGGAGAGATATGGCTAAGAACCCAGAGTAATTATAAGACTAATTCAAAATCTGGACAATAATATGGGGAAAAAGTCAACAATTCTTCAACTAAATCCTTAAGCATTGTTTAAGCATTTGCTGAGCTTGCTGTTGATAACCGCCCCCAAACAAATTGAAGTGGTTGAGGATGTGATAGAGATTGTAGAGGGTTTTCCGTTGTTGATAACCAGGCTCTGGGGGATGAATGGCATGGTAACCCTGGTAAAATCCCGCCGGAAAGCCGCCAAATAATTCTGTCATGGCAATATCCACTTCCCCATCGCCGTAGTAGGTGGCCGGGTCGAGAATTACCGGTTCCCCTGTGGTTAAAATTGCGCCATTGCCAGACCACAAATCGCCGTGGACTAAAGCCGGTGTCGGTTGGCGATCGCCTAGTAAATCCTTCACTTTGGGCACCACCGCCGTTGGATCGGGAAAGTTGCCTCCCCGTCGTCGAGCTAGGGCCAGTTGATAGCCGAGGCGATGCTCCGCAAAAAAGTCGGCCCAACTATCGGTCCAAGGATTGGGCTGGGGAGTGGCCCCGATGGTGTTATCAGTCTGCCAACCAAATTGGGCGCTGCCCCCCGCTTGATGCAATGCCGCCAAATTTTGCCCCATGCGATACCAACTATCATGGTTGCCCTGGCCAAACTCTAGCCATTCCAACACCAGGTAACTATGGCCGGCAGAACTACCGTGGCAAATGGGCCGGGGAACCCTAATGGTATGGGTGGCCGCCATGGCTTCTAACCCGAGGGCCTCCGCTTGAAACATGGGCCACTGCTGGGCTTGGTTAAGTTTGACAAAATATTTCTGCTCCCCGTCCATTAGGCAATAGCCCTGGTTGATGCAACCACCACTCACCGATCGCCGTTCCTGCCCATGGAAGGGTTGGCCGGTGGTCTGACTGATTTGTTGGGCAATGGTTTGCCAGAGGGCAGGGGAATTCACAGGCAAATGGAAAGTAGGGATAGAGAGTACAAATTCCTAAGCTGGGGGGGGAGTTGCTAACAGGGGGTCTAACTGGCCGCGGCTGTCCAGGCTATACAGTTGGTCACAGCCACCAATGCCCTGGTCATTGATAAAAATTTGGGGTACGGTGCGTCGTCCCTCTGCCCTTGCGGCCATAGCTTGCCTGGCTTGGTCATCGCCGTCAATTTTATACTCGATGAACTTAACTCCCTTCCACCACAGTAAAAGCTTGGCCCGGATGCAAAAAGGACAAGTTTGCCAAGTATATACTTCCACTTTGGCTTTGATCCCATCCGCTTGGCGGCCACTGAGGAGGGGGAGCCAGTTGAACAAATTAGCCATGACATTACCTGGAGATTGGAACTGGGAATTTCACATGGGGACTGCAACGGGGTTGTCTTGGTCCTTCTCCTCAAGCATTACAGATCGGCCGGTGTAGCCTCAACCTGGCCATCGGCCCCAACCCAGACGATTTGCCCCACTGCCGTGGTCTCAGCATAGGTGTGCAGTTCCTCCGGCGATCGCCCCCCTAGATCTAATTCCACCCGGCGATCGGGATGCTGGCGGCGCAACTGTTGAGCCTGGCGAAAGGCGGCTCCCTCGGCGGCATCATCCACCGGGCAAACTAGATAATCGATGGTGGCGGTGCTGGTGGGTAAAGTGCCCAATTCGAGCAAACATTGGTGCAGTTCCTCAATGTTCAAAGAAAAGCCCGTACCGGGAAAGGATTGCCGTTGGGGATGGTATTGACTGAGGAGTTGGTCATAACGCCCCCCCTGGCCCAATACGTAACAGTTATCAGTTTGGCGGCTCACTGCTTGGAAAACCATCCCAGTGTAATAATCAAACGGCTGGAGCCAACTCAAATCTAGTACCAAATTGGAGGGCCCATCTCCACTGGCCGCCACCAAGGATAACAATGCCTGCAGGCGATCGACCCGAGCTAAACATTCTCCTTCCAAGTTTAATTGGGCTAATCTTCCCAACACTTCCTCCACGGTGCCCCGCAGGTCAAACAGTTGTAAGGCCAGGTTTTTAGCTGCGTCATCGGGATAGGGGAGTTGGGAGAGCTCCACATAGTCCAAACGGGTGATGCAATCGCGGACAGCGGCTTGGAGAGTGGTAGGTAATTTGGCCAATAGACTTCTGGTCAAGCCAGCGTCACCCAAAATTAGTTGCCAATCGGTTAGGCCCAATTGGGTCAGGCAATCGGTCAACAGCAGAAGAATTTCCGCATCGGCCCGGACGCCTCCAGCAAAGAGCAATTCTATGCCCGCTTGGAAAAACTCCATTTGCTTTCCGTGGTAGCCTTCTGGAGGATTGCGAAAGACGTTGGCCCGGTAACACAATCTTTGGGGCTGATTGTCAGTCATGCGGGTCACCACCGCCCGGGCAATGGAAGCAGTCAATTCTGGCCGTAAACCCAACCGTCCTTCCCCCCGGTCCTGGAGTTGGATAACTTTATGGGCGGAAATTGCTCCCCCGGCCACAAGGGTATCCAGCCATTCCAAAGTGGAAGTAACAATGCGCTGATAGCCCCAACGGTGAAAAGTTTGTTGCAGTTGGTCATTGATGCAGGCTTTTTGGGCAACTTCTAGGGGAAGTAAGTCCCTGGCTCCAGCGGGGGGATGGTGAATCATGGCAGCTTAGTTTCGGCGGGGGCAAATTTAAATATAATGTTTTCCCGCAACCCCAAGGAATATTTCCCCGGTTTTCCTTGGTTGGCAAAATTCTCAAAAACCCTTACTTCCAGATGATCAGGCGGATTTTTCTAGGTGATGGAGTAGGGCTTGGCGCATCACATCAACTGGTACGTCCCGTTGTAACCAAATTTTCAATGCCGCAGCCCCCTGTTGCACGAGCATTTCTGCTCCGTCGATGGTCACTAAGCCTCGCTCCTGGGCCTGTTGTAAAAACTTGGTGGGGCGGGGAGTATAAATTAGGTCATAGGCGATCGCCGTTGGCGGTAATTTTTCCACCAGGCATTGATCTAGGGGGGATTGCTCGGGATGGGGAACCATGCCCACGGGGGTACTGTTAATCAATAAAGTTGCTTGGGGGATAACCTTGGATAACTCTTCCCAGGGCAGGACTTGCAAAGCTTGTTTGATTTCCCGATCTGTCCAACTGTCGGCAAACTGGGCCAGCTTTTCTGGACTGCGACCCACCACAATAATTTCTGGACAACCCAATTGGATTAAACCCACCACCACTGCTCTGGCGGCCCCACCGTGACCGAGGACCATCGCCTTCCCCCCTGACCAATCTCGCTTTAACTCCAATAAAGGAGCCAAAAAACCCTCAACATCGGTATTGGTTCCCTGCCAACCATGGCCATCCCGCCAGAGAGTATTCACGGCCCCCACTTGCTGAGCGGTTTCAGTTATCTGGGTCAATAAAGGCATCACCGCCTGTTTATGGGGAATCGTCACGCTTAACCCCTGGACTCCACTAGCCCCCAAACCTTCAATGGCTACTGGCAAATCCGCCGGGGCAATGGGAAAAGCGGCATACACATAGTCACTGGAGATCGCCTGGAGAGCTGCATTGTGCATCACCGGGGACAGGGAATGGGCCACCGGATGACCAATCACACCGAGAAGCTTAGTTTTACCGGTAATGGGGAGCATGGGGGACAATTGTTAATTTAAATGGAGCCATGCTATATTACTAAATTGCTAGGACGTATAGCTCAGTTGGTTAGAGTACATCGTTGACATCGATGGGGTCACTGGTTCGAATCCAGTTACGTCCATAAACCTGCTCCCTGACAGGCTATTCCTGGTCAAAGGGAAACTTTCGTCTGCAATGGTTTACGGCCAACGAGAGCAATTGATCATTATGTTTCCTCGGGCAGCATTGTCCGGCTAGGATAATTAGCTGGTAATTTTTCTAAGGAGTGGGGAAAAAATGGCTTCCTATGACATCACAATTATCGGCGGTGGCATTGTTGGTTTGGCCACGGGGTTATTTATTAGTCGTCGTTTTCCTCAATACAAATTATTGATTTTGGAGAAGGAAGCGGAGCCAGCCCACCACCAAACGGGGCACAATAGCGGCGTCATTCACTCTGGCATTTACTATAAACCTGGCAGCTTTAAGGCCCAATTCACCAAAGCTGGCAACCAAAGCATGGTGGAATTTTGCCAGGAACACGCCCTGCCCTACGAGGTTTGTGGCAAAGTGATTGTGGCGACCAAACCGGCGGAATTGCCCCTATTGGAAAACCTATTTAATCGGGGTCAAGCCAATGGCTTAAAGGTGAAAAAACTTAGCCCTGAACAGGTTGGGGAGTATGAGCCCCATGTGCGATGCTTAGGGGGGATTCATGTGTCCACTTCTGGCATTGTTAATTACAAACTGGTTTGTCAAAAATATGCGGAATTAATTCAGGCCCAGGGCGGAGAAATCAAGTTTAACCATCGGGTAAGTGGTATTGCAACCCAGGCTAATGGCCATAGTTTGGTCACTAACCAGGGGGATTTTTTTAGTCGTTTTCTGATCAATTGTGGCGGTCTCCAGAGCGATCGCCTGGCCAAGATGGCGGGGATCAAGCCTGATGCTAAAATCGTGCCTTTTCGGGGAGAATATTATGAGTTGAAGCCAGAGAAAAGATATTTAGTCAAAGGTTTAATTTACCCGGTCCCCAACCCGGCCTTTCCCTTTTTGGGGGTACATTTCACTCGCATGATTGATGGCAGTATCCACGCTGGGCCCAATGCGGTGCTGAGTTTGAAGCGGGAAGGTTATCGCAAAACAGATTTTGATTGGGGAGATTTTACTGAGGTGATGGCCTATGCTGGCTTTTGGAAGTTGGTGGGTAAACATTGGCAAGAAGGCCTACAGGAAATTATTCGTTCCTTCAGTAAGGCGGCCTTTGTGCGGAGTTTACAAGAATTAATTCCGGAAGTGACGGCGGACGACATTGTGCCCAATCCAGCGGGGGTGAGGGCCCAAGCGCTGAAAAATGATGGGGCTTTGGTGGAGGATTTTCTCATTGTCCCCGGCCCCAATTCCCTCCAGGTACTTAACGCTCCTTCTCCGGCGGCCACAGCTTCTTTGGAAATTGGCAAGGCGATCGCCGCCCAGGTACCGACGCTGTAAAAGACTGGGGCCAATTATTTAAAGTAATGGGTCGAAAATGACAAGGCAACGGGGAATTCGTTGGCATGGCTCTAGCTGCGAGGCGATTGTCCCACCACCGGTCAGAGTCAGTGGTTTACCTTAAGATGGGAACAGAAATTCGTCACTGAGGTAAAGGAATGCGAGCTGTGTTGATGGCAGGGGGGGCAGGCACCCGTTTGAGACCCCTGACTTGCGATCTACCCAAGCCCATGGTGCCCATTGTTAATCAACCGATCGCCGCCCATATTATCCATTTGCTCCGTCGCCATAACATCACCGAAGTGGTGGCCACCCTCCATTACCTCCCCGATGCCATGCGGGACTATTTCCTCGACGGCAGTGAATTCGGGGTTCAGATGACCTATGCAGTGGAGGATGAACATCCCCTCGGTACGGCGGGTTGTGTCAAAAACATTGAAGAGTTACTGGATGATACTTTTTTGGTCATTAGTGGGGATAGCATCACAGATTTTAATCTCACCCAGGCGATCGCCTTCCACAGACAAAAACAGGCCAAGGCGACCCTGATTTTGACCAAGGTTCCCAACCCCCTGGAATTTGGCGTGGTCATCACCGACGAAAACCAACGGGTGCAAAGATTTTTAGAAAAACCCTCCACCAGTGAAGTTTTTTCCGACACCGTCAACACCGGCACCTATATCCTCGAACCGGAGGTGCTGGCCTATCTGCCCCCCAGGGAGGAAATGGATTTTTCCAAGGATTTATTTCCCCTCCTACTGGAAAATGACGAGCCCATGTATGGTTTTGTCGCCGATGGTTACTGGTGTGATGTTGGTAATCTAGATGCCTACCGGGAAGCTCAATACGATGCCCTAGAAAAAAAAGTCACGTTGGAATTGGGTAACCTGCCCCGGCACTCCGACATTTGGATCGGGGAAAACACCACCATTGATCCCACCGCTGTTCTGATTCCCCCCCTGGCGATCGGCGATAACTGCAACATCGGCCCGGGCACTAGATTGGAAGCCGGTACCATCATTGGCGATAACGTCACCATTGGCGCTGGAGCAGAATTAAAACGGGCTATTATTTGGAATGGAGTCCTCATTGGCGATGAAGCTTACCTGGCTGCCTGTGTGGTGGGACGGGGCTGTCGCATAGAAAGACGGGTACAGGTGCTGGAAGGGGCGGTAATTGGTCCCCTATCCATCATTGGCGAAGAAGCCCAGATCAACTCCAACGTTAAAGTTTGGCCCAGTAAACGGGTGGAACCGGGGGCTATTCTCAACATTAATTTGATCTGGGGAAGCACCGGCCACCGCAACCTATTCGGCCAGAGGGGGGTTTCCGGCATTGTCAACATTGATATGACGCCGGAGTTTGCCGTTAAATTGGGGGCAGCCTACGGTTCTTCCCTCAAGCCAGGGGCGGAAATTGTTGTTTCCCGGGATCAACGCAACGTCTCCCGCATGGTTACCCGTTCCCTCATTGCTGGCCTGATGTCGGTGGGGGTAAACATCCAAAACCTGGAAGCGACAGCGATTCCCATTGCCCGCACCATGACCCCGAAGTTGAAAGTGGCCGGTGGCATCCATGTGCGTATTCACCCTGATCGCCCGGATTATTTGCTGATTGAATTTCTTGATAGCCAGGGTATCAACATTTCCAAAAAGACCGAGAAAAAAATTGAAGGGGCCTATTTCAAGGAAGATTTACGTCGGGTCAGCATTCCTCAAATCGGCGATATGTCCTATCCGGCCCAGGTGTTGGAAACCTACTGCCACACCTTTGAAAAGCTTCTGGAGATGGACATCATCAATAATGATGGGGCCAAAATTGTCATCGACTATGCCTATGGGGTGTCCGGTGCCATTCTGCCCTTACTGTTAACCAAATTCGGCTGTGACGCAGTGGTCCTCAATGCCAGCCTGCGGCAAACGGCTGTTTCCAACGAAGAAAAGGAAGTCCTACTCAGTCAGTTGGGGCAAGTGGTATCGGCGCTCCAGGCCAATTTGGGAGTGCAGGTTTCCGCCAATGGAGAACAACTTACCCTGGTGGACGAAGGGGGCTTGCCCATCCGGGGGGAACTGCTGACGGCCTTGATGGTGCACATGATGTTAACTGCCTCTCCCAGGGGAACCATTGTGGTGCCAGTGCAGGCCTCCAGTGCAGTGGAGAAGTTGGCCCGCCGCCATGGAGGGAAAGTTTTGAGGACCAAGGCCAATCCCACCGCTTTGATGGCCGCCGCCCAATCGAGCCATAACGTGGTTTTGGGGGGCAGTGGGGAAACCGGTTTTATTTTCCCCCGCTTACACCCCGGCTTTGATGCCATGTTCTGCATTGCCAAAGTGATGGAAATGCTGACTGTGCAAAAACGTACCCTGGGGGAAATTCGGGCAGAATTGCCGACGGTTTACCACAACAGTTGCAGTGTCCGTTGTTCTTGGAAAATTAAAGGGGCCCTGATGCGCCATTTAGTGGAAATCCATCGGGATCAGCATATTGAACTGGTGGACGGGGTAAAAATAACTTTTCCCAACGGAGACAACTGGGTCTTGATTTTGCCCGATGCGGGAGAGCCCCTAGTCCACATTTATGCCAACAGTGAAGACCGCCACTGGGTAGATGACAAATTACGTTACTACCAGGCTCAGGTATTGAATTTTA
Source organism: Synechocystis sp. FACHB-383 (assembly GCF_014698605.1). Taxonomy (NCBI): domain Bacteria; kingdom Bacillati; phylum Cyanobacteriota; class Cyanophyceae; order Synechococcales; family Merismopediaceae; genus Synechocystis; species Synechocystis sp. FACHB-383. The sequence continues at coordinate 137,764 of NZ_JACJTJ010000047.1, read as the reverse complement.
TTAGCGATGCCCAGGAGGAATCCTACCAACATTTTTCCTGATGCTAGGGATGGGTGAAACCCCTTTGGGAACCACTATTACTAAGGCGATCGCCAGTGGATCGATAAAGTTAAAGAGAGTAGACCTGGCCGCCGAGAAACACCCTGGTAATGCCCTTGGACTTGAGTGCTTGGGCAGTTTTTTGGACGATGCTAGCGTCAGGCAAGCGAATTACCTTTTGGGTTTTGAGGGAAAAGCGCCTGGCCACTCGATGATTATCAAATACAGGTAGGGTTTTGGCCTGGACTTCTTCGGGGGGTAGGGCTCCATCTAGGCTGAACTCCTTCAGGGGACGGACAATCAATTCGCCTCTCCTGTCCACCACCAGGTAGCAGTTTTTGGGCATAGACGCTTCCATCAGGGGCAAAATTGAAATTAGTTCTGCGGTGTTTGTTTGAGTTTGTTTGGTGGCCACTGGGGTGGGGACATAATCTTCTTCCCCCTGGTCTTCGTCAAAATCCTCTAATTCGTCTTCAAACTCGTCATCTTCATCGTCCTCGTCGTCTAAATCATCAATATCTTCATCTTCCTCATCCAGCAAATCTAAGTCCTCGTCTATGTCCTTGACAATTTCATCTAGGGCAGAGGATTTAATCGAAACAATCTGGGGGCGTCGAACCATGGGGGCATCCGATGGTACTTCAGTTTTAGCCACTGGCATGGCGGTTGGGCTGTCACCAAATTCCGTTGGGCCAGGCTGGGCTGGGGCGGGTAAGGCGATCGCCGGCGGATCGACGGTTTCTACCGCATCGGCAAACCCATCACGCCCTGGGTCAACAGAACTGCTGGTGACTCGACGGCGGGAACGCACACGGCGGCCCTGGCTAGTGGTGGTCTCACCATTGTCACCATCTGGATCGTTCAGTTCAGCCACAGGGGAAATCTCGGCCACGGAATCCGAAGGACTGTTAGTTTCCGTCCCCTCTGACTTTTTCCTGGATGGCTTGGGCAAAGGTAGCGTCAACTGGGCATCATTTCTGGGTCCCTTACTGCCCCTTTTCTCCTGCACCAAGGTTTCATACTCCCCACTGGCGATCGCCGTTTTTAGGAGACGACTGACGGTGGAAACGCTCACCCCAAAACGTTCCGCCAAGGTAGTGGTGGTGGCGGGGGTTTGCCGGTAAAGGTCAACCAACTCTTGTTTATCGGTGTCGGTCAGCTTAGCGGGACTCATGGCAGTAACCATCAGGACAATTTGACATTAGTGGAACAGACGACAGGGGTGAATCTGCTAATATGTGGTTGATTCGGCGGCGGCCGGGCGAAAGCAAATTACCCTGGGCAGGATTCCAAGGATATAACTTTTTCCCACTACGGCCGAATGGTCCTATTCCAGCTACCTTGCAATATATCATTATGCCAATTGCTGCGGCGAAACCGGCCCTTCTTGTCCTTGCGGATGGCACCGCCTATCCCGGTTGGTCCTTTGGGGCCAATGGCACCACAGTGGGAGAGGTGGTATTCAACACCGGCATGACTGGTTACCAAGAAGTGATGACCGACCCCAGTTATTGCGGCCAGATTGTCACGTTTACCTATCCCGAGTTGGGCAATACCGGAGTCAATGGGGAGGATGAAGAATCCATCCATCCCCACGTTAAGGGGGTAGTGGCCCGCAACATTACCCGCCGCCCCAGCAACTGGCGATCGACCCAATCCCTACCGGACTATCTAGTAGAACATAAAATTATCGGCATTTATGGCATCGACACCAGGGCCCTGACCCGCAAGTTGCGTTCCGTTGGTGCCATGAACGGCGGCATCTCCACGGAAATTTTGGAGCCGGAAGCCCTGTTACAGCATATTCAGGCGGCCCCGAGCATGGCGGGGTTGAACCTGGTCAAGGAAGTGACTACCCGTGAAGTTTACGAATGGACCGATCCCACCAATGACCATTGGCAATTCGGGCCAGTAGCGGAACAAAAGGGACAACCGCCCCTCACCGTGGTGGCCCTGGACTTTGGGGTGAAGCGGAATATTCTACGTCGCCTTGCCAGTTATGGTTGTCGGGTGATTGTGGTGCCCGCCAGCACGTCCCCAGCGGAGATTCTCCAGTACAACCCCGACGGCATTTTCCTTTCCAATGGCCCTGGTGATCCCGCAGCGGTGGAGGAAGGCATTGTCACCACTAAGGAATTGTTGGCGGCGAAAAAGCCCATTTTTGGCATTTGCATGGGGCATCAAGTGTTGGGGTTATCTTTGGGGGCGGAAACCTTTAAGCTCAAATTTGGCCATCGGGGGCTCAATCAACCCTGTGGTCTCAAGCAACAGGTGGAAATTACCAGCCAGAACCATGGTTTTGCTGTGACGGAAGATTCCCTAGTCGAAGAAGTGGAAATTACCCATTTCAATCTCAACGATAAAACGGTGGCGGGGCTACGCCATAAGGAACTACCATTTTTCTCGGTGCAGTATCACCCTGAGGCCAGTCCAGGGCCCCATGATGCTGATTATTTGTTTGCGGATTTTGTCCAGTTGATGCGCCAACAAAAGGCCGAGGCCGCTGCTTAGTAACAGTTGCGATTGACTATATTGCCGATAGTCATAGTAGTACAATTTATACTGCGTCCGTTGTTAAACCGGTAGTTATCAAAGGTTGTGTTGCCGACCCGTTGGCGACTGTGATCAAGCTGGTTACCACGGTTGTCCCGCACAGTGCCATAACCGTTATTGCCGTACTGATTGTAATTGACATTACTGCGGTAACCATTACGACCCTGGTAGGTGCCATAGTTTTGGCGGTAGTTATCGTTGCCGTAGCTATAGCCGTTGTAATACTGAGCTTGGGCGGCGGTTCCAGTAACAAGAACCAGCACCGCAGTTAAAAGGATAGTTTTCATACAATTTCCTCAAAATTAGGATTGGTGATGAAGGCGATCGCCACTAGAGGGGTTGGATTCACCTTCGAGTTAGTTATCGGTACTGGCTAGGAAAGTTATGCAAATGGAGCAAATTTATTTTTGTGGTGATGTTTTGGGGGAGATTTGCATAAAGTTTGGCGGCGGGGGCGATAGATAAACAGTTCCCTTTACAACCCCGATGAAAAGCCATGAGTGACCTCCAGCCCGTAACCACCGTTCTTGCCCAGCGGACTATTTACGAAACCCCGGGGGTGTTTAGCCCCAACCAAGGTATTGTCAGCGCCCTCATCAACTTTCCTACCCTCAATGAAGATTTAGTAATTCAACGGATTATTCAGGATCATCAAGCCAAAAAAGCCCAGGAAAATTCCCTCTGGCGTATTGGTGGTGGTTTATTAGGTCTGTGCCTAGGACTAGGGGACGGTTTCCAAGTTGGGGATTTAATTGGGGCTGCTGTCGGTTCTGGTCTCGGCGGCGGTATCAGCAATGAACTGCAAAGGGCAGATGAAGCTACCCTGCGGGCACTCAATTTGGAATGGGTAAACAGTCCTGATTCCTATATCTATCACCGTAAACGTCACCGGGGAGAAGCTGTCCGTCGCCTGTTGTTGATCATGCCCCATCCCCAAACCTCTGCTCCTAGCACTACTTTTGCTGTGCAATTTCCCGATGGCTATGTGGCTTGTTTGGCGATCGCCGACATTGCCAATCAGTTGATGTTTACCATGGCGGGTTATGGCTTTGACCTTGATTGGGTTGGCCAAAAGCAGAATTTGGGCTTTATTCCTACGGATTTAGGCAACAGTTTACCGGTGGAGATTTGGAGTGGTCAGAATCAACATTTGGTAGCCATTCCCTACAATACCCCCCACCAATTTATTTACTAAGGAGCAACCATGGATAACCTGTATAAACAGCAACGGTTAAACACCATTGAAGACGACCGTTGGCAACGATTCCAAGCGGATGCGCGTAAGCGTCGTTTAGTGGCGATCGGAGTCACTACAGGAGGGGTAGCCCTCGGTTACCTTCTACAAACGGTGTGGATTTTTCTGGCAGTGGAAACTGCTCTTTGGTTAGCTCTAAAGTACGGTAGGAATCTAAAAAAATGAGCTTCAATTATGGTGATTTACCCCAAGAACAACAACAATATTTGGCTTCCCGCTTCGACAACTATGGGCTGGATCCAGAATTAGCCTATAACCATCTGATTCCCATCGATGTGAAACTCCAAGGGGCGGATTTTGTCGAAGAATTTATGCGGGATAAGCATATTTCCCATATTTACCCCCAGAGCAGTTATCCCGATTTAGGCGATCGCCTCGATAACGTTTTTCTGGAAGACCCCTCCGCTAACCTGGCCCGGGGAGCCGATATTGCTAGTCCCGATGAAATTTTTAATGCTCAGCTAGACAACAGCCAAGATGCTTGGGACATGGACTTCAATGACAATGGCATTTTGGATCAATGGGAGGCTTTTTACTAGCTCTAACAAAATTTTAACTAAAGCTAGGCGGTGGAAGGGTAGGTGTCTCATGCTTGCTCTTTCATTGCTTTTTTAATTAATTACTCATCTTTTCTAGCTGGATTGATAGCACCTCATCCATCCAAGCATTAATACTCTTACCAGCTTTGGTGGCGGCAATGTAAATTTTACGATGTATTTCAGGGGTTGTACGATAGGGGAGTTTGCCGGAGAAGGGTTTTTCTGGTTCTTCCCCTCGCTCTTGACAAAAGTCTAAATAATCATCAACGGATTCATGAAAACAATTAATGGCTTCTTCAATTGTCTGGCCATGGAAGGTAATAACATCTTTAATGTCAATAACTAAACCAGAGATAAGATTTTCTTCAAGGTCTAACTCAAATTTTCCGGTATAGCCTTTATAAGTAGCAGTTTGCATAAATCTCCGATCGGTTATTTTTGAAAAAAGGGAAAACATACAAAAATACGATCCCTTATTTTATTGATTTTTTTAGTAAACCTTACTCATATGAAACTAAAAAACGTTAGCTGGCCCTAGAAGTTGGGGTATCTCTCTTACACAACTGCGCCCGACTTCATTATTCGGATGAGGTTTGTGAAAGACAGCTTTTAGCCCGTTTAGAGAGACTCGAACTTTTGAACCATTGCCTTGGGACACCCCCTTGCCCCCAACGACCATGGCCGGCGCCCGCCCTCGCCCTGCTCTCCGGAGCGGTTGCTCACATCGTTGAGCGGTGAACTGCTGCCGCGCATCTGCTGACAGTGGTGCTGGCGTTATTCGCCCAGTGCTTCCGCCACAGCCCTCTGGAACACCGCCTCATCAGGGGTGATGCCCGTCCACTGCTCGAAGATCTGGATCGCTAGCTGCACAAGCATCTCCACCCCATCCACGATCGGGCAACCCCGTTCACGGGCCGTCGCCAAGAAGGGCGTGATCCGCGGATTGGTGATCACATCCACCACCACAGTGCCTGGAGCAAGGCTGTTCCAGTCCAGAGGCACCGGCTCGAGTTCAGGGGCGCAACCGAGATGGGTGGCATTCATCAGCAGGGTAGTGCCTTCCGGCAGCACTACCTTCCCCTGCCAGGGTTGCCAAGTCGCTGGAACACCGGACACACGAGTCACCATCGCAGCCACTTCCTCACCTTGCTCCTGCCGCCGGGTAATTAGGGTGAGCTGCTCAGCACCGGCCCAGGCCAGTTCCGCTGCCATCGCCCTCCCGGCGCCACCGGCGCCAAGCATCACCACGCGCTGTCCTCTGAGGGAGGCCACCTTCTCGATCGCCTTCACCACCCCCTTGCCGTCGTTGTTGTGGCCGATCAGGCGACCCTGCTCCACTGTGACGTAGTTGGCCGCACCGATCGCCTTCACGTCATCGTCGATCGCATCCAGCATGGGGATGACCGCTACCTTGTAGGGTACGGTGATGCCGACGCCCCGGTAGCCGAGGGGCACCAGAGCCCTGACCGCATGAGCGAGATCCGCTTCAGAAGCGATATCGCTCTTCCAGAACTGCCAGGGCAGGTCGTAATGGGCATAGACCGCATCGAACATGAGGTCGATCGGGTTCTCGGCCACGGGATGACCGAGCATGCCAGTCATTTGTTTTTGAGGCGGGATCATAATGGACTGCCCTGATGCCTCAGGTTGATCATCCCCGGGGTGGATGGCAAGCGGAATCCGTTCCTGTTTTTTATTCATTTATTTAGGTGCTGGCTTTACCTCTCTAACGATATCATGGCTTGATATCACTTGCGTTGGCAGTAGATGGAATATTCAAAAACGAGCCTCGGCTGACCGGGAACAAAAAAGTTTAGTGTCATGGGCTGGAGCCTTTACCCTGTCAGGGATTGAGACACTAACATCTTTCCAATTCAATAACTAGCAGCCCAGCTAAAAAGAATATTTTGTGATTTTGCATAACTTCCTGGGGAGAAGCCGATAGGTAAATAACAGTTCAATTTTTGGTAAGCCCCATGACTCCCCTTAATTACGACAACATCACCATTGCCCGCACTAGCAATACCGCTGGTAAAACGACGGGAGATCCTTACCGCTGTCGCTATGACATCTTCACTGAAACGGGAGAAAAGTATGTGGCTTTCAATGGCAAGGGGGCTACGTTACTGAACTTAGCACCAGGCACCAAGCTCCGTATTGGCTGGAAATTTTTGGATAATCGCTGTGGAAGTCCCCATAAATCAATCCTTTGGTTTGAAATTGTTTCTACTCCTGCAGTTACGTCTTCATCCCAATCATCAAATAAGTTTTCCATGGCCAACATTAACGCAGAATATGCCCACATTTTAGCCATGATGGCAGGTTAAGAAAATGATTTACCCTACTGCTTCTGTTTCCAACCCTAAAACTTCTTCACTCTACAATCCTATGGTTAATAGTTTTACCCCCAACGCCACTGTTGATGATGCATTAATCCGTAATTATCAAGAAATGGCCGACACCATTAATTTCACCCTAGAGGATATGGCGAAAACGAAAAATATTCCCCTCGATGAAAATACCCGTCGCACCTACACTGAGCGCATTATTGCTTTCCTCCGTTATCTATTAAAGTTCCGTCATCAGTTATGTAATTCTCCCAGCTTCCGTAAACGCTTGATGGACAATTATTTAATGCCCATGTTTAAACGCCATGGCATGGATATTTTGGGTATGGGGCTAATGTTTGGTTTAGCTGTAACCTGTGTACCTGAATTAAGCAGCCTACTCTTGGCTAAAGGTCTGGTGGGACTAACTCAATTTGCCTTACCCTACATACACAAATTTGTGGTCTACCTAGCCAACCGTCATCAACGCCTAGCAAAACTGTTCCACTGGCTTGTGGGAGGTATCCGTCAATGCCTAGACAGGATTCAGAAAATTCTAGTTCAACTCTGGAAGTTTGTGGAAACCATGGCTCATCAGGGTTGGCAGGGGACAGTAAACGTGGTGGGTAAAACAATAACTGCAGTAAAGGACTGCCTGGTTAGTTTGTTCAACTGGGGTTGGGACAAAGTTAAAAGCTTATTCGGTAGTCCCCAAGCTCAATTAAATCCAACCTAATTTTTTAGCTTTTCCTTGTTAATTTGTTAACTTACATTAGGAGATTTACCATGATTAATCCTAAGCCTTTTTACAGTGACAATGATGACTTTTATGATGATGATGAAAATTACGAAAGCTCTGCAAATTCAAATAGCTATGGAGTAGATCGCTATGATGACCGGTCAATGGATTGGGGCTATTTAGCTGATATGCAAGAAGAGGGTTGGTGGACTAATCATAATAGTGAAATCACTATCGGAGACTACTTGGTCGGGTATGATTAATTTTGGGTTTCCATTTGCCAAAATGGGTCATTAAACTTCGTCAAAACGTGCTATTTGGAGACTGAATTCCGGTAGCACATTTTCCCCATTTAAAATAGTTGGTAAAGTTTTTATCTCCACTGGATTTTTGGGGCGATAAATTTCTACAGTCTGATCTTGGGGGTTAATTAACCAGCCTAGTCGTAATCCGCTGGCTAAATATTCTTCCATTTTTGCCTGTAATTCGTCTAGGCGATCAGTGCGGGAGCGTAATTCTAGGACAAAATCAGGGCAAAGGGGTGGAAATTTTTCTTGGTCTTCCCGGCTTAGACTTTGCCATTTCTCCAAGCTAACCCAAGCGGCATCAGGAGATCGATCGCCGCCTTGAGGTAAACGGAAGATGGTGGAAGAACTAAAAATTTTGCCCAGCCCAGTTTGTCGATTCCAAATGCCCAGATCAATGAGGAAGTCTGCTTCTCGGTTACCGCTCACTCCACCAACGGGGGACATAACAATTAAATCTCCTGTGCTATTGCGTTCTAATTGGCGATCGGGGTTTGCAAGACAAAGATTATAAAATTGTTCATCGGTCAAGTTAACCCGATCTAGCTTGAGTGTTAATGTTTTCATGATTTACTTGGTAGCTTCTTCGACTGAAATTAACTAATCGAAATCAAAGTTGTTTTCACTGAGAGCCTTCTAAATTTGTCTTGTATTTAACTGACCGTCTTCCAAAGGGAAGATAAAAGAGAACTTTCTTAAAATCAGATGGCTAAGTCAAAATTCACTCCATCTTTCTCTTTATTATTTCATTTATAAAGAGCAATTATGGAGAGCGATAAACTTCTCGACGATGGGCAATTCTGCGTAATGTTATAGTTTCTTCTGTATCATTAATATTATATAAAATTCGATAGTTACCGACCCGAAGTCGATATCCCTCACTACCTTTCATTTTAATAGCGTTGCCAAAACGAGGATCATTTTTTAATTGTTGCAAGTTTTCTATAATTTGACCGTGGAAGGGTTCGGAAATTTTTTGCAATTGTTTTTGCACTGTTTTAGGAATTTGGAGAGTGTAAGTCATTGCGCTCTATCCCTTGTTTGAGGAAAGATATTGCTCCAGCGTTACATAATCTCCTGCTTCCATTTCGGGATCTGTCTCGCCTAGGGCCTGTTGATAGCCCTGTTGACAGCGAAGTTCATCTAGTTCTTCTAACAAAGATTGGTAAATTTGCAGATCAAGCACTACAGCGATCTTGTTGCCTTCCGTATCTGTCAAATATTGGGGAGAAACTTCAATGGGGAATTCCATAATTTTTTAAAGGGTAAAGATTGTTTGCAAAACTAAGTTTTAATCTGCCTCACCGATGAGGGTAAAGCCACTCCAATAGTAGGGGTCAGGATATGCGGCTTTGGTTTCTAGCATGGCATTCCTTAACGCGGTGGCTTTATCCACCCCCTGTTGTTGCCATTGGCGATAGAACTCGGTCATCAGGGTTTTGGTGGAAGCATCGTCCACACTCCAGAGGGAAACCAATACGCTGGGTACGCCGCCAGCAATGAGGGAACGGGATAGACCAATGACCCCATCCCCGGTAATCTCTCCTTGGCCGGTATCGCAGGCACTGAGCACCACTAGGCGGGCGTTGAGGGGATTATCCTCAAATTGGTTAAAGATGTCTTCGGCGGTAATCCTGCCGGGAGTTTGGAACAGGCCATCATCGGGGGCCCCTGGTTCGGCGGTGAGGTAAATGGCACTGCTCAGACCCCGTTGGTCGTTGAAACTAGCATGGGTGGCAAAGTGAATAATGTCCGCCTGGGGCATTTGGGCGAGCACTTCCGCTTCGGTGGCTTTTTTGCCCAAAAGGGGTTGCACTCCCAAGAGGCTAGCGATTTGTTCGGCTTCTGCCCCCGCATTCTCCAGGGACTTGAGATTATCGGGGTAGGGATAGGGATTGCCCACCACCAGGGCTTTACTCTTACTTTGTCCTTGTTTAGCCAATCGTTGATTTTGGGCGGCGGTTTGGGCCAACACTTGGATAGATGGAGAAGTAAGAATAGTATGTTTTTCAATCAAGTATCGACCTTGGGCATCCTGGAGGGCCGCAAAGGGAACGCCAAATAAAGCTCCCTGGGGCATAAAAATCACCCTCTCTGCTGGATCTTGGGGCAACAGGTCGGCGATCGGCTCTATGAGAATTTGATGCAGTTGTCGCAGAGAAGTGTCAGTCTTACTAGCAATGCGGCTAATGCTGACATTTTCGAGGGGTTCTTCCCGGCGGGTTTGGTCGAGGTTAACGGTCTGTTTATCCTGGTCTATGGCAACAACCTGCCAGGGCTCATCGCTGGGAAATTCCCCTTGGAGTTTGACGTAATCCCCAACGGCGATATTTTCCAGGCTGTTGATGGCACCACTATTGTTACCCCGACTTTGCTGGGGACGATCTGGGGGAGCTTGGGCAATGGTTTGGCGAGCAGTTTCAACGAGTTTGGAAAGGTTTATATCTTTGTTGCTGAGGTTAAAAGAACGAAATTCCAGCTTGCCATCGGGAGAAATGACATAAATGTAAAGTTCATTTTCCTTCTCTCCGCTAGTACCTGGAAGATTTTCAATCAACGAGTAGGTCACTAAAGAGCTATTGCTGTTCTTGGCTACAGCTTGCAATTCACTGAGGATAGGCTGACGCAAAGAAGAAGCATTTTCAATATTAGAGAAACGTTGATTGAGCAGTTCAACTAATATTCTGGCCCGTCCTCTTTCAGCGACAGCTATAGCTTCTGTTGGTTGATTTTGGGCAACTAACGCTTTTTGCAGGAGTTTATAGCCAGTTGAGTAGGTATCAAAATAAGAAACCTGAAGTTCATCATTAAATTTGTTGATGTCTACTGATTCAAGCAAGCTAAGGGACTGATTTATGTATTTAATAGCACCTTCATATTGCTTGTTTTTGAATTCTAAATATCCCAAGTTACCAAGGGTTATAGTTTCACCAAATAGGTCTCCTACTTGTTTGCGGATAACAAGAGCTTGGCTGAAATAATCAAAAGCTTTTTGATTATTTCCCAGGTCATCATATGTCCCAGCAATATTGTTAAGAGTTGTACCCTCGCTAGATAAGTCTCCTACCTGTTTACTAATAACTAATGCTTGGTTATAATAATCAATTGCTTTTCTTCTATCTCCTAAATCATGATATATGTTACCGATATTGTTGAGAGTTGTACCCTCGCCAGATAAATCTCCTACCTGTTTACGGATAACAAGAGCTTGGTTATAGTAATCAATTGCTTTTCTTCTATCTCCTAAATCATGATATATGTTACCGATATTGTTGAGAGTTGTACCCTCGCCAGATAAATCTCCTACCTGTTTACGGATAACAAGAGCTTGGTTATAGTAATCAATTGCTTTTCTTCTATCTCCTAGATCAGAATATATCAAGCCAATATTGCTAAGAGTTGTGCCTTCGCTAGATAAATCTCCAACTTGTTTACTAATAACCAATGCTTGGTTATAGTAATCAAGGGCTTTCTGTTTATCTCCTAGACCAGAATATAAACTACCAATGTTGTTAAGAATTTTACCTTCGCCAAATAAATCTCCTATCTGTTTACTAATAACTAATGCTTGGTTAAAATAATCAAGAGCTTTCTGTTTATCTCCTAGATCAGAATATATTCCGCCAATATTGTTAAGAGTTATACTTTCGCCAGATAAATCTCCTACCTGCTTACTAATAACTAATGCTTGGTTATAGTAATCAATTGCTTTTCTTCTATCTCCTAAATCATGATATATGTTACCGATATTGTTGAGAGTTGTACCCTCGCCAGATAAATCTCCTACCTGCTTACGGATAACAAGAGCTTGGTTATAGTAATCAAGGGCTTTCTGTTTATCTCCTAGATCAGAATGTATCAAGCCAATGTTGTTAAGATTTGTACCTTCGCTAGATAAATCTCCAACTTGTTTACTAATAACCAATGCTTGGTTATAGTAATCAAGGGCTTTCTGTTTATCTCCTAGATCAGAATATATCAAGCCAATATTGTTAAGGTTTGTGCCTTCGCTAGATAAATCTCCAACTTGTTTACTAATAACTAATGCTTGGTTATAGTAATCAAGGGCTTTCTGCTTATCTCCTAAATCAGAATATAAACTGCCAATGTTGTTAAGGACAATGCTTACATTTTGACCATCGTCTAATTGACGATATAAAATAAGGGAATTTTCATAAAGTTCTATTGCTTTATATAAAGATTCAGACGAATTTTTGATTTCAAGAGATTGTGCTTGATTAAACCAAATATCAGCTTTTAAAACAATTAATTCAGATGAAGTGGGTATCTTAACTAGTAGTTGATACTGCCCGGCTTTCTCCGGTTTGTAATTTATTACTCCAATCTGATATTTACCGACTTTAACTTCTTCCATAAAAATACCGATACGAGTATCATCAAAAATATTATTTTCTCCAAGTTTATTACCTTCCGAATCTAACATCATTAAAAAAGCATCAAAATCATCAGATTCTGCTGAAATAAAAATGGGAGAATTGCTCGTTATCTCTATCTCATGAACATCAAGAAGAACGCCATCATCTAACTTTATATCTCCCTCTTCTAAAGTGCCCTGTACGTCCAGTAAAATCTGTGGTTTCGGCTCAGCTAAAGTCATTCCTGGTGCCCATAGCCCCCCTAACAGGAACAAGCCTAAACAATATCGAAATAATATAGTTTTCATTGACCAGAGCTAGATATGTCGGTAATGGGGCTAAGGGAGCTTAAGCCTTCATGGGCCAACAACTGTGCCCATAACTCCGTCAGAGTAAAAGTTTTATCTTCCTCTAAGGTCAACAAACTATGAATAGCGTCGTACCACCAGCCCTGCTGAAAATATAACTCAACTTTTTCCATTGGAGTCATTGTTGTTAACTGAGCTAACAGCACTGGGGAGAGGGCTTCAGGATCGAGACTAATATTACCTTCTACATAATCGATCGCCGTATTATGGGGCCCACCACAATCCACCGTAAAATTCCAGCGATAGACCAAACCCCGCTCCAACTCCAGATCCTCCGGCAAGGGAATAGGTAACAAACCTGCCTGGGCCGGCACTTGCCACTGCCGATCCAGCAACACAGCTTCAGCCCCATTCTGCCAAGTCTTGAGAGTAAAACTAACGGGATAGGTAGTGCCCTGGTCATAGGGAAAATACACATAAATCACCGGGGATTCCACCCCCACCCTGCCCTCATAACTCTTGGGGATCAAAGCCGTTAAAGGCAAGTCCCCAGAAGCACCACAACCGTTGCGGGAACCGCCTAATACCGTGCGCGGAGGATTGCCAGTGCGTCGTCCCGATTGCCCCACATCCGTCGGTGGTTGCCAACGTACCGGCTTAGGCTTAACTCTTGTGTCCTTCTCCCCTGCTAGTAGTGCATTCTGGGGCAGTAACAACGCTCCTAACAAACCTAGAAAGAGGAAAAAACGAATCACGCTGATATTTATGAGTTTCTGTGCCATCTTTCCACTCCTGTCGGCGTAGGGCAAAAAGTCTTAGTAATAAGCCTAACCTAATATAGTGAGTGTGATACCATCAACGTACATAATCCGGTACGGTGACAGACAATGGATAACTTTAGTGCCACCCAAGCTCGTAGTCAGCTTTTTCGATTGATGGATGAGGTTGCCGAAAATCATCAACCTGTTTTGATTACTGGCAAACGGAATAATGCTGTCCTTCTGAGCCAAGAAGACTGGGAATCCATCCAAGAAACCCTTTATTTGCTCTCTATTCCCGCCATGGGAGAATCCATTAGAACCGGTATGGTCACCCCCATCAGTGAATGTGAAACGGAGTTAGATTGGTGACGTGGAAATTGGTTTACACCAAACAAGCCCAAAAAGATGCCAAAAAGCTTGCCTCTGCCGGATTAAAGCCAAAAGCGGAAGCCCTTCTAGATATTATTCGGGAAGATCCCTACGCCAATCCGCCTCGCTATGAAAAACTGGTTGGAGATTTAGCCGGAGCTTACTCCAGAAGAATCAATATTCAACATCGCTTGGTCTATGAGGTTATTGAAGAAGAAAAAACAATAAAAATTCTTCGCCTTTGGACTCACTATGAATAGTAAAATATCACTATGAAATTAACAGTCAGAAAACGGGGTAATTCCCTTAGCCTAATCATCCCCAAGGAAATTGCTACCCAGCTCAACATTGAAGACGGAGACTCTGCGTATCTGACTAAAACCCCTAATGGCTATGAAATATCCGCTACAGATCCTGATTTTGCCCAAAAAATGGAGTTGGCGAGGGAGGGTATCAAAAAATATCGTAATGCCCTGATTGACTTAGCCCAATGTAAATAATCACTAATCTAAGTTCTTTATCAGAACATTCAACCACCTATGAATCAGTTAAAAGTCTCCCCCCAAACATGGCAAAAACTTAAATCTTTTGCAAATCATTTGAATCTTTCCGTTACACAATTACCGGAAAAAATCATCCAAGGTGAATTGGCCATTATCGACGCTGAAGAACTTGGGGATCTGATTGATGTTCAAGACACCATTAACGCTGAGAATGATCCAGAAAATCAACAACCAATTGAGTGGGAAGTTATTAAGCAAGGATTGAATTTATAGAAGATGGCAAAATATCAAATACCATGATTGAAAATGATCCCATCAGAATTCCCCAACAATTGCCATTCCTAGAATTTTTATGTTGGCAAATGAAAACCCCTAAAGCATTAAGCTTAGAAGAGATGTTGAGCCGTTATGAGAGAGGATGGAAATATCGCTCCCTGTTCGAGCCATCGCCAGAAGAGTTAGTTTTTTTAGAAACCATCGCCAGAAAATATCACTCGTGGTTAATCACTGAAATATAATGTTTAATCGTCCCCATCATAATGAAATTCTCAACGTTCTAAATCAGCTAGATCATCAGATTTTTCAAGAGACTTATACTTGCTTTGGTGGCGGGACACTAATTACATTGCTTAATCAAGAATTTCGAGAAAGTAATGACATTGATTTCGTTTGCTCCATACAATCTACAGGCTATAAACAACTGAGAAAACTAATTTTTGACAAAGGTTACGAAGCTTTATTTTTACAATCAAAAAGTTTGAGAATTGGGCGGAATAACATGGATCAATACGGTATCCGCTTGTTAGTAGAAAGTAATAACGTTCCCATCAAACTTGAGATTATTGCCGAAGCCAGATTTGTCATCGAACAACCCAGAAAACTGCCTTGGTTATCACTACCCTGTTTGAGTGAAGAAGACCTATGGACATCGAAGCTTTTAGCCAATGCTGACCGCTTTATGGACAAAAGTATTGTATCAAGGGATCTGATTGATTTAGCTGTTCTTCGTTTATCTTCCCCCATTTCATCGATCAGTAGGGAAAAAGCAGAGTCTGCCTATGAAGTTATGCGACCGTTGCAATCTGCAATTGATAAGTTTCAAAATCAACCAGAATATCGTCAAAAATGCTGGGAAAATTTGATAATTAATAATGATTTTATTCCAAGAATCGTAGACGGAATAGATCTACTGGCTATCGACTGTAACTTATCTCAAACGACAAGACAATTTAATGAGTGTCACCAATATTTTTAAGATCATATCCTGTGGTAATGCCATCAATTTACATAATCAGGTATGGGAAAATTTATTCAAACTAAGCAAGAATTGAATTTATTAATTATTAATCTTTATCCTTGTAACGGACTTTTGCGTATTCGTGTTGGGGATTATCGTATAATTTACAGAATTGAAAACGAATAATTAATAGTGATTGTTATTAAAATTGCCCATCGCAGAGAAGTTTACCAATAACAGTATCCTGTTAGCACGAGATTGAATTTTAGTTATAATATTTAGGAGACATTATTAGAAACAGGATCTTGTTGAAGTTTGATCGAATCTTTCTCAAATGAGTCAATACAATTACTCAATACGTTAAGCATAAATTCAACACTGAAGCCCATTTTTGGAGGTGTTGTATGAACATAACTTAAATATGTGGGTCTTGTTTTAAACTCGTGAAGTTGAAATCCATGTGATCCTTTACCACCACGACCCTCATGTACGTAGGAGTTCCTCATTTCTTTATAAGCAATGGCACCATAACTAGATAGCATTAACCATTCTCTAATCACATGCATTTGTTTACATTCATAGTTATCAAACTTAGTTAAAATATCTTTCAGATTTAGATCGTCAGAGATAGTTCTAAGTTTTCTACTATCTGGCTCTAGATCAATAGGTGGAGAGCTTCTTTTAAGATTCTGTAGAAGTTCGATCACTTTATCAGGCAGCTTGTAATCACAATTATAATTAGGCTTTTTGGAGGCTAGATAGAAATTTTCTTTATCTATACGATGCCAAACATCAGACAATGAAACTTTCTGAAATATATCGCCGTAATAATCACATAAGAATTCAGCAAAAATTAGACGCGAGCCTAATAGTTTACACTTGCTTTTACCAATTCTTTTTGACCACAAGTTTGATAAAATATCAAGACAAGACCATATTAAAATATTAGCTTCGTAATTATTAGTTTGATTACTGGCAAGCGCAGTAATGCTGTCCTTATCAGTCAAGAAGACTGGGAATCCATCCAAGAAACCCTTTATTTGCTCTCTATTCCCGCCATGGGAGAATCCATTAGAACCGGTATGGCTACCCCCATTAGTGAATGTGAAACGGAGTTAGATTGGTGAACAGGAAGCCATCTTCACTCAAGCAGATGATCTAATTGCCCTCAGACAAGAAATTGGAGATGCTGTTCATTGCCATTTTATAAATACAGAAGAACGTCCAAAAATTATTCGCTTACATATTTTGCAACAAAAATAACTAGTTTTTTAGCGGGACAAAGACTCTTCTAGCACCTGACGAATATAACGTTGATAACTCATTCCCTGGGCTTTAGAAGCCTCCTTAACTGCGGCTAACAATGCCGAAGAAATACGTAGAGTAATACTCTTATCTTTCGTGGCAAACTCAAACGTGGCAGGGGTAAAGTTTTCGGGCACTAGATACTCTGTCAGATCTTGATCCAGAAAATCTTCTAACTCCTGATCAGTATTCATCTTGGGCAAAGGCTTGTTCATACTTTTTTGCTTCCTTTTGATGCATGTAACGGGCGCTAATGGGCCGTATTAACAATTTTCCTTCTCGGTTACGAAAAGTAAAAGCCACTAGCATTGGCCGACCAGCAACGGAACAGCCAATGGCCAAAAACCGCTCCTCCCGGGTTGAATGTTGAACATCCGGTGCCGTCCAAACAGAACCCTGGAAAAGTTGCTCAATGTCATCTTTGGTCAAGCCGTGTTTTTCACATTTATGGCTATTGCCTTCGTCCCAATCAAAGCCAGCAATTTTTTTGTCCACAGACTAATCCTAGCAACTGTATTGACAATTGACAATACAAAACTTATTAGCTCATCGCCGAACTGTAATCTTCCCTAGTTTGGCTCCCCGCTCCTAATAAAACTTTCCCCCAACATCAACAGCAAAAACAATAATGGGGATGCCAGGGGTAGCCATAGGCCCAAAGACCAGAGAATGAGCCAACTAGAGCCAGTTACCCCAACTAAACTCGCAATTACCACCAATTGTTGTTGACGGCGGGAACCATCGAAAATAATTACGGTGACAATGCCGCCAGTGGTGACGCCGACCCAAAAGAGAATCCAGAGTAATTCTGCTCCCTGCGAGGTAGTGGTCAAGAGAGGTTTTCCATCTAAAACAGCATCCAAAATCTGCTTAACCATTTGCCCATGGATAACCACCCCAGGAATATCGGATTCTAGGACAGTGCTGTGTTGGTCCTTGTGCCCATAACCCAGAAGCACAATCTTATCTTTGAGTTCCAACCGTTGTTCAGTATCAGCAAAGAGGGTGGAAAGACTAATTTCCCTCACTACTCCTCTCGGCTGGGGACGAAAGAGAATTTGATAGTCTGTCACCTCATTAGGACGATAAACCCCAGATTTAGCTGTAAGGGACTGAAAATCAACGTTATTCAGGGTTAAAACGACATTGTCAGCAGGGAATATATTTTCTTCCCCCAGGTAATTCAACGCTAGGGAAAGGGCCAGGGATTGGTTAGTGGGGCAGGATTCGGTGTTAGTAAATTCTCCGTGCAACAATTGACGACGAATAACCTGATCCCGGTCAATGGGGAAATTAATGAAAGCTAGGTGATCGCTATCCATACCAGGCGGGGGTAATAACTCTTCCCCCTTTTGATCAGCAAAACCACAGGAGACCAACAGGCGATCGCCGTTACGAAACACTTCCCCCAAGCGAGTATTACCCTCAGCAATAGGTAAATCCCGACCGATGTCCAGACCAAGCCAACGGGGTTGATAACGCCTTATTCTCTCCAACGCTTCCGCCAATGCCCCATCGGAAATCACATCGGCCCCTGCCGCAGATTGCAAGCCATTTTGACGCAAAATATCAAGGTCATTTTGGTCAATGGTCACCACGACAATGCGTTCATCAACGGCGGTGGAAACTGGTTGGGAACGGAGCATCAGGTCAAACAATTTCAGATCTAGCCCCTGGGTTAGCCCCAGCCACCGTAATAACAAAACCAGAATGGTAGCCCCCACTGCCCAAAGACCCGTCCGGCGGATGGATTGGGGTTGCTGACGTAATTCTGCCCAGAGAGGTGGGGCTACACTGGGATTGTGGTGAATGACCGGTAACCAACCTACCCCCGGATAACGGCGATCGTATTCCTCCAAATTCGTTAGGCTACTCCGTACCGCCCGAAAAATAGATTGTTTTCCCTGGACGTAATGACGGAAAAAACTATCTAAAAAGCCATGGGCCACTATATCCGCCACTTCTTCCTTCATGGACAGCACCGTACTTAATCCCAGATCCAGCAAAGCTTCCGCTAATTGGGCACTGGCGCAGGAGTTAAACACCGCTACCCTCAACCCATTGCCGATCGCCCGTTGGAAAGCAAGACGCAAATCGGCGATCGTTACCCCCTCCACGGTGCCTGTTTGCCCCAGCAACATGGCGGCCAAGTCTTGATCAAAGGAGGCTTCACTGTGGCCGGAGTAAACAAAGAGATCAAAACCAGCCCCATCCCGCAGATTACGGCTTAAAGTTTGATAATCCGGTTGGTGTATGGTGACAACTTCTACTTTCTTGCCCTGATGGGTTAAACCCGCCAATACTCTTTGGTCTGGTCCAAGGTCAATACCCTCGTTATTGCCCAAAACATGGAGGATGCGAATAGCAGGGAAAAAGTGCCGTTGTAGGCGGACAGTGGGGTGAATCGCTTCTAGGTTGGCGATCGGGGCAGGGGGTAGACCATACTGGCAAGTATTGATAGCAAAATGAACTAAATTTAGGTTTTGCTCCTTTAAAAGGGGCCATTCCCCCCAGGGTAATTTGGCTAAAGTGAAAGCATTGGGGGAGGCCGATTGATAAAGGGATTGTCCAAGCTGAATCACTAATTGGGTTTCCCCTGTTCCCCTTTCGCTCCAGCGAATAATTTCTTTTTCCACCGCCTGCCAGCCCGGTTCTGGACTGGTTAACCATTGCACCATCGCCTGTTGTAAAGCCCGTTTTTGTTCCGTTTGCGGCTGGTTGTAATGGCTGGCGATCGCCTGCTTACTGGTGACCTTAATACCCCGTCGTCGTTGGGGTTGCCCCGTGCGGGCAGTAGTAATTTCGCTGACCCATTGTCGATGCAGTTGGTAAAGATCTAGGTTGGGAGCAAGGGATGGTAAACGACCATAAAAATCCCTCTGCTGGCTTCTGGTTTGCCCTTGGGTAATGGTTTCCACATCCAGGGCCACCGTAAAACCAGAGGTAAAATCCCCCTCAATAATCTTCAGCACCAACAGTTGTAGATCCATGAAATGTCTAGAGTTGAATATCCTCGGTAATACTTTCCCCACCCACCGTTACTCGAATGCGGAAGTTGGTGCCGGGGTCGATGGTCAAGCCAATTTTCAACAGATTTTTACCGGGGGTCTGGTCTCCGGTTACGGCAATCTCGTCAATAAATTCATTTCCCGCCGATAAAAGGGTTAAACGGGTGCCAGGGGGCAAGCTCTGGTGTTGGTTGGCGGTTTTCAACTCAATGGAGCCGTTGATAGTTTGATCTGGGGCCGGCATCAGGGCAATGAGTAAATTAAGGGCTGTATCCGCCAGATTCAACTCTGCCCCAATGGTTTTCTGCAACCGATGGGCCGCCTGGGGATGACGGGGTTCAATGCGAGCCAAGGTACCGGCCGCTAGCCAACGGGTATCTTCATCTCCGGTCTGGTCAATAATTTGCGTTAGTTCCCGCACTACCGATGCCGTATCTTCCGGTTTCACTACTTCCCCTAGGGTAATGATTAACCGTTGCCGAGCCACTTCACTACCGGCACTATGGAGCTTATCAATGATTCTTTCAACAGTATTAGCACTACGGACAGGGGAAAAACTTGGTTCCAGCAGGTAAAATTCTGCCATTTGCCAAGCCTGCTCTTGGGCAGTAGTTAACCACTGGTGAATTACACTCGCAGCGGTTCTTAGTCCGTTTTCTATGGTGTTCGCCACCGAAGACTGGGCCTTTTGCAATTCTGCTTGGGCAATGAGACTAAAAAGAAAATCTGGCGGTTGTAACATTTCCTTCGTTAGGGGAGCGGCACTAACTTGTTCGACACAACCCAACAATCTACCGGTGGTTAAATCGGCATTAATTTCCACCACCACATAACCCAAGCGGTCTGACCAAGTTTCAGGGCTAAACTGTACTGTTTGTTGTTGAGGAGAGATACCACGGCATTCTAATCGTCCTAACCCCGACAAAGACAGATCTGCCACTTCTTCCCCTAAATGCAATAACGGTTGGGTGCTGTAACTACTCGACCAGTCATAGGCAATATCGTAGATATCTAACCAATGGGCCACTGCTCTCACCGCTAAGAGATTAGGAATAAGCCGACTTAACTTTTCCCCCTGACAGCCGGACTGAACTACTAACCGTTGCACCCACTGTCGGTCTTGGAGCGTGAGGGGAATGGATGGGGATTGTACTAAGTTGTTCATGGTTTTAACAATTTATTCTCGGCGTATTATTTGGCGATCGCCGCTGAAGCAACGGAGCCTTCGACCTAATTAGTTATCGCTGTTCCCGCTGGATTTTATGCATAAATGCCAAAACTTGATGAATGACCCTAAATTCGTAGAATCTTTCCAGCGCCCCCGCTTCTACCCCTAACCTATTTGCCACCTGGATTAATCCCTGTCGTGGTTGTTGAAGCACTGCTAGGGTTTCCCGTAAGAAAATCTGGGCAGTAATCTCCGGTTTTTCCCTGAGCCTAATTTCCTGTAAACAAGGTTCCGACTCCAGCCATTGTTGCAGGCGATCGCCAAGATTAAGTTTGTGCCATTGCTTTTGGGTCAACAAGCTTCGTAAATGTTCACAGGGGTTAACAGGAGTATCGGGGGTGATGAAGTCGTAGTTGCTCTGGATAAAGTTAACCAGCTTGGGACGGCATTTGCGCTCGTAAAAACTACTTAGGGTCGCCACTGAAACGTTATATTCTTTAGCCAGATCCCCCCAGGGCACTTCCCGCAGAAAACGTTGCTCTAAGAGGACTTTAACCGTTAACTGGGGCTGATTTTTGATGCTCTCTTCTGCTAACTGTGGACTTTCCTCCAGCCACTGCGCTATGCCTTCGCTCATCACCTTGGCCTGGTCACCATAGGACGGAGAAGCCATCATGGCCAGTAGTCCCTCCCCTTCTTCCTCCGTTGAGGCTTGGATTTGACGCTGCTGTTGTTGCTGGATTTTAATTTGCTGGCTTTTAAATTCATTTTTGAGCCGGAAGTTCAACCATGTGGCTACCTGGGCTTTACTGGGGTCATACTCCCGATAATGACGGTAAAAGTATTCCAGGGTCTTCAACCAGGCTTCCGCGTAGGCATCTGCATATTGTTCTTGGTAGTTGCGCCATAATTTTCCCGACGCCTGCAATAGTGCCATGGCCTGGGAAAGTATTTCCCTTTCACCCAGGGTTTGGGCTGTGGGATGTAACCCGTCCTCAGACAATTTTTTTGCTTGTTCGATCAGTATTTGTAGTTGACAATTCACGTCATTCCCAGCTACAAGGGCCACTGTCGCAAACATTCGCTTCTTCCATGGACCCCGTTCAGCACTAGCAAGGGGCAATTTTCCTGATTTTTGGCGATCGCCATCAAGCTCTAAATACTCCTTTTCCATAGCGGGAATCTTAAAATTAACCGGTAAAAAAGTTTTAGCACGGCAAGGGATGTTGACCTTATGCAGTTAGGATTTCAAGCCCCATCTAGGGCTGTGGTCCGATTTTTCTGGCTGTGGTGCAGAAAAATAGTTAATCTGGGTTTTCGGTGCGCGATAATGTGAAGAATAGTTACAAGCAAAATCAATCAGGTTAATTTCGTCTCCCTCCCAAAATTTGGCGATCGCCACCATGAAGCGGTTAAGGGCGAACGAACCACTGCCTAGGCTAGCTGGTAAAATTAACCACCGCCCCCAAGCTGAGGGGCCCTTTAGGGTCTCCAATTGCCGTCCATATTTCCTTCCAATATCCGTTGCTAGCTCCTATGACAAACTCCTCTGTTGCCACCAATTCTACCCAACCTTTCCTTGGTCAACCTTGGTTAGTGGAAGAACGAGATGCCTGTGGTGTGGGTTTTATCGCTAATCTCCGGGGTGAACCGGACCATACCCTGGTGGAGCAGGCCCTAAAGGCCTTGGGATGTATGGAGCATCGGGGAGGATGCAGTGCCGATAATGATTCGGGAGACGGGGCCGGGGTGATGACCGCCATTCCCCGGGAGCTCTTGGCCCAGTGGTTTGCCACCCGTAATTTGCCCATGCCCGACGGCGATCGCCTGGGGGTAGGAATGGTCTTTTTGCCCCAGGAACCAACGGCCAGGGAAGTGGCCCGGGCCTATGTGGAAGAAGTGGTACGGCTAGAAAAATTAACGGTGCTGGGCTGGCGGGAAGTGCCGGTGAACCCGGACGTCTTGGGTAGCCAGGCCCGCAGTAATCAACCCCACATTGAACAAATTTTGGTCACTTGCCCCGCTGGTTGTGCCGGGGATGAATTGGACCGTCGCCTATATATTGCCCGCTCCATCATTGGTAAAAGGCTAGCGGAAGATTTCTATGTTTGTTCCTTTTCTTCCCGCACCATTGTCTATAAAGGCATGGTCCGCAGTGTTATTTTGGGAGAATTTTATCTAGATTTACTCAATCCCCAATACATCAGTAATTTCGCCGTTTACCACCGTCGGTTTAGTACCAACACCATGCCCAAATGGCCCCTGGCCCAGCCCATGCGTATGCTGGGGCACAATGGGGAAATCAATACTCTCCTGGGCAATATTAATTGGATGGCGGCCCGGGAAGCGGCGTTGGAAGTACCAGGTTGGACCAAGGCGGAATTGGAAGCTTTAACTCCCATTGTCAACCAGGCTAACAGTGATTCCTACAACCTCGATAGTGCATTAGAGCTATTAACCCGCACTGGCCGTGGGCCCCTCGAAGCGGTGATGATTTTGGTGCCGGAAGCCTACAAAAATCAACCGGCGTTAAACAATTATCCCGAAATTAGCGATTTCTACGACTATTACAGCGGCCTGCAGGAACCCTGGGATGGCCCGGCCTTATTGGTGTTTAGTGATGGCAAGATTGTTGGGGCAGGGTTAGACCGCAATGGCCTGCGTCCGGCCCGCTACTGCATTACCAAAGACGATTACATTGTGGTGGGCTCCGAAGCGGGGGTAGTGGATTTACCAGAAGCAAGCATTGTGGAAAAGGGTCGTTTAGCTCCGGGGCAAATGATTGCCGTGGATTTAGACCAGAAAAAAATTCTCAAAAACTACGAAATTAAACAGCAGGCGGCCCGGAAACATCCCTATGGGGAATGGTTAAAAACCAATCGTCAAATGGTTGCCTCGGAAAGTTTTGCTGACAAAAGTTTGTTTGCCGACGCTGAAACGACTTTGCAGCAACAGGCGGCCTTTGGCTACACGGCAGAAGATGTGGAAATGGTAATTGTGCCCATGGCTAACCAGGGTAAGGAGCCGACCTTTTGCATGGGGGACGATGCTCCTTTGGCCGTGCTGTCCCATAAACCCCGCCTACTGTACGACTACTTCAAACAACGCTTTGCCCAGGTGACCAATCCCCCCATTGACCCCCTACGGGAAAATTTGGTGATGTCCTTGGCCATGTTCCTGGGGCCCCGGGGCAATATTCTCGAGCCCAAGGCGGAAGCAGCCCGCATGATCAAGCTTCGATCGCCGCTGGTGAATGAGTTGGAGCTGGAAGCGATTAAACAAGGGCAGTTAAACACTGCGGTACTTTCTACCCTGTACGATTTAGGCGGCGTTAACAGTCTCCAGAGTGCCCTGGATAACCTGGTGCAACAGGCGATCGCCTCGGTGCAATCCGGCATTGAAATTTTGATATTAACCGACCGGCCCAATGGAGATACATTAAGCGAAAATCAGAGCTTTATTCCCCCTTTATTAGCGGTGGGAGCAGTACACCATCACCTAATTCGGGCTGGGTTAAGGCTACAGGCATCCCTGGTGGTGGATACGGCCCAATGTTGGAGTACCCATCACTTTGCTTGCTTGGTAGGCTATGGCGCTTCTGCCATTTGTCCCTACTTGGCCCTGGAATCAGTACGGCAATGGTGGCGGGATGAGAAAACCCAGAAGCTGATGGACAATGGTCGCCTCGCTAAAATTGACCTGGCCACCGCGTTGCAAAACTACCGGCAATCGGTGGAAGCGGGGCTGTTTAAGATTCTCTCCAAAATGGGCATTTCCCTCCTGTCCTCCTACCACGGTGCCCAAATTTTCGAGGCGATCGGTTTGGGGGCGGAATTGGTGGAATATGCCTTTGCTGGCACCACTAGCCGAGTGGGGGGGTTAACCATGGCCGACGTGGCCCAGGAAGTGATGGTTTTCCATAGCATGGCCTTCCCGGCAATGGCTAAAAAGTTGGAAAACTTTGGCTTTGTTAACTACCGCCCCGGTGGAGAGTACCACATGAACTCCCCAGAAATGTCCAAGTCCCTCCATAAAGCGGTGGCGGCCTACCAACGGGGAAGCAATGGGGCCAACGCCGAAGCCTATGACCACTACGGCCTTTATCGTCAATATCTGCGGGGGCGCCCCGTTACTGCACTGCGGGATCTGCTCGATCTTAATCCAGACCAGACTGCCATTCCCCTGGAAGAGGTGGAGTCGGTGGAATCCATTGTCAAACGCTTCTGTACTGGTGGTATGTCCCTCGGTGCCCTGTCTCGGGAAGCCCATGAAACTTTGGCGATCGCCATGAATCGGCTGGGGGCGAAATCCAACTCCGGGGAAGGGGGCGAAGACACGGTGCGCTACCTCACCCTAGATGACGTAGATGCGGAAGGTAACTCCCCCACGTTGCCCCATCTCCACGGCTTAGAAAATGGCGACACGGCCAACTCCGCCATTAAGCAAATTGCTTCCGGCCGTTTTGGTGTCACCCCGGAATATCTCATGAGTGGCAAACAGCTGGAAATCAAAATGGCCCAGGGGGCCAAACCCGGTGAAGGGGGTCAACTGCCCGGCAAAAAGGTCAGTGAATACATTGCCATGTTGCGCCGCTCCAAGCCTGGGGTAACTTTGATTTCTCCCCCTCCCCACCACGATATCTACTCCATTGAAGATCTAGCCCAACTAATCTATGACCTGCACCAAATTAATCCCCAAGCCCAGGTGTCGGTGAAATTGGTGGCGGAAATTGGCATTGGTACGATCGCCGCTGGGGTCGCCAAGGCCAATGCGGACATTATTCAAATTTCTGGCCACGACGGTGGTACGGGAGCGTCTCCCCTCAGTTCCATCAAACACGCCGGTTCTCCCTGGGAGTTGGGCGTTACCGAAGTGCATCGAGTGCTCATGGAAAACCAACTGCGGGACCGGGTTTTGCTCCGGGCTGACGGTGGTCTGAAAACCGGTTGGGATGTGGTGATGGCGGCGCTCATGGGGGCAGAAGAGTATGGCTTTGGCTCCATTGCCATGATTGCGGAAGGTTGCATTATGGCCCGGGTTTGCCACACCAACAATTGTCCCGTTGGGGTTGCCACCCAGCAGGAACGGTTACGACAACGGTTCAAAGGAGTGCCGGGGCAGGTAGTCAATTTCTTCTATTTCATTGCCGAAGAAGTGCGTTCCCTGTTGGCCCATCTGGGTTACCGCAGTTTGGACGACATCATTGGCCGCACCGATTTGCTCAAAGTCCGCTCCGATGTCCAGTTGAGTAAAACCCAGAATCTGACCTTAGATTGCTTGCTCAATCTGCCTGATACTAAGCAAAATCGACAATGGCTCAACCACGAGCCTGTCCACAGCAATGGTCCTGTGTTGGATGACGACATTTTGGCCGATCCTGACATCCAAGAAGCCATTAACCACCAAACCACTGTGACCAAAACCTACCGTCTGGTCAACACCGACCGTACCGTGGGCACCCGTCTCTCCGGGGCGATCGCCAAAAGGTATGGCAACAATGGCTTCACCGGCAGTATCACCCTCAATTTCCAAGGGGCTGCGGGCCAGAGCTTTGGGGCCTTTAACCTGGATGGCATGACTCTGCATCTGCAAGGAGAAGCTAACGACTATGTGGGCAAAGGTATGAATGGTGGTGAAATTGTCATCGTGCCCCATTCCCAGGCGAGCTTTGCACCAGAAGATAACGTCATTATCGGTAACACCTGTCTCTATGGAGCAACGGGGGGCAACCTTTATGCCAACGGCCGGGCGGGGGAACGCTTTGCGGTGCGTAACTCCATGGGTAAAGCGGTGATTGAAGGGGCTGGCGACCACTGTTGTGAATATATGACCGGCGGCGTGATTGTCGTCCTTGGCCCGGTGGGTCGTAACGTGGGGGCAGGCATGACCGGCGGTTTGGCCTACTTCCTCGATGAAGTGGGGGATTTACCGGAAAAAATCAACCCGGAAATTATCACTTTGCAACGGATTGCCGCTCCTAAAGGGGAAGAACAATTAAAAGCCATGATCACGGCCCATGTAGAAAGGACAGGCAGTCCCAAAGGAAAGGAAATTTTGGCTAACTGGTCCGATTATCTTGGCCAGTTCTGGCAGGCGGTTCCCCCCTCGGAAGCTGATTCCCCTGAAGCCAATGGGGATGCAAGTTTGGCTGGGGAGAAGACTCTAACCTCAGTTTAGTTGGATTGACCTAAAATATGCGCCCTAACCCTTGCCAGGTGCTTGGGGGGACTTTACTCGAAGTAACAAGGAGGTTAGAACAAAAAATTTAGTGTCATCTGTTGTGTTGCTGGTTTACCAAACTTTGTCTGTCTATTAATATTGTTCGCCTGGATGAGCGAACCGGCAATATTTTTCTCCTTGCGGGCGAGGAAAATATTGTCGTTGTAGAAAAGATGGTGGGACAGACCATGAAGTATACAATTTGACACTCTCTTACATTTGTTCGTCAAAGACATTGGCGATCGCCCGAATATGGCGGAGGTCGGAACCACAACAGGTTCCAAACACATTGGCTGAAGGGACTTTTTGTTTCAGCATCCAATAGGAGTGGGCAAGTTCCACTGGGTTACCGATGTCGAGAAAATCTGCTTGATCTAACTGGGCGTGACTACGGCGGGAAGGGTTACAGCGAAATCCCCCCAAGCGACTCAACCAAGCTTCTTCTGTGATCACGGAACAGAAATGGTCTGGATGGGCACAATTGACCATAAAATAAGCCGCTCCCTGATGGGTAGCCTCATCAACCCTGGCGATCGCCTCCGGCAGGGCAGTGCCCGTGGGTAAGTGACCGTCCGTTTCCACGGTGAAAGAAATGGACACGGGTAAGGAAAATTCTTGGCTAGCCCGGACAATACCAATCGCCTCATTAACACTGGTGAGGGTAAATGCCCCCAATAGATCGACCCCGGCCTCCGCTAACCAGCTAATTTGTTGCCGGTGATAGGCTTGGGCCTCCTCCGCATCACTGAAATGTTCACCGCCATAGGCATCCCCACAGGGGCCAATCAAACCGTTGATCAGTAAAGGTTTAATTTGAGTGATATAAGCCTGCTTCAAGGTTTTGGCAAATTCCACCGCTCGAAAATTGGCTTGCCGAATTTCTTCCACCCTCACCCCCAATTCTTCCGCAAAAAATGGTTGAGCCCGCCAGGTGGGAGCGTCAATTAAAAAGCCGAATTGTTTTTCTTTAGCCAAATCTAAAAAACCATGGAAGTAGTTCTTTAAGGCTTCCCGCCCCAGGGGATCGGACAGTAGGGTATGGGCGGCAAAGGCCGGTAGCTCAAAGCCTCGGTTGAAAATCATTTCCGTTTCCAGACCGCCGTCCAACAAAAAAATTTGCTCACACTGGTGGGGGAGATTGGTCATTTTGAGGGCTAACGCACAGTCAGCGGTTAATTAATTTTTCCACAAAAATCTTTATAGCCCACTCATGGGGAAGATGGAGGCAGGGGGCGTCGAGCTTTCATCGCCGCTAGGGTTGCTTCCACGGCCTGTTGTTCTTCCCATTGCTCAAACTTTTTATCCAGCGGGGATGGGGGAGGATTGAGCAATTCCCGTTCGGCCTCCAACTCCAGGATTTTGGTTTCGATTCTTTCAAATAAACTGCTGGCACTGGCATTGTCCAAATTGCCCGCAATCTCTTCAATTTTTTGAGCGGCGATCGCCGATTTTAAGCGAGCCAGATAGAGACTTTTTTGACTTTTAAGCTCCAAGTATTTGCGCTCCAGCTTTTGTAATTGTCCCCGTACCTGTTCCACCACCGCCCGTTGTTCCCCGAGGGATTTTTCTAGGGCTTCTGTATGACTTTGATAGGATTGTCTTTGCCCAAGGGCATCCCTAGCCAAGGCCTCGTTCCCCCCATCCAGGGCAGCCTGGGCTTTTTCGTACCAGCGCTGGGCGATTAATTTCTGGGCATCTCTCTGGCGTTCCGTACTTTTAAAAGTGGCAATGGTCTGGGCCAGGGCCCGCCGCAATTCGATCAACTCCAACTCCATCTCCCCCAATAGACGTTCGAGGAGTTCCTCCGGCGCTTCCTGTTGTTGCTGCCAATGGGTTAATTGGGCTTTCAACACCCTTCCAACCCGATTAAAAAGTTCCATGACAAAGAGGGTAAACCCTAATAGGGAGCTTGGTTAAGGCGTTCTAGTTCCTGCACCAACTGTTGGGTAGCAAGGTTAGTTCCCCGATCAGTGGCACTTCCCGCCTGATTATAGGTTTTAGTCAACTGCTGACGGGCATTTTGATTAAAAGACTGCTCCCCACCACTGGCAACGGCACTGGGGGAAGCGCCACTGGGCAACTGTTGATACATCTGCGATTCCACACTGGCTCCACTGGCGGAGGGGGAACTAGGGGCGGCACTGCCCTGATTACCATAATCGGCCCTGGCCACCGGAGGGGGAGGAACAACGCCACTTCCTATACCCGTATTAATCGGCGGGGGAGGAGGAGGGGGTAAGGGTGGGGTGGGAGCCTGGCGGATGGGTTGAATGGCAATGGTGGGCAATGGCTGACCCGACTGATTGGGGCGGGGGGGAGTGATATTACCGGGGGCGGCGGCCCCATAATAGCCAGGATTGTTTAAATAGGGACTATAGCCGGCCATGGGCACCGGCTGGGCTGGGGGGACCATGGTTGACGGGGGGGCACTGGGAACATTGGCAATATTCTGATTGGCGATCGCCTGGGGAGCAGAGGGAGCCGTAGGTTGGGGGTCATGCACCACAGCCATTTCGCTGAGATCCTGTGGATTGAGGCCAGGCCCCGCATCGGCCACCGGGGGTAAACCAGGGGTAATGGGGGGCAAACCATCAAACTGAGCCACCACCATCGTTGGGCCCGGGGCTCGGGCAGTCAAACTATAAACCGTTAATAATCCATTGGCCGCCACCAACATCAACAGTCCCGCCAAACTCCAGGGGGTAAATAGACGGGTAAGAATTTCCTCAGTGGGACAGGTGCTCTCTACTTCTTCTTCTTCCTGGGGCACCGGGCGGTCAATAAAACTAAATTCAAAACTTTCTGTTGCTTCCAGGGGCGGGGCTAGGGGCGCCAAGCTAGACTCTCCTGGGTCATAGTTCACCCTAGGCCTAGTTTCTTCCTCGGCCATTAGCTCTGCTTGAATGTAGTCAGACTCACTGGAGGCAAAGGACGATTTATCAACGGCGGAATAGTCAGTCATGGCGAGGCCACCAAGCAACGGCGGTTTATTCAGGTTAGGGCAAAATCAAACAGGCTGAGAACTATGGAGGTGTGAGTCTGAGCGATATTCTAGCCCAGGGATGTCTTGATCGCCATGGTTTCATTGACCCAATTGACCCAGGGAAAAAATCCAGGTTCCATGGAGCCAGTTTCCTTGATAGTGATTAATCAGAAAATCCAAAAATCATTTCATGGCATTTTTTGAATTTATTTCACAAAATAAAAATATTAAATCTAATCGATATACATTTTGTACAGTAATTGAAACGGCAATAAGATTAGAATTGCGATAGACTGCAAAAAAAAGATTCCACCCCTGAAATTATTGAGGGATTTCATTCCGAATAATTTTCAAATTAGTGACTCCGGCTTTGGTTGACTGGGTGCATCTTAGAAACATGGCAAGTATTTATGCTGACCACCGTTGCTTTTGATGCATGAAATACGCTTAAACCTTTGCATATCAGGCATTTGAGCTTATCAAAATGACCTGACTAGATTGAAAATTACCATCTATGAATCTCTACTCAATGAATGCTTTCGATGGGGTTTGACATCTTAAATTGTTTACCACGTACAAAACTGAGATCCCCCCTGTTGTCTTGTTACCCCAACGAGCCAATTTTCCTAGTTTGAATTTGCAAATTTTAGGTCCAAGTTAGGTTCAAATTTCAAGAGGTAATAATAATGGATATGACAAATATCATCATTTTAGTGATTGAAGATGATGAGAGCATCCGCGAGAATATTGCAGAAATGCTCACGGATGAAGGATGTACGGTGTTGGTGGCCGAGAACGGTATTTCTGGCTTAAAAATCGCCCAGGAGAATCATCCCAACTTAATTTTGTGCGATATTATGATGCCCCAATTAGATGGCTATGGGGTGTTAACAGCATTGCGAGAAAAGCCAGACACCGAAATAATTCCCTTTATTTTTCTCACGGCCCGAGCCGATCGAACTGACCAACGCACCGGGATGAAATTGGGGGCAGATGATTATGTCACCAAACCCTTTAGTCGAGCGGATCTCCTCGAAGCTATTTCAACTCGTTTAGCCAAGGTTAATTCTCAAGAACAGTACATTGATAGCAAGGTGGCCTGGGAACGGAAAAAATTAGAGGAGATCTATCACTATGACCCGGACTCTGGTCTGCCAAATCGCTTTTTGTTACGGCAAAAATTCAATGAAACGGTAGCTAGTCGTCACTCATTAGAGGAATTAGTGGGAATTCTCTCACTCCAGATTTTACAACTGCGCCAGGTGGAAATGGTGCTTAACCCGCAGGAGCGGCAGGAATTGATTCTGGAGTTAACCCGTCGTCTCAGGAGCCAGTTAGGGGAAGAGGATGCTCTTTTCTTAATGGATCATGACCGTTATCTGATTATTGCAACTATTCCTAAGACTAGGGCGGAAATTCAAAGCTTTGTTGAGTTAATCCATGGGGTAATGGTTAAACCGATTCAGATCGGCACTTTTCGCACTCGTCTCTCGATGCTGATGGGCATTAGTTGCTTCCCGGAAGATGATACTTGCTTGGAAGGCCTGGTGGAAAAAGCTGATTTTGCTGCCAGTCGAGTATCCCAGGAAATAGCTTACGAATTTTACTCATCTCATCAGCGGGAACAAAACCTAGAGCAATTAGTGCTGGAAGATGAGTTAATCCAGGCCCTGGAGGAATCTTGGTTTCGGGTATTTTATCAACCGAAAATTGATGGCAACACCGGAGCAATTGTCGGGGCCGAAGCCTTAGTCCGCTGTCAACATCCCCAAAAAGGCCTTTTACCACCAGCAAAATTCATTCCCATTGCCGAAGCCACCGGACTAATTGTTCCCATTGGCTTACAGGTCTTAGAACAGGTTTGCCAGGATCAAAAACAGTGGAACAATCTGGGTTTATCACCCCTAAAAATTGCGGTGAATCTATCTCCTCTGCAATTTCGCCAGGCCAATTTAGACCAAACCATTGCCAACTTGCTTTCCACCCATGGACTTATGCTACTGCCAAACTTCCTGGAATTAGAAATTACAGAATCCTGCTTAATTGCCAATGTCCCCCGGGCCTGTGAAATCTTAACTTCCCTAGCAAATCTGGGGATCACCCTGGCGATCGATGATTTTGGCACAGGTTATTCTTCTCTAGAATACTTGCAAGTGCTTCCGGTAAATGTGGTCAAAATTGATCAGTGCTTTGTCCGGGGTCTGGATACCAATCCCAAGAATGCCAGCATTGTTAAGTCGGTAATTCAATTGTGTCATGAACTAAATTTGCAAGTGGTCGCAGAAGGAGTCGAAACAGTTACTGAGGCTCGATTTTTACAAAATCTAGGCTGTGACCAACTCCAAGGTTATTTGTTTAGTCGACCTGTGCCAGAGTCAGAGTTTTATCAATTCTGTCTAGACTGGACAGCTTCAGAAGTACCGGAGCTATCCAACCTGTTACCAGACTTTATAGTTTAGGACGACCAATGCACGAACAAACCGACGCCTACGAAGAGAAACGCCTGGAAATCCTCAAAAGTTGTCGCCTCTTAGATTCGATTCCCGACTATGCCTTTGACCGAATTGTCTTAACCCTGAAGGAAGTTTGTCAGGTGCCGATCGCCCTGTTTGGACTAATGGATCAGCATCGGGAATGGTTTAAAGCCAAAATTGGCTGTGACTTAACGGAAGCTCCCCGGGAAACCTCCTATTGTAATGTCGCCCTGAAACGGCAGCAGATACTGATTATTCCCGACACACTCCAAGACCCAGTATTTAAGGATCAACCGAGGTATCTCAAAGAGCAATTGGTGCGGTTTTATGCCGGAGTGCCTCTAATTACCCCGGATGGCTACGGCTTGGGGGTGTTGTGTATTATTGATTTTATACCGCGAGAATTAACACCAGGCCAATTGCTAACGATGACGGAATTAGCGCGGCAAGTGGTAATTGAAATTCAAAAACGGCGAGTGATCGAGAGTATTAGTCGACAGACCCAGGAGCGCATCAGTCATCAACGCAAGGATCGATTCTTTTTGAAATTAGGCATAGGGTTTGGCCTGGTAATTGTCCTGAGATTTATCTCGGTATTACCTTCTCTCTGGACCAACTCCCGTTTCCAAACCCTGTCCCAATGGGTAATTCATACTCAGGAGGTGCTGACACAAATTAACGAGTTAAAATTATCGCTTCAGGGAGCCCAGTTGGCCGTGCGAAACTATACTATCCTCAATAATCGTGCCACCAACCTTAATTACTATAGTTCTCACCTCAAAAATATCTATCGGCATCTAGATCAACTTGATGCCCTGACGCAGGATAACCCCAACCAAAGACCGGATGTAAAACAGTTAAGACTATTGTTGATTCATGATAATGAAATTCTCAATCAATTAATTCATGGCATTGATCGCCAAGATTTTAATACTGTCCAAAAAATCTATTCTAGTCAAGAAGCACTTTCTGTTGTGTCTGATTTGTTGCAAACCTTAGAAAGAATTGAAGGCAGAGAATTAGTTTTACTGGATCAACGGCAACAGGCTTTTAGAACTTCTGAGAAGTTAAACCCAGTCATAATTTGGACTAATTTTAGTATTACACTATTAATTTTAATTGTAATTTTGGTTTGGATTTATCATGAAATTCGACTGCGTTACCATGGGGAATCTCAAGCCAATCGACAGGAAGAATTTTTAGAAGTAACCCTGGCTAGTATTGGAGACGCCGTCATGATGACTGACGCCAATGAAACGATTACACTAATGAATCCCGTGGCAGAGGTTTTAACCGACTGGCCTCATCAAGAAGCAGTGGGACAAAAATTTTCGACGGTTCTGAATCTGATTAACACTGAGACTCAAGCCTTTTATCCCTCGCCTGTTGTTGCGGCGATTAATTCTCAGGTAAATCAATTTTTACATGATGGGGTATCCCTCGTCCGACGCAATGGGGAAACCATTGATGTTGATGATAGTTGCGCTCCGATTATTGGTGCAAACGGTTTAGTTGCTGGGTGTGTCATGGTATTTCGAGATATTTCCGAGCAACGTCGTCAGGAGGAGCAGATGACCCAAACACTCCAACGAGAACAAGAAATTAATAGCTTAAAAAATAGCTTTATTTCGATGGTGTCCCATGAGTTTAGAACTCCCTTAACAAGTATCTTTTCTTCAACTGAACTATTAGCATCATTTGATGGACAGGCTCACCCAGAACGACAGGATAAACATTTGCAGAGAATCTACACCTCTATCCGTCGTTTAGAGCAAATGCTGGACGATGTTTTATTGATTGGCCGGGTTGAGTCGGGTAAGTTGCAGTTTCAGCCAGAACTAATGAATTTGGAATTGGTAATAGAAGATATTGTTGAGGCAATTCAATCGGGGATTGGCCGTCATCACCAAATTAAATCTAACTTCGACAATGTGGTAGAGCCAGTTTTCATGGACGCTAAATTGATTAAGTTTATCTTTACCAACTTACTATCCAATGCCGTCAAGTATTCGTTACCTATGCATCCTGTTGAATTGAGTGTTGGGATTGTCAATACTGGGATAGAGATTCAAGTAATTGATCACGGGATTGGTATTCCTGCCGAAGATTTACCGAAACTGTTTCGAACATTTCAACGGGCTAGTAATGTGGGCAATATTCACGGCACAGGCCTGGGGTTGAGTATTGTCAAAACCTGTGTGGACTTACATGGGGGATCAATTGAGGTGGAAAGTGTCTTAGACCAGGGGACTCGGTTCAAGGTGTGGCTCCCAAATCATTCCACTACTCTGCCCAAGGTAGGCTCCCCAGAATTGATCAATACAGCCAAATAAATAAAAGGTCTTGAACCTCTGAAGAATCTAAAGGCCCCGGGCCAGTAGGGCTGCGGTGAAGGGAATCAAGGCCAGTCCGACCAATTCCCCCCGAATCAACCATTGCAACACAGATACTTTGCCTTCCTCCAGTACGGGAGCCTGGCGATCGAGCAGGGTTTTAATCCACATTAAAAACGAGAAAGTGGGATAGAGGGAAAGTAACCCCACCAAGATAAATAGCCCCACCTTGGCAAAGAAAATATGATGACTCAGGTAATAATCAGTGCCCTTGCCAAAATACATCACCCGTAAAACCCCTGTAACCAGCACCGCCGTGGCGGACAAGCCATAGATACTATCGGCAATGACCAATCGCCAAGACTCCTCCAGGGTAGGTTCTTTTTTCAAGGTCAGACCCTCTGTGACCAAAGCGCCGAAGGCAACCATGAAACTGAGGTAATGAATATACGCAACGGTGGCACTAATCCACATATGTCAATAAAACCAAAATAGTTTAGCCTTTGAAGATTGTTAGCCAAAAATCAAAAATTATCAAACCCACCAGGGTTTTTCCCCTGTGCGAGGATCCAATGCAGTCCAGGGGGAAATCAAAATGTGATCATCTACCACAGCCACTTGCACTATTTTCAGAGGTAAAGGAGCGGGACCCCGGGCCACAGAGCCGTCGGGATGGTAGCGGGAACCATGGCAGGGACACTGAAATTCTTGGTCGTTGCCATTCCAGGGGAAAGTACAGCCTAGGTGGGTGCAGACATCCACAATGCCGATGCTGTCAAGGCTACCGTCTTCTTTGACAATTAGATAGGTGGGGTCACCGGCTAGACCAGCCACCAAAGCCCTGGTACCGGGAGCTTCCGCCAAAATTTGGGAAGCGGGAATGGCGTTGCCCAAAACATCCTTAGCAATAATGCCCCCTCCAGCCCCGGTTTTTTCGGCGGGGGGAACGAGGAATTTTCCCACGGTGTACAGTCCCGCACTGGCCGTAACGGCAACGGTGGTGCCGGTGAGAAAATTTAGTAATTGACGACGGGAAAAAGAGGGGGAGTCGATGGCGGAGGAGTTGATCATAATTTAAATTAATCCAAACGAATGGTAAAAACTGGTGGGAAAATACAGCGGATACCACCGGAATCATTCGCCCTGCAAGTGCCCATTGTTATATTCAGGACTTTATTAAGCCAACTAAAAGGGGTAACCACTGTATTGAGACGATTGGTTTTGCTTGAGCTTACTTACTTGGTATTGATACCGAGTAATTTGTACAGTCCACAGAAACCAAAAGTGGCGGAAAATAGCATCAATCCCCCTCCAGCGGTAAGACCCAAACCTAAGCTGGTGCCGGAGTAGAAAAATAAACCTAAATAGAGTAATGCGGAAGCAACAACTAAACGAATCAAACGATCAATAGAGCCCATATTGGTGACCATGGCATAAATCTCCTGTGGAAAAATTGATGATAATAGAGAAATTTGTGTCAGCTTTTTTGCTGTTTTAAGGGACATGAGTAAAATTCAAAATCGAATCCCTTTACTTTTCTTATTATAACAATAAATTTTTGTTAAGAGTGTCGTTTTGGCTATGCAAAAAGGCATATTTTTGAGTTTGATTGGTCAAGTTTTTACGGTCATTTCCCCCGCCGCTTGCCAGCCCATAAAACTAGGGGGAAAACCGACAACGTTTTCGTAGCCGAAAAGTTTTAAAGTCATTACCGCCATAGCTGAACGATAGCCAGTGGAGCAATAGACAATAACTTTATTATCCGGAGAAAGTTGGGTAAGATTATGGGTTAAAGTTCGTAGGGGAATATTAATGGCTCCGGGAATATG
This sequence comes from Synechocystis sp. FACHB-383, assembly GCF_014698605.1. Lineage (NCBI taxonomy): Bacteria > Bacillati > Cyanobacteriota > Cyanophyceae > Synechococcales > Merismopediaceae > Synechocystis > Synechocystis sp. FACHB-383. Next base: position 101,134 of record NZ_JACJTJ010000047.1, on the reverse strand, counting down.
ACCAGCTTGGTATTCTTTAACTTCTCTTACATCCACTAAGATAGTCTGGGCATCACCCAACTGTTTTTTGAGGACTGCCGGTGTCCGAATCGTGTAATAGTTTGCCGGCAGAGAATTTAAAAACTGCTCGATCGCCAAGTCTACCGTTTCGGTCTGGGGACTGAGTTCAGAATTGAAGGAGGGGGGTAAACTTGCGGCCAGGGTAGGTTGGAAATTAAAACCCATTAAGCAGAAAGTTAAAAAGAAAACAGTAAGGCAACGAACAATAATTAATTGCATAGAAATGGTCTGGTTAAATCAGGATTATTTTTTTGCCAATACTTGGATTAGAGCTGCTTTACCTTGATGGTAAATACCTTCGTTCAAATGCCGCTCTAAAGTGTGGTTGGTTAAGTATGCAAAACTGGACAATTCTTCTCGTAAAGTCATCAAGTTTGGGAGTAGATCTAAGTCCTTGGGACCACCGGTTGTATATTGCAATTGCTCCGGGGCAAATCCTTCTAAAATAAACACTCCGCCAGATTTTAAGCCTTGGTAAATCCGTGGATAAAGTTGTTTTCGTAAACTGGAAGGTAAATGGCAGAAAATAGAAACAATACCTTGCCAGGCATCGGCAATAATTTCAAAATCTGCCAAATTACTCTGGATGGTGGTAATTTTTACACCTTTTTCCTGGGCTAACTTTTGCGCCTTAGCTAAACCAACGGAGGATTGATCTACCGCTGTTACTTGGTAACCCAAACTTGCTAAAAAACAAGCATTGCGCCCTTCCCCTTCCGCTAAACAAAGAACTTTGCCCCGGGGAATTTGCCCCGCCACACTGACTAAAAACTCATTGGGTTCTGTACCGTAAACGTATTCTGACTGGTTAAGTCTTTCATCCCACATAATTTTTCCTCGTCATTTTTCTTGATATTCCCTTAATAAAGCCAAGGAATCAATTTTTTTACCCGGCTTTGGTAATCGCCATAGTCGCTGAATTTATTTTCTAGCCAGATTTCTTCTCGGTTAGCTTTGAAATTAAAAAATACAAATAACAGCACTGCCCCAATTAAATGGGCCAAACTCCATTGCCAAAATCCATAGGCGATCGCCAGAAAAACCACGCCGCCGTAGAGGGGATGGCGAATAATGCCGTAAATACCAGTGGTAACCAATTGACTATGCTGTTTGGGATGGGGTAAGGGAGTCAGATTTTCTCCTAAATGTAGACCACCACCAATTAGTAGAACTGCGGCAATCGTGCCAAAAACCAAAGTTCCAGCCCAGATAATTAACTGATTCTGTTCAGCTAGTAATTGAAAATTAGTGGGAGTATAAACCGGTAAAAGTACAAATCCGAGGGAGAGAATTGCTTGCCCCAGCACCCAATATTCACCTTTTTTCCCTTGCCACCAATCAGTGGAAAAACCCCAGTCCTTAAATTGATTCATTGCGTTTCACCCCCAAAATAGACTTAAACTTTACTGACTTAACTTTAACCTTGGAACATAAAAGGCACCCCATTCCGAGAGTGCCCTTGATTAACCAAATGAAACGAAGTCCAACAGTCAGCTATGGCAATGGCATTAGCCTTCAATGGCGGGGGCGTTGAGGGCGACCATTTGGGCATCACCGGCAGCCAAATCCAAGGGGAAGTTATGAACGTTGCGTTCGTGCATCACCTCAAAACCAATATTGGCTCGATTGATGACATCGGCCCAGGTGCCAACGGGATGACCTTGGGCATCCAGAATCGACTGGTTGAAGTTAAAACCGTTGAGATTGAAGGCAAAGCAACAAACGGCAAGGGCAGCAAACCAAATCCCAATCACGGGCCAAGCACCAAGAAAAAAGTGGAGGGCACGGCTATTGTTAAAGGAAGCATATTGGAAAATCAAACGGCCAAAGTAACCATGGGCGGCGACGATGTTATAGGTTTCTTCCTCTTGACCAAATTTATAACCTTGGTTTTGGGATTCAACTTCAGTGGTTTCGCGAATTAACGAAGAAGTTACCAAGGAACCGTGCATAGCGGAAAATAATGCTCCACCGAACACTCCAGCTACGCCTAACATGTGGAAAGGATGCATCAAGACGTTATGTTCCGCTTGCAGCACCAACATGAAATTAAAAGTGCCACTGATGCCCAGGGGTAGACCATCGGAGAAAGAACCTTGGCCAATGGAATAGATCAATAACGTAGCGGTAGCCGCAGCAACGGGGGCGCTATAGGCGACACAAATCCAAGGGCGCATTCCCAAACGGTAGGACAATTCCCATTGGCGACCGAGATAACAGAAAATTCCGATCAAAAAGTGGAAAATAATCAGTTGATAAGGGCCACCGTTATAGAGCCATTCATCGAGGCTAGAGGCTTCCCAAATGGGATAAAAGTGCAAACCAATAGCATTGGAACTGGGTACTACAGCAGCAGTGATAATGTTATTACCGTACAGTAAAGAACCAGCAATGGGCTCCCGAATACCATCAATATCCACCGGTGGAGCGGCGACAAAAGCGATAATGAAACAGGTGGTTGCGGTCAGCAAAGTGGGAATCATTAACACCCCAAACCAACCGATGTAGAGGCGATTAGAAGTGCTAGTAATCCAACGGCAGAACCGTGACCACAGGCTTTGTTCCTGTAATCCTAATTGGGTAGTAGTCATGGCGAATAATTACGAAGTAAGATTTTGGTTTTAAGCTTGAATTTAATTTTTGCTGGTTATTTTGACAATAACGACCAGTCAAATCCAATTAAACCAGATATATAAAGGAGGATTAATAATGCGAGATAATAATTGGCGTTGATTAACCTCTCTTGAATTTCAGATTAATAATATTTCTTAAAAAAAACAAGACAGTTTCTCAGATTACGGTTGGTTTCCAAAGGTAAAAAAAAGGTTTTATTGGGAAAAATAAACCATTAAAAAAGAAAAATTTTTTCTTGTGAAAGCAGGATTAGTCCATTTGGGACCGATCGCCCCATTGGCCAAAGGCACAAAATACTTCCCAGTTATGGCCCCAGGGAGCCAAGGAGTTAGCTGGCAATAATCGGAGCTTAAGCGGGACATAGCCTGATATCGTTAAGGCTGAAAGGCACAATCTCGATTCTTTGGTGTCCCATGACCCCATCCCCGGTCCTCAATCTCCTCGTCAGTAACGATGACGGTATTTTTTCCCAAGGGGTACGTACCTTGGCCAACACCCTGGCCGCCGCCGGGCATCAAGTCACAGTGGTCTGTCCTGACCGGGAAAGATCGGCCACAGGCCATGGCCTGACCCTCCATCGACCAATCCGAGCGGGCATGGTGGAGGATGTGTTTGATCCCCGTATCAAGGCTTGGTCCTGTTCTGGCACCCCTGCTGATTGTGTAAAGTTTGCTCTCCATGCGGTGATGCCCCGCTATCCAGATTTTGTCCTTTCCGGAGTTAACCACGGTGCTAACCTCGGCACTGATGTTTTATATTCCGGTACGGTTTCCGCCGCCATGGAAGGGTTGATCGAGGGCATTCCCAGCATTGCATTGAGTTTGGTTAGTTTTACCGCCACGGATTTCCAGCCCGCCGCTGATTTTGCCAACTGCTTTGTCCAACATCTCTGGCGATCGCCATTGACGGAGCCGACTTTATTTAGCATCAATATTCCGGCGGTGCCAGCGGATCAGATTGCCGGAGTTAAGCTCACCCGTCAGGGACTACAGCGCTATAGCGAAACCTTCGAAGAAAGGTACGATCCCCGGGGAAAACGCTACTACTGGCTAGCAGGGGAAAGGGTAAAGGAAATTCCCCAACCGGACTATCTCCGGCTCAACCGTCGCATTCCCACCGACGTGCAGGCCAGCCAAGATAACTTCATCACCATTACCCCATTGCAATATAATCTTACGGATATCAATGGAGTTAACACTATTGAAAAAAGCAATTGGCTAGATCACCTAAACTTTAATTAAGCTCCCTTCTTAAATATCTGCTTCTTCCGTGATACTCTTAATACTCAATAATATTATTAAGTTATATGTCTGCTTATCTGTTTAATCAAGAAAATGAACCGGATGAAAGCGATAGCATAACGCTCTACGATGAAGCGGGGCGGGCCTTAGATTGCTACGTGGAAAATTCCCTTGAAGAAGAAGATGCTCAATATTTATTATTGATGCCTGTTGATATCCCAGTGGTGATTATTGCCTGGGAAGATGATGATGAAGAAACAGAAGATGCCGAGGCAATTTTACTAGAGGATCAAGAAGAAATTAGCCGTATTTTTGCCGATGCTAAGGCTGTACTAGCAGAATTGGATTTGTCATTGAAGTACACTGCTTACACCCTCACTGTTAGCGGTGAATTGCCCCCCATTGAAGACGAAGATATTCTCACCCTAGAAATTGAGGGCAACGATGCCGCCGCTGAAATGGAAGAGGAAGAGTTGCAGTTCTTGGCTAGTTTTTACCACGAGGAAGAACGCTATAGCATTTACACTCCCCTCGCCCCTTTGTTGTTCCTTGCTAAAGCCGTTAGTGAAACAGAAATTGAGTTGGTACACCCCGACAATGACGAACTAAAACATATCCTGGAAGAGCTTTTATTTGAAGATGCGGACTGATTAGTGGGCGGTCAATACAGCGGGAGAAAGCAGGGGGGTCTTGGGGGAGTTAGAATAGAAGACTGAGCATTTTGACCCAAGGCAGACCATGGCGGAAACGTACCTCTTAGACAAACTAGCTTCTGTGGAGCAGACCTATCAGGAATTGACTAGGATGCTGGCGGATCCGGACATTGCCACCAACCCCGATGAATTGCAACGGGTGGCCAAAGCCCGCTCATCATTGGAAGAAACCGTTGATACCTACGACACTTGGAAAAGAAGCCAAGAGGATTTAAAAGGGGCTCGGCAAATTGTCAAAGAATCCGGCAATGACCCAGAAATGCGGGAAATGGCCCAGTTGGAAGTGGAGGAGTTGGAAAATGCCATTAGGGAGTTGGAAAAACGTCTAACTATCCTGCTTTTGCCCAAGGATCCCAACGATGAGAAAAATATCATGTTGGAAATCCGCGCTGGCACCGGGGGAGACGAAGCTAGTATTTGGGCTGGGGATTTGGTGCGAATGTACACAAGGTATGCCGAGAGCCAAGGCTGGAAAGTGAGTCTGTTGAGTGAGTCCTTGGCGGATATGGGGGGCTTTAAGGAAGCAATTCTCGAAGTGAAGGGAGAAAGGGTTTACAGTCAATTGAAATTTGAAGCGGGAGTGCATCGGGTGCAACGGGTGCCGGTGACAGAAGCTGGGGGGCGGGTACATACCTCCACCGCTACGGTGGCCATCATGCCCGAAGTGGATGACGTGGAAGTTAAAATTGATCCCAAAGATATTGAAATGAGTACCGCTCGTTCCGGTGGGGCTGGTGGACAAAACGTTAACAAGGTGGAGACGGCGGTGGATCTGTTCCATAAACCCACAGGCATTCGGATTTTTTGCACAGAGGAACGTTCCCAACTCCAAAACCGTGAACGGGCCATGCAAATCCTCCGGGCAAAACTCTATGACATGATGCTCCAGGAACAACAGGATGCCATCAGTTCCAATCGGAGATCGCAAGTAGGGACGGGTTCCCGTTCCGAAAAAATTCGCACCTATAACTACAAGGATAATCGGGTCACTGACCACCGTTTGGGGCGCAACTTTGATTTAAACACGGCCCTGGAAGGTGAAATTCACACCATTATTGAATCCTGCATTTCCCAGGATCAACAGGAACGGCTAGCGGAATTGGCCGAAGCTACCAATAATTAATCAAATCGGTTGCGGCCTGGCGCAAAGTGAATATCCCCCAAGAGACAATCCTGGCTAGCGCCGGTGACCAGAGGAACATTGCCTGGAAACTGCTCTTGAAAACGCCAATAGGCCAACACGGCAAAGGCGATCGCCTCTTTGAAATCGCTGTTCAGACCAACATCATCGGTGCGCTGAATTATGGTGTTGGGGCCAAGATGATACTGGAGCCGCTCCCGTAGATAGAGGTTATGGGCACCACCGCCACATAGCAACAGGCGATCGGGCAACTGGGGTAAAAACCGTTGGTATTCCGTCACCACAGAGCGGGCCGTAAATTCCGTCAGAGTGGCCAAAAAGTCAGTTTCATTCAGGCCCTGGCGCTGGGCTTCAATCCAGCAATTGTCGAGGTACTGGGCCCCAAACAACTCCCGGCCGGTGGATTTAGGAGGGCATTGCTCAAAAAAGGGTTCTTGTAACCACTGGTCCACCAATGCTTGCCGGGGCTGACCCTGGGCTGCCCATTGCCCCCCTTGGTCATAGGTTTTTTCCCCCTGGGTAAATTTTTGCACTGCAAGGTCAACTAAGACGTTGGCGGGCCCCGTGTCCCAGCCGCAAATTTTTTCCTGCCAATGGGCCTGATTGCGGGGAGGAAGATAGGTCACATTGCCAATGCCACCCAAATTCTGCACACAGCGGTGTTCATCCTGATCGCTCAAGAGGCAAACGTCAATTTTAGAAACCAAGGGCGCTCCCTGGCCCCCCGCTGCAATATCCGCCGCCCGAAAATTGCTCACCGTGGTCAGCCCCGTCAAACTGGCGATCGCCTCTCCCCGACCCAACTGCCAACTGTAGCCTAGGGAAAGGGAGTTTTCGGCATTGGGGGGACGATGGAAAATGGTTTGGCCATGGGAACCGATTAAGTCCGCCGGGGGCAAAGATTGTTGAATTTTCTGGGCCGCCTGGGCAAATTCCTTCGCAATATTGTCATCCACTAAGGCGATCGCCTCTGGGCTAGTGGGTTTTCCGCCGCACAAATCTAAAATTTGTTGACGCAAGCCAGTGGGGTAGCCGTAGGTTTCTCCCCGCAGTAAATCCACCCTGAGATCTAACCCAGACCCAGTAATTTCCACTAAACAGGCATCAATGCCATCCACGGAAGTGCCACTAATCAAACCAATGCAATACAAAGTCCTGCTCCTAGCTGTTGTGGTTGAGGTAATTAATAATGAGAGAGTTCAAGAAAGTAATGAAAGCCGCCAGTTGCGTAACAATTCTATGCTGCCATTGACCCTGAATTTAGCAAATATTGCCATGGTAATTTCAATCATGTAGGCTGACTTGGGGATAACCTTCGTCCGGCGATGGAATCTGGCAAGCCAATGGCGATTATCTGAGTTGTTTCTCTCAATCCCTAGGTTTTCCCTTTTGCTAATCACATGGAACCCATCAGGATGTTCATCCAGCAGTTGTTGAGAAGGCTTCCAGTCATCAGTGCAGTACACCGTCACTTTTCAGTTTGCCAGTTTCTCCAGCAAACGACCTAGGGTTTGACTATAACGATTTCCCAGTTCCCAGTCGGTGAGTCTCCCAGTAAGACGGTCATATGCTTTCCATATCCATAACGTGTTTTTTTATCTGGAGAAAATGCCACAGTTGGTCTAATTCCACCACCATGGCTGAGTCTGGGGCTGGTTTTTCATAGTTTGCTTCACCAAAATCTCTAACCCAGTTGAGCACTGACTGAGTAGAAACTCCCAATGGTTTTGCCGTAGCATTCATTGACATGCCACTCATGTACAGTAGGACTGCTTCTAGTTTCATCCAGAGAGGTTTACCCCGTTCCTTGGAGAGATTTGTGAATTGATATTGGCAACTCTTACACTTGAATCGTTGCTTCTCCTTGACAAACCCATTTTTGATTACATTCAAGGCAGTGCATAGAAATTTTTTCAAAATCTCATTAGCCAAAGTTGCTCATGATCTCATATCATTGCCCACTTGACACTCTCAAATGTAAAACACCTAAAACTGTCTGCGGGTAAAAATCAAATTTGCTAGGGTGAGCATCAAGGTGATGTAGAGAATGCCGTAGAGTAAGTTGGCCCAAAGTTCGCCGCTGGTGGGCAAAATTCCGTACACTGCCTCATTTTTGAGATTAAATCTTTCCAGATTGGGCAGCACCAGGTAAAGATATTTAGTCAGGGTTTCGATGTTGGTATTTTTGGTAATTTCCCCCAACTTGAGCAAATCCCGGCTGATATGCCCCATAAAGTACACCCCAAAACTGAGCAGGGTGGCCAAAATGGAACTGGTAAATACTCCAAATAAAATGGCGATCGCCGTGAGGACAGCCAATTCTAGTAAGAGAAAACCCTGGGAAATGACGATGGCCGTGGGAGAAAAAGGAATTTTGGCCCAGGCCAACATGGCCAAGTAAATGCTGGTCATAATCACCAACATGGCAGCCAGCACCCCCGATAATCCCAAATGTTTGCCGATAATAAGTTCACTGCGGCTGAGGGGCTTGGGAATAAGCACCAACACGGTCCGTTTCTCGATTTCTTTATTGATTAGGCCCGTACCGACAAAAATTGCCACGATCGCCCCCAACAGGGAAGTGGCCGCTAAACCCAGGTCGAGGAAAATTTTACCGTCCGCTCCGACGGAAATTTCTGGCAGTATACGCAGGGCCAGGGCCATCAAAATGGCAAAAAAGCCGATCACATAAAGAATCCGGTCCCGGATAACCTCTCGAAAACCATTGGCGGCGATCGCCCAAATCCTAAAAATGTTGATCATAATTTTCTCAGCAACGCAATTTCCAATAATGATCCCACACAATTTTAAGCAAAATTAAATTCCCCACCAAGGCCGGCCAAAATGGGGAATTAAGAAAATATGACTATGAAATTTTTAGCAAGATTGGTCAAAATCGAGCTGTTGGGCAACCTGAATCCCCGCGAAATTCCAATTTATTTATTACCTGGAATTAATTATCAGGGCCAGGGGAATAGTCCATTTAGCTACCGATGACTATTCGGCCGCCGGAACGCCGTCCAATAAACCATGGCGATCGAGCACTGCTTGCAGTTGGGACTCTTCATCCTGGGACAAAGAAGTTCTCAGCACTTTACCGCCGTATTTGCTCACATCAGCCAATACCTTGTCGGGGGTCACTTTTCTGACCAGAACAAATAGGGCAGAACTACCGGGGGACATGGTTTCTCCTAGTTCCCGCATGAAATTATCATCCACACCAATGTCACTGAGAGCACCGGCCAAGGCTCCACTGGCCGCCCCTACTGCTGCTCCTAAAAGAGGATTGAAAAATAAAACGCCGATCAATAAACCCCAAAAACCGCCACTAACGGCGCCGGAACTGGTGAGATTAATGGCTTGTTTGAGCTTTATTTTGCCCTTTTCGTCTTTGACCACAACGGCGGCATCTTCCATTTCGATCAAATGCTCTACTTGTAGCTTGGCCAGGGCAAGGCGTACTTCTTCTGCCTTGTATTCATCGTCGTAGCCGATAACAATTAAGTCGCTCATAAAATCTTACTGAAAATAATTGGTGATTACTAGGCTCCATGGTAGCAGTTGTGTTCGAGTTTGAAAGTTGGGGTAACCGCCAATACATAACTAGCCCATCATTGAAGAATCAATTACAATTTGGGGGACCCGGGGGTAAATTAAGTTCTCCGCCACCCCATCGAACCTAGTTTTGACAGTACCAAAAGACTTATCGCCCATGATTAAAGCCTACGCCGCCCTGGAAGCCAACGGAAAACTCCAGCCCTTTGAATATGATCCCGGCGCTTTGGGGGCTAACGAGGTGGAGATTGAGGTGCAATATTGTGGAGTTTGCCACAGTGATTTGTCCATGATCAATAACGAATGGGGCATTTCCAGTTATCCCCTCGTACCGGGCCATGAAGTGGTGGGTACTGTGGCCGCCATTGGGGAAGGGGTGAACCATGTGCAGGTGGGAGATCTGGTGGGGCTGGGTTGGCATGCGGGCTATTGCATGACTTGCCATAGTTGTTTATCGGGTGATCACAATCTTTGTGCCACGGCGGAATCCACCATTGTGGGTCATTACGGTGGCTTTGGCGATCGGGTGCGGGCCAAGGGGGTCAGTGTGGTGAAATTACCCAAAGATATTGACCTAGCCAGTGCGGGGCCGCTTTTTTGTGGTGGCATCACAGTGTTTAGCCCCATGGTGGAGTTGGGTTTAAAACCCACTGCGAAAGTGGCAGTGATCGGCATTGGTGGCTTGGGCCATTTGGCGGTGCAATTTCTCCGGGCCTGGGGCTGTGAAGTGACCGCTTTTACCTCCAGTGCCAGGAAACAAACGGAAGCTTTGGAGTTGGGGGCTCACCATATACTTGATTCCACCGATCCGGAGGCGATCGCCAGTGTGGAAGGCAAATTTGACTACATCATTTCCACGGTGAACCTGAAGCTGGACTGGAATTTATACATCACTACCCTTGCGCCCCAGGGCCATTTCCATTTTGTTGGGGTCGTGTTGGAGCCTTTGGAGCTGAACCTTTTCCCTCTTTTAATGGGGCAACGCTCCATCGCCGCTTCCCCCGTGGGTAGTCCCGCCACCATTGCCACTATGTTGGATTTTGCTGTGCGTCATAACATTAAGCCCGTAGTGGAGCAATTCAGTTTTGACCAGATTAACGAGGCGATCGCCCATCTAGAAAACGGCAAAGCCCATTATCGAGTGGTGCTCAGCCATGGCTCTAACTAAATTTTCTAGGGTTAACGGCGATCGTTAGTCCCAACTTTTTCAGCCTAAGCCTGCTTGCCATATTTAAAGTTAAGATGCCAGAAATCCATGCAGGTTGACTAGGTTAACTCTAGAAATGAAAACAGGCTTTACCACATTGGAAATTCAGGTGTCTGGAGGACGCTTGATTGGGACGGTTTCTGAGGGGCTTGGCTCATTTCTGGGAATTCCCTATGCCGTCCCGCCGGTGGGGGCATTACGATGGAAGCCTCCTGTGGCTGGCGTTAGCTGGGATAGTTCCCGTTCGGCAACTTCCTTTGGCAATCCCTGCACGCAATACCTGGATACGATTCCGGTTATCACGGAACGTCAACGCGCACCAAACGAAGATTGTCTTTACCTCAATGTTTGGACCCCTGCTCCTGGAGATTCGGCGAAACTGCCCGTCATGGTCTGGTTTCATGGAGGGGCTTTTGTAGTTGGGAGCGGATCAGCAGCCGAGTTTGATGGAGCGAACTTGGCTAAATACGGTGTAGTGGTCGTGACAGTGAATTATCGTCTGGGCCCCTTTGGTTTTCTCTCCCATCCAGAACTGGCCGAGGAATCTCCCCATGGATCTTCGGGCAACTATGGCCTACTCGATCAGCTTTGTGCGCTGCAGTGGGTTAGGGAGAACATTGCCGCCTTCGGCGGGGACCCTGGATGTGTGACCCTGTTTGGTGAATCAGCCGGGGGCATCAGTATTTCTTGCCACCTTGCCAGCCCGCTATCCAGGGAACTTTTCTCCCACACGATTATGCAGAGCGGAACCTGGTTTACAATCCCCCACGGTTTACCTCAGGCGAGCACAGATCCAGGATGCGCTGCGGCTAATGCCTCCAAGTTCGCCGCTTCACTGGGTTGCACAACGCCGGGGAAAGTAATCAATGAATTGCGTCAGCACTCAGACGTGGATTTATTGGCGGCTAATAAGGGCAAGATGTTGTTTTGTCCTGTGGTTGATGGTTGGTTTCTGCCGGAAGATCCTGGTTTGATTTTTGCGGCGGTGAAAGGGGCACCCGTGCCGAGCATCCTTGGCTACAACGGGGATGAGGGAACCCGCTTTACTCACACTGCCCCTGGCAGTCCAGAGGCGGAAGAACTAGCATTCCGCATTGCTGTCGAGCCAACCCGTCGAATGGCGGCATTGATGACGGCCCCGACTTATTGCTATCGTTTTTCACGAGTTCCCAAAACAGATCTAGCGTCGCGCTTTGGTGCTTATCACGGAGTCGAAGTGCCTTACATATTTGGAAATCTCGATGCCCGCCTCGGTTATGAAGAGGAAGATTTTGCCTTGTCAGATTGCATGATGCGTTATTGGACAACTTTTGCGCGCAGTGGTTGTCCGGATCCAATTGGTACAACGACATGGCCTCCATACAACAAAGATGGGGAAAACATTCTCAATTTGGGTGACCGGTGAACGTCCCCGCTACTTTTGCTGACTTAATCCATAGTTGGGTTTGAAACAGTTAGCTTAACAATGGCATTTTCAGCCGAGCCAACTCAAAAATATTTCTCTGTTTAGCTCTGCAAGAATTGTCTCTGGTTCGGTGGAATGGCCGAACGGAGTCGATCTCAGCTTTGATACGCTCTATCTGGAAAGCCTGACATTTGCCGGCGGTCAAGATTCAACCAGCTAGGCAAAACCCCTTGCGGATAGCCGAGGGCAAGGATCTCGGCGGTGTTAAAACAAACAATTTTGACCAAGACATTACTGCTAGAATGGCACATTGAATCAGTTCTTCAGGTAAAAGCAGTATGGGTCGCGCCAAAAAAGTCGTTCTCGCCTATTCCGGTGGGGTGGATACATCGGTTTGTATTCCCTATTTAATGCAAGAATGGGGAGTAGAGGAAGTTATTACCCTCGCGGCGGATTTGGGCCAGGGGGATGAACTGGGACCGATTCAGGAAAAAGCTCTCCGCTGTGGTGCAGTGGAATCCTTGGTTATTGACGGGAAGGAAGAATTTGTTCAAGACTATGCCTTCCGCTCCATCCAGGCCAATGCCCTCTACGAAAACCGTTATCCCCTCTCCACAGCCTTGGCCCGCCCCCTCATTGCCAAAATGTTGGTGGAAGCGGCGGAAAAATACGGTGCCGATGCGGTGGCCCATGGCTGCACTGGCAAAGGCAATGACCAAGTGCGGTTCGACATCAGCATTATGGCCCTCAACCCCAATTTGAAGGTGTTGGCACCGGCCCGGGAATGGAAAATGAGCCGGGAAGAAACCATCGCCTACGGAGAGAAGTATGGCGTGGAATCCCCCGTGAAAAAGTCTTCCCCCTACAGCATTGACCGTAATATCCTCGGCCGTAGTATCGAAGCTGGTCCCCTGGAAGACCCCATGACGGAACCGACGGAAGAAATTTATCTGATGACCAAGGCGATCGCCGATACACCGAACGAGCCGGAATATGTGGATATCGGTTTTGAAAAGGGCATTCCCGTCAGTTTAAATGGGGTGATACTTGACCCTGTTGTTCTAGTGGAACGGCTGAATGAAATTGCCGGTAACCATGGGGTAGGACGGTTGGATATGGTGGAGAACCGGGTGGTGGGGATTAAATCCCGGGAGATTTACGAAGCTCCTGCCCTATTGGTGTTAATCGATGCCCACCGGGATCTGGAAAGTTTGACTCAAACCGCCGACGTCACCCACTATAAAAATACCGTCGAAGAAATTTATAGTCAGTTGATTTACCGGGGATTATGGTACAGCCCCCTCAAGGAAGCTTTGGATGCTTTTATCGTCAAAACCCAAGAACGGGTTACGGGCATGGTGCGGGTGAAATTCTTTAAGGGCAATGCCAATGTTGCCGGCCGTAAATCTGATTACTCCATCTATGATGCGGAATTGGCCACCTACGGCATGGAAGACCAATTTGACCATAAAGCGGCGGAAGGCTTCATCTACATTTGGGGCTTACCCACCAAAGTTTGGGCCCAGAAAATGCGGGGTTAATTCCCCACTATCCTAGTTTTTCCTCGATTACTTGGAAATTCTAGTTATTTGAACAATTACCAACTAGTTAGACCCCGATCGCCAGGGATATGAACCTTGGAGCATCGGGGTTTTTGCTCTGGGTAATATGGTGTATAAGCTCGGGACGGTGGAACGAATTACGGTTAAAATTTGGACTGTTACTTTTCCTTTCTTCCCCATGCTGAGACTGATTACCGACTGTGATGGCCCGATTATGGATGTTTCTGAGCGGTATTATCAGGTTTATCAATACTGTCTGGAGCAAGTTAAATTGCCTGGGCAAAATCTGAACATACTGAGCAAAGCGGAATTTTGGCAAAGGAAACGGAGCAAGGTGCCCAAGACGCAGATTGGCCTTGATTCTGGTTTGACCCCGGAGCAAACGGAAGAATTTGTCGCCATCCGCAATCGCACCGTCCATAGCCAGCCCTACTTGCCCTATGACCAGCCTCTGGCCGGAGTGGAGGAGATTTTACAGGGCATCAAAGACCGAGGCATTGATCTAGTGCTGATGACCATGCGGCGAGAAAGTGAACTGCAGGAAGCCCTAGACCGCAATCACTTTAACCATTTTTTCCCCATCGATCGCCGTTATTGTTTAGCGGATGGTTATGTGAAAACCGGCGATACTAACGATAAACCCCTATTGATGGAACGGGCCCTGGCCGAATTACCCCCGGCGGATAGTGTGTGGATGGTGGGGGATACCGAAGCAGATATTTTGGCGGCCCAGCAGGGCAATATGCCGGCGATCGCCGTTTTGTCTGGCATTCGCAACCGAGAACAATTGGAACGCTATCAGCCGGATTTTATTGTGAACAATTTAGCCGAAGCAGTGAATTTGTTTTACCAACACCACGGGGTTGAATAGGGGTTGAATAAGTTTTGTGCCAACCACTGGAAATCCAGTTGGCAAATCGTCCATACTGAATGCTAGGGACTGACTAAGGCCCCATTGAGGAGTGGAAATTAATAACACCAAAGCACCGAGTTGAAATCTTAGGAGCAAAATATGATTAGCGTCAGACGAAAAATTACTATAGCCCTCGGGCTAACGGCGATCGCCTTTGGTTCTGCGTTGCCGGTTCAAGCCCAAATGATGACAGAAGAAAGTCTTAATCCCTTGCCCCAATCGGAAGGCAGTGCGGCGGATTTGGCCGGTATTTTGCCCAAGGATAGTGCCCTCTGGCTGGGGGGCGTCGGGGGAGAGGGGGATATCGATGCAGAAGCAGACTACAACCCCTATGAAATTCGTTCAGACCAATTGGATGGGCAACTGACGGACATAGAGCAAGAACAATTATTGGAAAGCTCTCAACTCCGCCTCGGTATTGGTAGTTTTTAACTGTCAACGTTCCTGAGGTTGATTAATTCACCACAGTGTTATGGGTAGCGGTGGGGTACCAAATATCTTCCACTTGTTTCACCAAAGCTTTAGCCCAGGTGGTGGAAGGTTTTGATGCAACATTAGGATTTAACAAAGTTACATGGCCCAGCTTGCGACCGGGGCGACATTCCCCTTTGCCGTACCAGTGCACATGGCTATGGGGCAGAGCGGCAATTTCAGCCAATTGTGGTTGATAATCCCCTGCTGACACTTCGTAGCCCAATAAATTCACCATCACCGCTTGGCCGCAATGCAAAGCCGATGACCCCAATGTTTGTCCAGTCACCGCTTGCAGTTGCAAAGCAAATTGGGAAGTGTGGCAGGCGTCTAAACTGAAGTGGCCAGAATTGTGGGTGCGGGGAGCTAATTCGTTGATTAGTAACCGTTGCGCCGGGGTATTGGTTTGGCTCGATTCCGGTAACAGAAAAAATTCGATCGCCAGGATGCCGACGTAGTCCAAATAGTTGAGAATGCGGCGGCAGTAATCCTGGGCCGTGGCAGCAATGGCGGCATCAATGGCGGCGGGGGCCACCACCCAACGGCAGACCTGTTCAATTTGGCGGGTTTCCACCACTGGGTAAATTTCCATTTCTCCCTTGGCATTGCGGGCCCCAATGACGGCCAATTCCCTTTCGTAGGGCACAAAACTTTCCACCATCCAACTACCAGGGTGGGCTTGACTCAAATCTGGTAGATCCGCCGGGGAATTAATAATTTGGGTTCCTTGGCCGTCATAGCCGTGGCGACGGGCCTTTAACACCCAAGGAAAAGCGGGCAACTGGGAAGGCAATGATTCCAGAGCCCAAAAGTCCGGCACAGGTACACCGAGGTTTTGCAAAAAATGGCGTTGTTCCCATTTATCCAACAAAGGAGCGAGGGAATCGAGCTGGGGATAAAAAGTAACTCCTTGTTCAGCTAACTTTTCCAAGCTGGGCAAATCGACAAATTCATTTTCAAAGGTGATTACCCCACAGTGCTCAGCCAACGCCTTGGTACCGTCTCCATCGGCGATCGCCGCCAACACCACCTTGTCAGCCAATGCCACTGCCGGATCGGTTTCCTCCGGGGTTTGCACTGCCAATTTGAGCCCTAATCGGGGGGCTTCCTGGGCAATCATCCAGGCCAACTGCCCACCACCAACTACCCCCACTGTGGTTAATTGTTTTTCCATCGAACTATCTACTGTCGCCTAAGAGTTTACTTTGCAATATTTATGTCTACTTAATCCACCCCCCACGCTTTCCCTGACAAGCTCCGACAAATGGGGAAACCTTGAACAATCATGGCGCTCCCTAACTGGGGACTGGGCAGGATTTTCCCAACAGACTCTATCCTTTTGACAAGTTTGATTTAACCCGATGGTTTTATGTTTTTTTAGGAACAACCAAGGGATTCCCTGGTGCTGTTGCCGGTTTTGGGGTTAACCCCATCAGCCACTTCACATAGGGCTGCTACCTGTTCTGAATCCAACACCGCAAGGGTAAAGTCAGCACCCTGGATTTTGGCATTTTTAAAGGAAGTCCGGAGCATAATTGCCTCTGCTAAGATGGCGTTCTCCAAATTAGCCCCATTGAAACTGGTCAAATAGGCCAAACCATTGGTCAGATCCGCCCCTTTGAGGTTGGCATCGGTGAGGTTAGCACCATTAAACACGGAGCCCCGCAAATCCATAGCTTCAAAAATACTGCTGGTCAAGTCCACATTGGTGAACTGGGCGGTGAGCAGGTCTTGGTCCCGAAAATCCGTTTCCGCCAACACGATATTTTCAAAAGCTGAAGCTCCCCCGGTCACGGAAGAAGAACTAGCGGCGATCGCCGGGGCAGACCAGATCAAACAGGCCACGGTGAGCACAACAAGGAGGGACTGACGAAACACTTTCAGCATTGGGGAAGCGATAACCTGAATTCAGGGCGGCGGTGAGATGTAGACACCAACTAGATTATCAGCAATCAAGGCGCGGGCATACCCCCAACGGCAGATAGGGATTATATTCTGGCCATTTCTTTGGCGACAAGAATTTGTTGATTCACCGGGGCGGTAACCAATGTACCTAAAAATTAGTGCCGGTAAATTAAGTCTGACCTTGCTATGATCAGGGATGTCTTTTATCCTCTTTTATTGAATATGTACTATTTGCCCCAGCCTCCCTATTTTTTAATTGCGGTAGGGCTTTTTGTTGGGATTTCCTGTGGCGCGGCCTTTGAAGCCACCTTGAAACAGAAAGTGAAGCTTTGGCTAAATACCCCCGCCAGTACGTTGGCAGACCTAGATTTACAACTGCCTTTTATTGGTATTTGTGTGGGAGTTTGTGTATTTTTAGCTTCTGGAGTGCAAATTTTTCTGGGTAATGGTTGGATTTCCTACGCCATTTCCTTGCCCATTACCATTTTTATCGCGGCGTTGGTGTGGCGACAATTGGATAGTTTACTCAAACAATTAAAAAGCGGTGGATCTGCGGCCATTGATTTAGATATCTTCTAATTAACGAGAAGAGTTGCCACAATTTTGTTATGGATATTATGGATTTACCCGTTCTCGGCTCCACCCTATTTTTTACCATTTTTTCCCTGATTGGCTTGGTGTTTTTCATCCGTTCTTCGGTTAAAGATCGAACCCAGAAAATCCGGGCTTGGATCGATAATCCCGAGGCGGGCATATTGGATGAGATTAAAACCTATTTCAATAACCGGGCCTACCGCATTACGAACATTGACCCAGTCCAACAGGCGATCGCCTTTGAGGGGAATGTACAGGCTAGTCCATTTTTAGCGGTGTTTTTGAGTTTGTTGGCGGCCCTAGGACTACTCTGCCTCGCTTTGGTGTTAGCCGTATTTTGGCCCCAACGGGGTTTTCTCTTTTTCTTCCTACTCTGGTTAGCTCCCCTAGCGGGAACTTTTTACTGGCAAAAAGCGGCCAGGGTAGAAGCGATTACGTTGGAATTGGGGGACCCGGATCAACCCTCCCATCCAGGGCAATATCCTTTGACCATTACCGCCCATCGGGATGAGTTGCGGGAATTACAGGCCCAATTTCCCCTAGATTGGCAAGGAGGAAGTTCCCATTAATATGAGTGATACAGCGGTTACAGTATCTAAAGTAGTGCGGTAAAACTTTTAAAGCATAGGGATTACGCCTGTTTTGTGCTGATTAAGCTGATGCAAGATTTGCTGTATTTTTGGGGAATTTGCCCAGACTAACTTATTTATTTTTCAATTTTTGTTCCGTTAACTTTGCTTGATAACAACTAAATTTCAAACCCATGGGCTTAGCCGTTGACAGTAATTTGATTGGTAAAATTTTAGCCCCTGCCCTGAGGCTTTGGCTCCGTTCCCAGGTGGAAACGGTGGAGAGTTTGGAGTTGGAAATTGACGGCAAAGACCGACAAATTTTGCGGGGTTATGTACCCAGGGTTGCCCTCAGCAGTGATAGGGCCATTTACCAAGGCCTACAACTAGGAAAGGTGTTACTCCGGGGGGAAAATATCCGCATTAACATTGGTCAAGTAATCAAGGGGAAGCCCCTCAAATTATTGGAACCAATTCGGGTCAGTGGAGAGTTACAAATCTCCCAAAGCCATCTCCAGGCATCCCTAACATCCACCTTACTGGCCGGTGCTTTTGGGGAATTGTTGGTGGCTTTGTTAGCGGAACAGGGGGTGGCAGATCCCCAGGGCCAGTTAGAAAATTACACTTTCCTTTGGCAGGCGATCGCCTTGGAGAATCAATCTTTTCAGCTCAAGGGTGAAGTACAAGACCCCCAGGGTCAAAGCCATGATCTTTTAGTGCAGGCCCGTCTCCAATTGGCCAGTCCCAAAACCCTACATCTCGAAGACATTACCCTACTAGGACTACCGGCGATCGCCAACCGAAACTTAGAGCGTTTGACTGTTGATTTAGGGGAAGATGTGGACCTTGAATCCCTCGATCTAAACAATGGCGAGCTTTTCTGCCTTGGTCGGGTGTTAATCCGCCCTTGAACCTTGGCATCACGTTGATAAAGTTGTTATCTACCCCCTAAATTCCCCAACAGTTGATGATTTGTATCCAGTTCCCCCCAACTTGGAAGGTCAGGGGGGCGTTCAAACACTTTTTACACGTTGGAATAAACGCTGTTTCTCAAGATGGTATAACCTTTAATTAACTCTTGAATACCCCGTCCCAAAGACCAGTCAGGAGTAAAGCCAGTGCTCAAAATCCTCTGGTTGGAAACAATGTAATCCCGCTTATCTGGATCCTCTCCGATGGGAGCTTCTAGATAAACAAAATTGGGCAGATATTTACGAATTTCGTCACAAAGTTCCAGTTTAGACAAATTAGCATCTTCCAAACCAACGTTATAGGGCTTACCCTTCATGGATTCAAAGTTTTCCAAGCCATGGAGAAACACCTTAGCCACATCCCGGATATGAATATAATTGCGCTTGAAATGACCTTCAAAAATAACCACTGCCCGGTCGTAAAAGGCGCGGTACACAAAGTCATTGACCAACAAATCCACCCGCATCCGGGGAGCCATACCAAATACCGTAGCCAGGCGAAAAGTCATGCCGTTATCCCGGGCTAACACCGCTTTTTCCGCTTCCACCTTAGTTACCCCATAGAGGGAAATTGGTCGCAGGGGACTTTCTTCGGTACAAAATTTACCCTTTTCCCCAATGCCGTAGCCACTGTTGGTAACTGGCATCAAAATCCGCTGTTGAGGGCTGGCGAGTTGGCAGATCATTTCCACTGCCGTCTGGTTAGTGGTTTTAGTGCCAATTTGATCGCGACTGCATAGGGGAGCCCCCACTAAGGCCGCTAGGGGAATGATTACATCGGCGGTTTTGAGCTGTTCTTTAATTAGGTCTTCCTTGCGGCAATCCCCCCGGATAACGTTAAAGGTTTCATACTGACAGCATTCCGCCAAGCTATTTTGCTGGAACATGAAGTTGTCTATCACGGTTACCTCGTAACCCGCCGCCAACAAAGTGGGGGTTAGGACAGAACCAATGTAGCCACCGCCACCGGTAATCAAAATTTTCATAATCACTCCTCCATGTTCTCTTTAACTATTGTTGAGCAAAAAATATCCGTTCCCAGTAAAGCAAAAAAGGGGCAACTTGCCAGAATTATTGGGGAATAGTGAGGGCATCGTGGCGTTTGACCTCCTCCAGGTATTGACCGATCGCCTCGGAGGTTTTGCCCATGTAACGCACCACCCCCCGGTCTAGCCAAATGGTAGTAGGACAGGCATCTTGGATAAAACTCAGGCTATGGGAAACTACCAGAATAGTGGTGTTATGCCCCCAGAGCTTATCCATGCGGGCCTGGGACTTATGCTTAAAACTCTCATCCCCCACCGACAGGACTTCATCCAAAATTAGAATATCCGGTTCCACATCGGTGGCAATGGCAAAGCCCAACCGGGCCGACATCCCCGAAGAAAGGGACTTCACCGGCATATCACCCAGGGTCTGCAACTCAGCAAAATCAAGGATGGAATCTACCCTGTCCAACATTTCCTGGCGGGAAAATCCCAGCATGACGCCGTAGAGAATGATGTTATCCCGCACACATAAATCCGGGTCAAAGCCAGCTCCCAACTCAATTAAGGGGGCTATTTCTCCCCTTACCCTTAGACTGCCAGCGGAGGGTTCCAAAATGCCGCAAATTACCTTGAGCAGGGTAGACTTCCCCGAACCATTGGAGCCAATTATGCCAATTTTTTCCCCCGTCACCACCGTAAAATCTATATTGTCTAGGATCAGCTTACGGGAAGGCTTACGATATTTCCCTTCGATAAAAGATAGTACGGTGCGCTTCAGGTCGTAGGAAAACTCCTCCTGGGTCCGACGGTACAAAGAAACCTTATCAAGACGAATAACTTCAGACATCTAAAATTAGCTTTACAACAGATCCATGAAATTCTTTTGCCAGGAGCGAAAGCAGAACCAACCCAAGGCCAATAAGATTAAACCATTTAATAGTCCATGGACGATCAAACCAGACTCAGGCAAATCCCCCGACAGGGAAATTTGACGAATACTGTCGATGATCGGTAACAGGGGGTTGATGACCAAAAAGCGACGCACTTGTTCCGGCACAATTTCCGATGGATAAAAAATAGGCGAGCCAATCCAGAGCATGAAGGTAACTAGCTCATAGAAGTAGGGCAAATCTCGGAAAAACACATAAAGGGCACTGACAAAAAAGCCCACCCCAGTGCACACTAGGCTCAGGGCCAAGAGGGGAAAGAAGAGGCAAAGGGCATTGACCAACCACCAGCCAGACTCCCAAGACTTATAAATAGTCACGATCGCCAAGAGGGGGAGTGGCCCCACCACAAATTGGAAAACGTTGGCAATGATCATGGACAGGGGAAAGACACTGATGGGCAGCTTAATCTTGTTCATTAGCCCCCCACTGGCCACCACACTGGACAGAGCTTGACTGGTGGAAGAGGAAAAAAAGTTAATTACCAACAGCCCCGTGAAGGCCGCCAGCACATAGTTCAGGGCGGAACCATAAAAGGAGGCAAAGGCCGCGCCGAAAATGGCCGCATAAATCCCCGTCATAATTAGGGGGTTTAGCAATGACCAGTAAACCCCTAAAAAGGAACCCCGGTAACGGCCTTTCAGGTTGCGCTCCACTAATATCTGTAAAAGTTCTAAGTAGCGCTGAATGGGGGACCAGTTCACCCTTGTCGGTAGCGAAAGAGCCATAAAAAATTCTAAAAAATTGCGGGGCGGCGCCGAGCTAAACAAGAATTGTATAGAGTTGTGTGGCCTTTGTCGAGATAGTTGGATCGTGTGAACTAACCAGGCTTCTCTGAACCAATGGGAAAACAGTGTGCTGATTTTTGAAACCACCATTAATTCAAGCGCTCGAAAAAATCTGCTAGCGAGGTTAGAATAGGCCAGTTCACAAATCTCCCTGCCCAAATTCCATGGTTGTCAGCACCGTTAATCCCACAGCGCCCATGCCTGTGACCCCCATTTTTAACCCCACTGGCAACGATTCCGTCGAGAACCGTACCATTTGGTTTGGTAACACCACCAATTTGATGCAATTAAACGATGTCCGCTACAACTGGGCAGTGGGTTTGTACCAGCAAATGAGAGAGAACTTTTGGATTCCCCAGCGCTTAGATATTACCCAGGATGTTACTGATTACTGGAACCTAACCAACGAAGAACGGTATGCTTTCGACGGAATTTTGTCTTATTTGACCTTTCTAGATTCTGTCCAAACCTGTAACATTCCCCATTTGAAAAGTAGCGTTACTGCTCCAGAAATTAGCCTTTGTATGGCGGAGCAAATTTCCCAGGAGGGCATGCACAACCAGAGCTACCAGTACATGATCGAGACGATTATTCCCACAGAAAAGCGGGATACAGTGTACGAATTTTGGCGCACAGACCGGGTGTTAAAAGAACGGTGCGAGTACATTGCCATGCTCTACCAAAAATATGTCGATCATCCCACCCAGGAAAATTACTTTGTCGCCTTAATGGCGGACTATTTGTTGGAAGGATTATATTTCTACAATGGTTTCATTTACTTTTACAATCTGGCTTCCCGCATGTTAATGCCCGGTTCCGCCGACATTTTTAAAATGATTAACCGGGATGAGTTGAGCCACGTGCGTCTCTACCAAAAGCTAATTCCCGAAGCGATGCAAGTCTTCACCCACTCCACAGATCAAATTTATGAAATGTTTGACAAGGCAGTGGAGTTTGAATGTCGTTGGACTAACCACATTGTCGGCAACAATATCCTCGGCATTACGGAATCTAGTACGGAACAGTACACCAAATACCTTGCTAACAGTCGTCTGCGGGCGATCGGTTTGGATCCCCTTTACAATGAACCCCGCTATGGAAAAAGTCCCTACACCCACTTGGAGCGTTTTTCCGATACGAAAAAAGAAGCCCACACCAAGGCGAACTTCTTTGAAGCAACGGTGACTAGCTATGTGATGTCTTCTGGGGTAGCTGGTTGGGATGAAATTTAAGGGTTGATCTCTAACCTAGCCATTCATTTCTCTGATGTTGCCATTGACCGTCAGTAAAGTAAGTGGAAAACCAAGAACTGCGCTTAAGGGGTGATCATTGTGCCCCCCTGCCGGTGGATGATTTCCCAGGCTTGCCCTAGCTGGCCAATGCCACACCACTGCCCAGTGCCTTCCACAAAGCGACAGGCCGCTTCCACTTTTGGTCCCATGGAGCCCTCCGCAAAACGGTAACGGCGCAGATTTTTCGGGGTGGTTCGCTCGAAACGGTGGGCGTAATTAGTGCCCCAGTTTTCATACACGCCATCGGTATCGGTGAGGAGTAGTAACCCCTGCGCTTGGAGATTTTTGGCCAACAGAGCGGCGGCCAAGTCTTTGTCGATCACAGCTTCCACCCCCTGCATGCCCCCGGCTTCATCTACCACAATGGGAATGCCCCCGCCCCCGGCACAGACTACCAAGGCACCACTGTTGACTAGCAGTTGAATGGTGGTTAGCTCAATGATGCGTTGCGGTTCCGGGGAAGCTACCACCCGGCGGTAACCTTCGCCGTCAGCGGCGATCGCCCACCCCCTTGCCTGGGCCAACTGTTGGGCCTGGGGGAGGTCATAAATGGGGCCAATGGGTTTGCTGGGGCGCAAAAAAGCTGGATCCTGGCGATCAACCACAATTTGGGTCAAGAGGGTAACAATGTCCCTACCGGGGAGTTGGTTGCGTAATTCCTGTTCCAGGAGATAGCCAATCATGCCTTCGGTTTCCGCCCCTAAAACGTCTAGAGGGTAGGGCTTGCAGGATTTTTCACATTCTCCCTGCAGGGCCAGTAAACCCACCTGGGGGCCATTGCCATGGGTGACCACTACAGGATATTCCTGCACCACCTTGGCGATCGCCAGGGCCGCAACGCGAATGTTAGCTTTCTGAATTTCCACTTCTGGAGGTTGGCCCCTCTGCAACAGGGCATTACCACCCAAAGCAATGACAATGGGTCTGGGGTTAGGAGATGTCATGGACTTTGCCCCCTAGCCCCCGTTGGGCTAAAAATAAATCCACGGCAGTGCCTAATCCTGGTTCTTCTGCCTCGGCGTAATCATAAAAAACCCGCACCAATGGTTTATGCAATGCAATTAACCGACCCAGATCACTGGGGGTGCCGGACACCACCACATCCACCGCAGCGGCATTGAGGGTGTCGGCCAAAGCCTTTAATTGGGCAGGAAAGTAACCCATGGCGGGCAAAATTTGGCTTAGATGGGGAAATTTAGCGTAAACTGCCGCTATTTCCGGCACAGCGTAGGGTCTGGGGTCAACTATTGTAATGTTTTCAATGTCCTTAACTGCTTGGTAGCCTGCACCATAGCCCATGCCCCCGTGGGTGGTAGTGGGGCCGTCTTCCACCACAATGACCCGTTTGCCCCGCAGATCCAAGGGTGGTTCTAACCGTAACGGCGATCGCCCCTGGATGATTTTGGCACTGGGGTTTAACTGGGCGATGGAGTCCCGCACCTGGGCAATGTGGGCCGCCGTAGCCACATCGGTTTTGGGGATCAAGACAATATCGGCCATCCTGAGCGCCGTTTCCCCTGGATGGTATAAATTTTCATCTCCAGGTCGGAGAGGGTCCACCAGCACAATGTGTAAATCCGGTCGCACAAAGGGAAAATCGTTGTTACCTCCGTCCCAGAGAATGACATCACTTTCTAAAGAGGCTTTTTCCACAATTAGGCCGTAATCCACCCCGGCATAGACCACATGGCCAGCTAAGATATGGGGCTCGTATTCTTCCCTTTCTTCCACTGTGCAGTGGGCCTGGTCTAAATCTTCTAAGGTGGCAAACCGTTGCACTGTCTGCTTTTCTAGATTGCCGTAGGGCATGGGATGGCGAATTGCACAAACCCTTAAACCCAGTTGGCGTAACCGTTGGGATAACCAGCGACTCACCTGGGATTTGCCACAGCCGGTACGCACCGCCGACACCGCAATCACCGGCACTGTAGCCTTAATCATGGTTTGATCTGGTCCCAGGAGGACAAAATCCGTTCCGATCGCCAAGGCCCGGGAGGCGAGATGCATTACCTTTTGGTGGGACACATCACTATAGGCAAATACAATCTGATCAACTTGGTTTTCCCGGCAAAAATGTTCTAACTCCCCTTCCTCAATGATGGGAATGCCCTGGGGGTACAGTGCCCCCGCTAAACCCGGCGGATAACGGCGATCGGCAATGCCAGCAATCTGGGTAGCGGTGAAGGCCACCACTTCATACTGGGAATCATCCCGATAGACCTGATTGAAATTGTGAAAATCCCGCCCCGCAGCTCCTAAAATCACCACCCGCCGACGGTTGTCAGTAATTGCATTCGTAACCATAGCCCCTTTCCTCCGGACAATAAGCCACGCCGTCACCACTCCCCACCAAGGCAACGTCCGTTTGTTTGATTAACTTGTCGAGCTCAGACACCAGCTCAAAATATGATTAACCGGGCAGTTTTAACGCGTTTTTATCCCTGCTCTGCATTGATCCCCGGTTGCTTTTCTACCTTTTATGATAAACACCAACGGGATTATCCCCAGAACCCTTGTTACAATACTTTGCCTGGGAAACATCTCCTTAACCCTAGTTCAGCCGAAAAATTGCCCATTTTGACGCAGAAAAACCGCTAGGATAGGTCAAATTTAAGGCAACTTTAACTTTGTCTTTTACTCAACCTTTTTTTAATTTACTCCCCCCACCATTGCACCATGGCGATCGCCTCAATCTTTCAAGGGATTTTGCCCTATTACAGGAAGCCATTTTGGCGCCATCTTCTCCTCGGTCTGCTAGTAAGTTTGGCGATCGTTCACCCTTTTCCTCTCTTTGGCCAACTCCAAGCCCAAAACGCCTTTCCCGAAATTAGGGGTGTGTGGATCACTAATAACGACACTGTTAGATTTTTAGATGAGAATCGCACTACTGAATCCATTAACCTCCTGGCGGATCTAAATTTCAACACCATCTACCCCGTAGTCTGGAACTCCGGCTATGTGCTCTACGAAAGTGAATTTGCTAAAAGGGAAGGATTGCAGCCCTTTAGCCCCAGGGGAGACCAGGGTCAGGATGTGCTAGCAGATATCATCGCCAAAGCCCACCGCCGCAACATGTTGGTTTTGCCCTGGTTTGAATTTGGCTTTAAGGCTCCCCCCATGTCGGAACTAGTTAAACGCCATCCTTGGTGGTTTACCCAAAAGCGAGATGGCACCAAAACGTCGGTGAGTGCCGCTGGAGAAGTAATGTGGATGAATCCCTTCCACCCCCAGGTACAGGCTTTTATCACCCAACTGGTCATGGATGCAGTCAACAAATACGATTTGGACGGAGTTCAGTTCGACGATCACACCGCCTTGCCCAACGAATTTGGCTACGACAATTACACCATTTCCCTATACCAACAGGAAACAAAAAAAACTCCCCCAAGCAACCCCAAAGATCCCGCCTGGATTCGCTGGCGAGCTGATAAAATTACGGCTTTCATGGTGCAGTTAAATGCTCGCATTAAAGCTGCTAAACCTAATATTCTCGTATCCGTTTCCCCCGCCACCTATAATCTCGCTTACAACACCTTTTTACAAGACTGGTTAGATTGGATCCGCAAAGGGATTGTTGACGAAGTAATAGTTCAGGTTTATCGCACATCCCTACCCACTTTTACCGAGCCAATCCAGCGGGCTGAGTTTCGAGAAGCCAAAACCCGAATTCCCACTGCCGTTGGTATTCTGACGGGATTGCCCACTAAGCAGGTTCCCATGCCCCTGGTGAATGATAAAGTGTATGCGGCCCGGGCCCAGGGCATGGGGGCTTCTTTTTTCTATTACCAAACCCTCTGGGACGTTGCACCGGAGGAAAAGGATTATCGCATTCAGTCCTTTCGTCGCCTATTTGCTTCCCCAGCCCCCCGCAGTTTAGCTAGAATTGCCCCGCCCCCACCGGCAACCCCTGTTCCTTCTGTTCCCCCTAGCAATCCGCCACCCACGTCCCAAGGTACCCCTGCCCCTCCTTTACAGGGCATCCCCATCCCCGTCCAAATGCCAGGCGCTCCAGCCCCGGCGAATAACCCCGTGGCTCCTAATCCACCCCCACCAACCCCAGCATCACAGGAACCAGGAGGATTTGCACCGGAACCGGTCTTGGACGACTCCATTCCCGTAGATTGGTATTAAAGTTTGCCTGGCTGCCCATGCTCCATGGCCCTTGCCTCTAGCCCACCCTCTAGCAGTTAATGGAACTGGGAAAGATTCAGTCCGATAACCATAAATTTGCTTAGAACGGTGGAAAACCTTGCTTTGACCGCTTTCTTTCAGGGTATTTTGGGCGCTTCCAGCATGGCCCTAGGGGCCTTAATTGCTGTGGCTTGGCAACCGGGACGAAAATTTCTAGCGGCGGTGATGGCCTTTGGTAGTGGTACTTTGATGGCGGCGATCGCCTTGGAAATTGCCAGTGCCGTTTACCGTAGTGCCAATGTGGTGGTTTTGGTGGGGGGATTTTTATTCGGGGGAGTTTTATTTATTAGTCTGAGTAAATACATTGATGAACATGGGGGCTTTTTGCGTAAACCCGCCGTCAGTCGTCGCTATGTGGTGGAACACCAAATTCTTGAATCCCATGAGCTGGTGGACTACCTTGCCCATAGTGAGGTGATGAACGCCTTGCCTGAGGAGGAAAAGCATCAGCTAGCGGCCCTACTGACTCCCCACCACGCCCAACCGGGGGAACCACTCTGTCGGGAAGGGGACCAGGGGGATTATTTTTATTTGATCGGTGGCGGTGAAGCGGATGTATATAAGGGGACAACCTGGGTTAATCGGCTGAAATCCGGCGATATTTTTGGGGAAATGTCTTTACTTACCGGGGAGCCCCGATCCGCTACGGTGGTGGCCGTCACTCCCATGGAGCTGTACCAGTTGGATAAGGAAAACTTTGCCCACATTCTCAGCCAGTCTCCCCATCTGGCCCTGGCCCTGAGCCGTAAGCTTGCCCGTCGTTTGCAGTTGGCCACGGACTTTGAAGCAATTGTCCCCCCCACAGATACGGTTTCAGTGTTGGAGCCATTGGCAGAAGGCGATCGCCAGGTGTTGGCAAAATTGGCCCAAAGTTCCGCTCCCATGGCCATTTTGGTGGGCACGCTATTCGATAACATTCCGGAGTCCATGGTGATCGGCATGAACACCCATGTCACTCCCTGGGGCGGCGCCTTTTTGTTTGCTGTGTTTATTTCTAATTTTCCCGAAGCCCTTTCCAGTTCCTTTGGCATGAAACAGGCCGGCATTTCTAACCGCAGAATTTTAACCCTCTGGTTTGGAGCCGTAGTGGCCAGTGGCCTCATTGCCATAGTGGGCTACTCCATCGGCCAGAGTGGCACCCTATTACTGGTGGCCCTGGCCCAGGCGATCGCCGGCGGAGGAATTTTAGCCATGTTAGCCAGCACCATGATGCCCGAAGCCTATGAATTGGGAGGCAGTTCCGTGGCCTATGCCACCATTATTGGTTTTCTAGCGGGCTTTTTGATTTCCGCTTCCCATATTTCTTAGGTTTTCTTGGCTTAAAAATCTCCCTCTTCTCCCTGTTCTTCCGCCCCATCCTCTGTGTCCACCGGAAAAACTGCATTAATTAACGACAATTTTTCCCGTACCTGTTGGTCGATGGTGGCGGCGATTTCCGGATTTTCCTCCAGGTATTTGATGGCATTATCCCGACCCTGGGCGATGTTTTCGCCGTTGTAGCTATACCAAGCCCCTTTGCGGGTAATGACATCACATTTTTCCGCTAGGTCAATGGTGCAACCCATGCGGGAAATGCCCTGGCCGAAGATAATGTCAAACTCAGCAATGCGGAAGGGGGGAGCCACTTTATTTTTGGCCACTTTCACCTTGGCCCGGATACCGTATTCCCCTTCGGTGCCTTTTTTCAGGGTTTGAATGCGGCGAATATCTAAACGGACAGAGGCGTAGAATTTTAACGCATTACCTCCGGTAGTCACTTCAGGGCTGCCGTAGGTGACCCCAATTTTTTGCCTTAACTGGTTAAGGAAAATTACTAAACAGCCCGATCGCCCGATGTTACCAGCAATTTTCCGCATGGCCTTACTCATCAAGCGAGCTTGGGAGCCCACCGATGTATCCCCCATTTCCCCTTCAATTTCCGCCCGGGGTACCAGGGCCGCCACCGAGTCCACCACAATGATATCCACTGCAGTGGAGCGCACTAACTGGTCCACAATTTCCAGGGCCGACTCACCATTATCGGGCTGGGCCACCAAGAGGTTATCAATGTCCACCCCCAGGGCTTTGGAATAAACGGGGTCGAGGGCATGTTCCGCATCCACAAAGGCCGCCACTCCCCCTGCCTGTTGGGTGGCCGCCACCGCATGGAGGGCCAATGTTGTTTTCCCGGAACTTTCAGGGCCGTAAATTTCCACAATCCGACCCTTGGGCAAACCGCCCCCCAGGGCCAAATCCAAAGTTAGGGCGCCGGTGGAAATGGTTTCAACCCGCATTTGGGTGGCATCCCCCAAGCGCATAATGGCCCCCTTACCGAAGCTCCGCTCAATCTGGGCTAGGGCGGCGTTGAGGGCTTTTTCACGGTCGGAAATGTTGGTAGTGGCCATGGATGTATGGGGATTGCAGAAGGAAATTCTATCTTAGATGCTCGGGACAGAATTTTAACTCAATTTAACTTTCCCCTGGGGCTGGGGGCGGTCAAATCGAAGAAATCGATAAAATAAACTAGATGCACTAGCGGAAGCAACCCAAGCAGAGGTAACGGTGATTGAATTTCGGGAAAGTTTGAGAATGGCCACTAGCATGTTGCTGGCCAATAAACTCCGCAGTAGTTTGACCATGTTGGGCATCGTCATCGGTAATGCGTCCGTGGTGGCCATGTTGGGCATTGGCCAGGGAGCCCAGGAGTTGGCCACTTCCCAGTTGGAAGATTTGGGGCCCAATGTGCTGTTTGTATTGCCCGGTTCCCAACGTAACCGTCGAGCTAGTTTCAATTTACCGAAAACCTTGGTTTTGAGTGACGCCGAGGCGATCGCCGACCAAGTGCCCAGTGTGGCCGGGGTGGCCCCGGAGATTAACCGTAGATTATTGGTGTCCCATCGGAGCCTCAACACCAACGCCACTGTGGTGGGCACTACCCCCGAATATCCTGCTATTCGTAATTTTGCCGTGGCCCAGGGCCGCTTTCTCAACACTCTGGACCTGGAGCGCCATCGCCGGGTGGCTGTGCTCGGTAGTGAGATTGCCGATCGCCTTTATCAAACCCAAACCCCCCTCGGTCAGAATATTCGCATCAACAATATTACCTTTGAAGTCATTGGCGTCATGGAAACCAAGGGTTCTTCTTTGGGCAGTAACCAAGATGAATTTATTTTTATTCCCCTGGATACCATGGTGGCCCAACTGGTGGGTAGGACTTCCCCCTACGGCATCGAATTGAGTTGGATCAACGTTAAAGCCCAGGATGGTGACTCGGTGCGGGCGGCCACTTTCCAAATGGAAAACCTCTTGCGCCTGCGCCACAATATCCAAAACGGGGAAGATGACTTTGGCGTTAGTTCTGCCAAGCAAATGCTAGATATTGTCAACACTATCACCGGGGGACTGACCATTCTTCTGGCGGCGATCGCCGGTATTTCCCTGATTGTCGGGGGTATTGGCGTGATGAATATTATGTTGGTGTCCGTGACAGAACGCACCCAGGAAATTGGTCTGCGTAAAGCCCTCGGGGCCGGGGAACAGGACATCCTCAGTCAGTTTCTCATTGAAGCAGTGATCGTTTCCGCCAGTGGTGGAGTAATTGGCGTCGTATTAGGCATGGGCATTGTGGTGATCGTTGGAGCCCTTTCCCCCCTCATCACGATTATTTCCCCCACCGCCGTAGTTGTTTCCCTGACCATTTCCGGCAGTATTGGTCTCTTTTTTGGTGTGGTTCCCGCCCGTCAAGCCGCGAAACTAGACCCCATTGTGGCCTTGCGTAATGCTTAAGCTAGGGAAATACTGCGGGTGCAAGCCCAATTGCTGGGCAAAGTGGAAGGCCAACCCATGCGAATGGCTTCGGGACAGATGGTGGTAACAGTTAACTGACAATCGATCAACTGAAAGCCCTCTTTTTCGCACTGCTTTAAACTCTGCTTGAGGATGGAATCATTCTTAAATTCAATGGTGCGGTTACATTGCACACAGACCACATGGTGATGGTGATGGGGTGAAGCCTGTTGTAGCTCATAGTGCTTATGCCCCTCCGCCAATTCCAACTCCCGCAGAATGCCCATGCGGGACATCAATTTAACACTGCGATAAACTGTGGAGAGGCTAATCTTTTCCTTTTCTTCTTCCAGACGGTGGTGTAACTCTTCGGCACTGAGGTGTTCCCCTTCTGGCAAATTTTGAAAAATATTGAGGATTTTTTCCCGCTGGGGAGTCAGTCGCCAGCCACGGGCATTAAGTTCGGCTTTGAGGGAATCGGCGGTGTAGGACATGTTCTATGGGGGCGCTTAGAAGCAGTCTGGGCGATGGGATCCATCATAGTCGCTAGGCTCGCTAGTTGCAATAGTGGAATCTTATTGAGAATTGATCCCATAAAAAGTGTTATTTGTGTTCCCCGCTTAACCCCGGAGATGGTTAGGGAAAAGCTAAAAATCCTCCCAACTTAGCCAACAAACAGGTCAAAATTTCACTTCAATGTTTATTAACTGGGTAGAAGATGGATTTTAGCCCATGGGATCGAGAAAAAATCGAGGCATAGCATAGCTAGCGCCACAATAACGATTCAACTCTCGATACAGCGCCGACAATGGCAAAAAATTTCGTTAAGGTTAAGGCATATTTAAACCTCTGACCATGCTACATTCCGCCGTCATTCCTCCCCAGCGCTATTTTGCCTATCTGACTTGGACGGACATTGAGGCTCTGCCGGATAAGGATAAAACCATCATTATTCAGCCCCTGGGTTCCATCGAACAGCATGGCCCCCATTTACCCCTGGTGGTGGATGCGGCCATTTCTGAGGGGATTTTGGGCAAGGCGTTGCAAACTTTAGGGGCGGAAATTCCGGCCTATGTCCTCCCGACTTTGTACTATGGCAAGTCCAACGAACATATTGGTTTCCCTGGGGTCATCACCCTCAGTGCAGAAACTTTGTTGGCTATTCTGAAGGAAGTGGCGGCTAGTTTGTATCAATCGGGCTTCCGTAAATGGATTTTGCTCAACTCCCACGGGGGCCAAATTCAAGTGCTGGAAATAGCCGCTCGGGATCTGCACCAAACTTACCCAGATCTGCAAATTTTCCCCTTTTTCACCTGGCGCATGCCCCATTGTGCGGCGGATTTACTCACCCCCAAGGAGATGACCCACGGTATCCATGCGGGGGATGGGGAAACCAGCTTGATGATGGCCCTCTGGCCGGAGCTGGTGCGAGAAGATCGTTTGGTGAAGGAATTTCCCCAGGGGATTCCCGCCGACGGTGAATTGCTGAGCATGGAAGGAAGTTTGCCCTTTGCTTGGTTAACGAAGGAAGTGAGTCGTAGTGGGGTGATGGGGGATGCCACCGTAGCTACCAAAGAGAAAGGGGAAGTTTTGCTGGATTGTCTGGCCGATGGTTGTCGTCAGGCGATCGAGGCGGTGTACCATTTCCACCCCCCTAGTCTGGACAGGAAAGGGTAAGGGAGTCCAACTCCTGGGGGATAATGGAGGACGGAAAAATTACCAAGAGGAGAAGGCAATGGCCCGTTTAGCCCTGCTGAGTGTGTCTGACAAAAGTGGCATTGTGGAGCTGGCCCAACGGCTAGTGAATGAATTTCAGTTTGACCTGATCAGTAGTGGTGGCACTGCCAAAACCCTCAAAGAAGCTGGGGTCCCCGTCACCAAGGTGAGTGATTACACCGGGGCACCGGAAATTTTGGGTGGTCGGGTAAAAACGTTGCATCCCCGCATCCATGGGGGCATTTTGGCCCGGCGGGATTTAGCCAGTGACCAAGCGGATTTACAAGCCAACGATATTCGTCCGCTGGATCTGGTAGTAGTCAATCTTTATCCCTTTGAGCAGACCATTGCCAAGGCCGGGGTAACGGTAGCCGAAGCGGTGGAACAGATCGACATCGGTGGCCCTGCCATGATTCGAGCCACTGCCAAAAATTTTGCCCATACCACCGTCCTCACCAACCCCAGTCAGTACGGAGCTTATTTGACTGCTCTACAGGAACAGGGGGAAATTCCCTTAGCTCTGCGCCAACAATTCGCCGGGGAAGCCTTTGCCCTCACCAATGCCTACGACCAGGCGATCGCCAATTATTTCAGTGGTTTAAACGAGGACAGTGCAACCCGATTTGGCATTAGCGGCACATTGCGCCAGCCGTTGCGTTATGGAGAAAATCCCCATCAAAGTGCAGGCTGGTACCAAACAGGGCGAGAGGCGACAGGGTGGGCTAAGGCCGAAAAAGTCCAGGGTAAGGAACTTAGTTATAACAATTTGGTGGATTTGGAAGCGGCCCGGCGCATTATTAATGAATTTGACCCCAGTGAACCGGCGGCGGTGATTTTAAAACATACCAATCCCTGTGGCGTGGCTTTAGCTCCCACGTTGGTAGAAGCCTATCAAAAGGCTTTTAATGCCGATACCACCTCTGCTTTTGGGGGCATTGTGGCCCTGAACCAACCCTTGGATGGCCCCACTGCAACGGAAATGGTGAAAACCTTTTTGGAATGTATTGTGGCCCCCAGTTGCAATGACCAGGCCCGGGAAATTCTAGCCAAGAAAAATAATTTGCGGGTCTTAATTCTCCCCGATCTGGCCACCGGCCCCAGTCAAACCATTAAGGCGATCGCCGGCGGATTTTTAGTGCAGTCGGCGGACGATGAACGGGAAGATCCCAATGCCTGGCAGGTGGTGACAGAGAAACAACCCAGTGCGGCAGAGTTGGCGGAATTGGCCTTTGCCTGGAAAGTGTGTAAACACGTTAAATCCAACGCCATCACCATTACCAAAAATAAAACTACCCTGGGGGTGGGAGCGGGGCAAATGAACCGAGTCGGATCCGTGGAAATTGCCCTGAAACAAGCGGGGGCAGAAGCCCAAGGAGCTTGCCTGGCCAGTGATGCCTTCTTTCCCTTTGACGATTCCGTCCGCACCGCCGCCGCCGCTGGCATTACCACCATCATCCAACCGGGGGGGTCCATGCGAGATCAAGACTCGATCCAGGCGGCCAACGAATTGGGCCTAGTGATGATTTTCACTGGGGTGCGCCACTTTCTCCACTAGAGGGGGTTGGCAAAGTCCCCTAGTTTCACGACTTTGAAGTTAGGGGAAACCAAGACAAACTTTAAAATTCCCCAGCTTCAGCAACTCCATGGAGGGCAAAATTAACCCCTGGCAAAACTTTCCTGGACTTGTTCCAGTGCCAGCCTCAATTGTTGACAGATTCTTCAGCCAACCCAACTTTTTAGGGCCCAACCCAGCACCAAACCCAGGCCACCAAAGCGGATTATTTGCCAAAACACATCCCCCATCAAACCCCGCCGTAGACCATCCCAAAACATTTTTTGCAACTGGCGATCGGTCAACAGTTCACTCTCTAATTCCAGGGATAACGCTTCCAACTCCGAACGGATGCGGGCCAATTCCTGCTCTAATTCCGCCTGGGCTTCCCCCTGGAGCCTGGTTTCCACATCGGCACGATATTCCTGGATTTGTTGTTGCTTGGCCCTCTGGGATTGAACCTCGTCGTAACGGGTTTGCAGTTTTTGCAAAGACTGGGTCAGGGCGGCCAGGGCTAAGCCAAAATTGCTATCACTATCTCCGTTCGGTGCGACAAAAGTTTCTTCCATAGCAGGTTACGACGGGTCAAAGTCAGGAATGGCGACTAGGGTTGTACGGAAGCGATGACAGTGCGGTGCCGGGGACTATTGGACTGAATACTCACCTGGTCGAAACCGGCTTCCAATAATTCCTGCTCCACATCCAAAGCAAAATACTGGTCCATAAAAGGTTCCGTGCTTTTCAGCAGGGTCATAATATGGGCTGGCATGGTCAGATAGGCCTGGGAGCGGGGATTCATATCCATAAAAGTGAAATGGCCGCCGGTTTTTACTAAGCGCCGGGCTTCGCGAAAAATGCGCCGGGTGGGTTCCTGGGGCATTTCGTGGAACAGCAGAAAAGCGGAAACTAGGTCAAAACTTTGGGCCTGTAGGCCAGTGGCTTCCGGTAGGGCGTGAACCCAATTAATGTCGGCTCCTTTTTCCTGGCCGTGATGATGGGCAAGGGTGACGTAGTAGGGGGAAAAGTCCAACCCGGTCAATGCCGCTTGCGGGTAACAGGCTTGCAAAGTGAAGCTACTCAGGCCCACAGTGCAATGCAAATCAAGGATGGTTTGGGGTGCTTGGGGCAATTGGGCTAGCAAAACATCGTGGTAACTACGCCGTAACTGAGCATCCCCCTGGGCCCCGGCTTCTGGATAAAGGCTGGAATGAACCGCGTTGGCGGCCACTTCAAATTCAAAGGCCGCGTCCCAACACATATGGCCTTGGTCATAACCATGGAAAGAGGCGTTGTAATAGTCGGGATAGGTGAGGTCTTGGTTGACCACTGACCCCCAATCCCCTTGCCAGTCCTGCTGTTGGTATTGTTTCACCGTCTCCCGCCAGGGGATGCCAAGTCGCTCCGCCCGTTTGATCATCATGGAACGCGCTTGCCATTTAGCCACGTTCCACAGGGGCTTGACGGCCAATAATCCATTGACGACCTGACTCATGGCAGTGGGGGCAGGGGTGGCGGTGCTGACAGTCATGGAATGCTTTAATGGGACTAGGGAAAATTGTCGCTGAAAAATCCAAACCTGTCTAGGCATGGGTATCAAGCGGCGATCGCCTGGGGCAATTTCGGTGTTGAGCCATGACCGGTAAACAGTTACACCAGTTGATTGTGGACAAATGGGGTTATTCCTTCGATGTGCAATTGCGACGCATCAAAGACCGCATTTTTCTACAGATTATGTGGCGGTACCTGGAACAGGCCTCCTTTCCCCTCTCCGAAGAGGATTATTTCGCTAATCTAGAGGCGATCGCCCAGTATCTCCAGGCCTGGGGAGGGGGGGAACAGGTGCAACAGTTCATCGCTCAAACCAAAGAAAAACCCCGCCTAGGTAAAGCAGTTAGTATTCCCCTGGAACTTGGGGCCAGGGCCGCAGAATGGTTTATTTGAAAGCTGGACAAGCTAGGAGCATAGGGCATTGCTATGGTTACCCCACTAAAGCTACTCAACAATCGCTACCGAATTATTGAAACCCTAGGAAGAGGGGGGTTTGGGGAAACTTTTTTAGCCCGGGATACCCACATGCCCTCGGCTCGGAAGTGTGTGATCAAACACCTCAAACCGGTGCTGGAAAATCCAGAAATTCCCCCATGGTTAAGGGACAGATTCCACCGAGAAGCGGCCATCCTCGAAGAGTTGGGAGAGAACCATGCCCAGATTCCCCAACTGTACGCCTATTTCAGTGAAGGGGAAGATTTTTACCTAGTGCAGGAATGGATTCCCGGGCTGACCCTCACCCAGGCCCACGCCCAAAAGGGGAATTTTTCCAGCACAGCGGTGGAGGAATTGCTGCTGGGCATTTTGCCGGTGTTGCAGTTTATCCATCAACGGCGCATTATCCACCGGGATATCAAGCCCGACAATATTATCCTGCGGGAAGCAGATGGTAAGCCCATTCTGATCGATTTTGGCATTATCAAAGAAACCATGGGCACGTTGGTCAATCCCGATGGCCGCAGTGCCTATTCCGTGGCCTTGGGTACCCCTGGTTACATGGCTTCGGAGCAAGCCGCTGGGAGGCCGGTTTTTTCTAGCGACCTTTACAGTTTGGGGCTCACGGCTATTTTTTTGCTTACCGGTAAAACCCCCCAATATTTGACCAGTGACAGTCGCACCGGAGAAATTCTTTGGCGACAGGGAGCGCCCCAAGTCAGTCCTACCCTGGCTAAGGTCATAGACCAAGCGGTACGCTACCATCCCAGGGAAAGATTTAGTTCCGCCAACGCCATGGCCCAGGCCCTCCAGGGCAGTTTTAGTAATGTTTCCATGGCTACAGGCGATCGCCAAGGAAATACCAACGGCAATGACAAAATTAAACCGGGGCCCCAACCCACCGCTCCAACCCTAGTGGTAGGCTCCCCCTATAACGCCAACGACACCCAAGCCACCAAAGTTTATAGCCAGGAATTTACCGGGTATAGCGAAACCCAGGAGGGTTCACCGTTGATCAAGTGGGTAGTTATGCCCCTGGTTGTCCTGCTGGTGATTGCCGGAGGCATGGCGGCAGGATTTTGGGTCACCAACCAACGGCGCAATAATCCCCCTCCCACGGTGGAAGAATCCCCGGAGGAAACTCCTACCCCCCTGCCGTCTTTGCAACCCAGGCCGGATTTATTTGAAACTCCGATCCCCACCCCCTTGCCGGTGACCCCCAGCCCGGAGGTGACTGCCAGTCCAACTCCAGAACCCAGTCCCACCCCAACGGAAGGGACATTAGCCCCTATGGAGCCGGAGCCCAGCTTAAATGAGCCTGCCCCCACGCCAGAACCGGAACCTAAACCCTTCGTTCCCAGCCCCTCTCCCTCCGTTGCTCCGGAGCCTTCCCCCACCATTTCCATTCCCGTTACCCCGCCCCCTGTTAGTGCACCAAAACCCAGTCCTTCCCCCAAGCCAATTTCCCCTCCCAAAGCTAGCCCCACCCCTGCCCCCGTTAACCCGGTACCAGTTATTCCCCCACCGGAAAATCCCAACAATGGCAATAACACGGCTCTGCCGGCTCCCCCAGCGGCGGAAAAGCCCATCGACCCCGGACAAAATTAGAGATTTATACTGAAGATGGACGCTTTGGGTGAGCTAAAACCTAGCTCCATATCCATTTGTCTATTTAGTCCGTCAGTAGTTAGCCAACATTAAGCCGAGGAGAGGCCCCATGAAATTATCCAGCAAAAATTTAGATGCCCGTCTCGACACGGTTTACGATGCCATCGTTTTAGGGGGAGGCATGGGGGGCTTGTCTGCGGCCATCTATCTAGCCCGCTATGGTCTGAAATGTCTGGTGGTGGAAAAAGGGCGGGGCCGCTCCTTCTGGATGCAGGATTTACGCAACTATGTGGGGCTAGACCCTGATACACCGGGGCGGGACATTATCACCCACAGCACCCAACAGGCCCTCCACTGGGGCGCGGATTTGCTGCGGGGTTACGTGGAAGATGTAACCGATGAGGGAGATACCCTGGCAGTGAAGGTAAAGGTGGGCAAAAAAGACAGTCAATACCCAATTTTTCGGGCTAGATAT
Organism: Synechocystis sp. FACHB-383; assembly: GCF_014698605.1. Lineage (NCBI taxonomy): Bacteria > Bacillati > Cyanobacteriota > Cyanophyceae > Synechococcales > Merismopediaceae > Synechocystis > Synechocystis sp. FACHB-383. The sequence goes on along the minus strand of NZ_JACJTJ010000047.1, from coordinate 62,887 downwards.
GTGATTGCCGCCACGGGCATTATCGACAATCTACCCCAGTTGGAGGATATGCAGAATGTCTATGACTATGCCGGCTATACCCTGCACGTTTGCATGATCTGTGACGGCTTTGATATGTGGGACCAAAAGGCTGTCCTGATTGCGGGCACCGAAGGGCAAATTAATGCCGCCTTTGTCTTGAATTGGTTTACGCCCTACATTACCGTGTTGACCCATGGGCTCTGCACTGTCGGCGATGAAATGAAAGCCAAGTTAGCAGACCACGGTTATCCCCTCCACGAAGCGGCGATCGCCAAATTTTTAGGGGAGGACCACAAAATGAGCGGAGTAGAACTGGTGGACGGCACGGTGATCGACGCAACAACAGGTTTGATTAATATGGGGTCGGTGTACCATAACCATTACCTCAAGGGTATAGAGGGCCTGGAATGGGAAGGGGAAAACTTGGTCACCAATGACATGGCCCAAACTACCCATCCCCGCATTTTTGCCCTGGGAGATTTAAAAAAGGGCTTAAATCAAGTGTCCGTAGCCGTGGCCGATGGCACCTTGGCCGCCACGCAAATTTGGCGTAACATCCGCCGAGCGAGTGAACCCCGCAAATGGATTCACTAACCAAAAGTTAAGTTTGACAGGCTGTCTTTTGACCCTTGGCCAATATTTTGCCTAGGATGGGGGGCATTCTTTTAGCAGTAATTTACTAAGTTCCCCCTCCCTATGGAAAGTCCCCTTGAAACCAAGCCGCCAGAAGACAATCAGCCCATGGATTGCGGCAATGTAGACCCTTCCCGTAAATGGTACCAAGCCCGCCTATTTTCCTTTGGTATCACCCCAACGGGTTATGTGGCAGTGGGGGTAGCTCCCATGGGGGTAGTGGCCATTGGCATTGTTCCGATGGGGGTAATTTCCGTTGGCATGGTGGGTATGGGGGCGATCGCCGCTGGATTTGTCACCATGGGAATGGTAGCCTTTGGCGACGTGAGTATGTCCTATTTTGGTGGCCACAAAGGTGGTAAGGGCCATGGAGCAGTGCCAGCCCAGGACATGCCCATGATGGAAAAGCCCATGGAGAAACCCATGGATCACAGCAATCACTAATTACTCAGGCTAGAATTGGGGAAACTTATTCACCGTTTCCCAAGTTCCATGTTCTCCTCCCTTGTTTCCGGTGGTTTAACCCTTGCTCTGGCCGTTTTTCCCGTGGAAGCTGGAGGTTCGGGACAGATTATTCAAGCTAATGTCCCCGTCTTACAAGCCCAGGCGATCGACCTCAACGAAGTGCAACGACAACTGGAGCAAAATCCCCAATTGGTTCAACAAGCAGAGCAATTGTTACGGGAAAATCCAGACTTGGTGATTAAAACCATGGAGCAAATATTGAGGAATAATCCCACCCTCATTCAAGAAATCCAAGCCATGCCAGGGCTGATGAATGAGATGGCTCGCCAAGGGACCGGTATTATTGATTATTTACAAAAAAATCCCGAATTATTTCGCCAATTGGAACAAATGCTGGTGGTGCCCCGGTAGGAAGTTAGTCTTAATATTTAATCTGTCCGTTGTTCTAGTTTACCCAACATAATTAAACTTTCTAAATCTTCTGTTGCCGTTGGTAAGTATTTGGCGACCATTATTCTAACCTTTTCGAGTTGAGTATCCGTAGCGCATCCAACCATGCGACTGATGTCAGCTAAATCTTGGCTGCGGCTGGCATTTAACTTCATTAAAATCAAATAGGGCAAGTCAATAATTGGCAAACCATCAGGCGCATAATTGGGAGATTCAAGAGCTGTTTCTAACCAAGGTTCATTAATTTCGAGCACGTCCAATGAAGTCCCATTAGGTAAATTCCACTGACTACCGGGAATTGTTAAATCGCTCACTTTGGTTGCCCCGGCATCTCTTAAGTTTTGATAGGCTAGTTGCGCTTTATCAGCTGCAATTATGATGTCAAGGTCCAATGTCATCCGTTCCGGCATGTACAGCCTGGTTGCTACTCCCCCTACTACGGCAAAGGGAACATCTTTGATTAATTGACGAAGATCAGTCACGGGTAAAGTCCAAGTTCGTTTATTTAAAAAAGTGAGGCTGCTACCGGTGCCAGGTTTGACCCTTTTTTTAATTAAGGAAAGGAAAATTTGTCTACGTTTTAAATGAGGATCGGTAAGTAGGGTTGACATAAAATAAGAAAAACTTTTTTACATTACTCAGAATAAAATTAAGAAAATCTTAACAATGTTCTTGCCCCTGAATGAGCTTAATTAAGCATTCCGGCGATAGTCCCCATTGTAAAAGGTTTATCATAGGGGTCTGTTGTTACATTTCTAGCCATGTCCTTCGTTGGTCTCCATATCCACAGTGACTATAGCCTCCTGGATGGGGCTTCCCAATTACCCGCTTTGATTGACCGGGCCATTGAGTTGGGTATGCCGGCGATCGCCTTGACGGATCATGGGGTGATGTATGGGGCAGTGGAGTTGCTGAAGGTTTGCCGGGGTAAACCGATTAAACCCATCATCGGCAACGAGATGTATGTGATTAATGGTGACATTGAAATTAATAAGCGCCACCGTCGTTTTCACCAAGTAGTTTTAGCAAAAAATAACCAGGGCTACAGAAATTTAGTTAAACTCACCACCATTTCTAACCTGAAAGGCATTCAAGGTAGCGGTATTTTTGCTCGACCTTGTATTAATAAAGAATTGCTAGAGCAATACAAAGAAGGGTTAATTGTCACCAGTGCTTGCCTAGGGGGGGAAGTACCCCAAGCCATTTTAAAAGGGGATTTGGACCACGCTCGCAAAGTAGCCAAATGGTACAAGGATTTATTCGGAGATGATTATTACTTAGAAATCCAAGACCATGGTTCAGTGGAAGACCGTTTGGTTAACATTAACTTGGTCAAAATTGCCCAGGAATTAGACATTAAAATTGTTGCCACCAACGATTCCCATTTTATTTCCTGTAACGATGTGGAAGCCCATGATGCCCTGCTTTGCATCCAAACGGGTAAGTTAATTACTGAAGAAAAAAGATTACGCTACAGCGGCACTGAATATCTTAAATCCGCTGATGAAATGCGTTCGCTCTTTCGGGATCATTTACCGGACGACATTATCGAAACGGCGATCGCCAACACGGTGGAAGTGGCCGATAAAATTGAAGCCTACAGCATTTTAGGGGAACCCCGCATCCCCCATTATCCCATTCCCCCCAACCATACCCCCGAAACCTATGTGGAAGACATTGCCTGGGATGGTTTATTGGAGCGGTTGAAATGTCGGGAAAGGGCTGACATTCCTGCGGTATATAAAGAGCGGTTGGAATATGAGTTAAGAATGCTAGAAAAAATGGGTTTTTGTACCTATTTTCTGGTGGTCTGGGATTACATTAAATATGCCCGAGATCATGGCATCCCCGTGGGGCCTGGGCGGGGGTCAGCGGCGGGGTCTTTGGTGGCCTATTGCATGAAAATCACCAACATTGACCCGGTGCATCATGGACTGATTTTTGAACGTTTCCTAAACCCAGAACGAAAATCGATGCCCGATGTGGATACGGATTTTTGCATCGATCGCCGGGATGAAATGATTGAGTATGTAACCCAAAAGTATGGGGAAGATAAGGTTGCCCAAATTATTACTTTTAACCGCATGACTTCCAAAGCGGTACTCAAGGATGTGGCCAGGGTGTTGGATATTCCCTATGCAGAATCGGACAAAATGGCCAAAATGATCCCTGTTTCTAGGGGTAAACCGGCTAAATTAAAGGTAATGATTTCCGACCAAACTCCAGAGCCCCAGTTTAAAGCCCGCTATGATAACGAACCTTGGGTAAAAAAATGGATCGATATGGCCATTCGCATTGAAGGCACTAACAAAACCTTCGGTGTCCATGCCGCTGGGGTAGTAATTTCTTCCGAACCGTTGGATCAAATTGTACCGTTGCAAAAAAATAATGATGGGGCGGTAATTACCCAGTATTACATGGAAGATGTGGAAGCCATGGGTCTATTGAAAATGGACTTTTTGGGCTTGAAAAATCTGACCACCCTACAGCGAGCAGTGGAGTTAATAGCAGAAACCAAGGGTGTTCAATTGGATTTAGATGATTTGCCTTTACAGGAACGAAAAGCTTTACAAATTAGGGCCCGCACCGGTTCAAAAAAGTTACCCGATGACGTTAAAAAGACCCATAAATTACTGGAAGCAGGGGATTTAGAGGGTATTTTCCAGTTGGAATCCCAGGGCATGAAACAGATTGTGCGGGATCTAAAACCTTCTGGCATTGAGGATATTTCATCCATTTTGGCTTTATATCGCCCTGGACCATTGGATGCAGGGTTAATTCCCATTTTTATTAACCGTAAACACGGCCGGGAAGAAATTTCCTATCAACATAAACTGTTGGAACCCATTCTCAACGAAACTTATGGAGTTCTCGTGTACCAAGAGCAAATCATGAAAATGGCTCAGGATTTAGCTGATTATTCCCTAGGAGAAGCGGATTTGTTGCGGCGGGCGATGGGCAAAAAGAAAGCTGAAGAAATGCAAAAACATCGGGCGAAATTTGTCGATGGTTCCACTAAACATGGAGTTCCTTCCCGCACGGCGGAAAATTTGTTTGATCAAATGGTTAAGTTTGCCGAATATTGCCTCAGTTTTGACAGCGAAATTTTAACCGTTGAGTACGGCCCATTGCCCATTGGTAAAATTGTGAGCGAAGAAATTAATTGTTCTGTGTATAGCGTTGATCCGGAAGGGAGAGTTTACACCCAGGCGATCGCCCAATGGCATGACCGGGGAGAGCAAGAAGTATTTGAATATGAATTGGCTGATGGTTCTGTGATCCGTGCTACCCCAGACCACCACTTTTTAACCACCGATTATCAACTGTTGGCGATCGAAGAAATTTTTAACCAGCAACTGGACTTGCTAACTTTGGCAAATGTTGAGCAAACTGCAGAAGCCCTTGACAGCCATAGTCTGCTCTCTCCATTGCTTAATCCTGGGAGGATAAAATAAACATTATGTACCAAACTGCGTCCCAATTTGAAGCACAAATGCCTAATGCCAAATTACTGCTAAGCGATGAGCCGGAAATGGAAAGCTCCCTACATTCAGACCAATTAATGTTGTTGGTAGCTTGCTTAGATTGGCTGTGGCGCGATCGCCAAGATTACTTTATTGGGGCAAACTTAACCATTTATTTCAGCCGTCAACAGCTCAAAAATCGAGATTTTCGTGGTCCAGATTTCTTTTTAATTAAAGGGGTTGAAAAAACTCCCCGTCCTTCCTGGGTAGTGTGGGAGGAAGACGGTCAATACCCAAACCTAATCATTGAACTTTTGTCTAGCAGCACTGCCTCAACTGACCGTAGCCTAAAAAAGCAACTTTACCAAGACCGTTTTCGCACTCCGGAATATTTCTGGTTTTCCCCTGATACCCTAGAATTTGAAGGCTTTCGCCTAGTCGGTCATCGCTATGAACCAATTCCCCTGACTGGGATAGGACAACGCTGGAGCGAGGAATTAGAACTTTTTATGGGCATAAAAAATGGACAATTAAGGTACTTTTTCCCTGACGGAGCCTTGGTGCCCACTCCCCAGGAAGCGGCGGAAACAGCCCAGCAACTACTTCAACAGGAAAAAAGCAGGGCCGATCGCCTAGCTAACTACCTCATATCCCAGGGGATTGACCCCGATCGCCTGGGGGATGACTGAGGGGGGAGTCCGCAATTCTAACCGAGGAAAGGATTACAATGTGGAGGCGATTTAATTGATCACACTCCCATTGCCCTGCCCCCATGACCGACGTCCCCGTTAGCCGCATTCGCAATTTTTCGATCATTGCCCACATTGACCACGGTAAATCCACCCTGGCCGATCGCCTGTTGCAGGTGACAGATACGGTGCAACAACGGGAAATGAAGGAGCAGTTCCTGGACAATATGGATTTAGAACGGGAGCGGGGCATTACCATCAAGCTCCAAGCCGCCCGCATGAATTACAAAGCGAAGGATGGCCAGGATTACGTGCTTAATCTGATCGACACCCCGGGCCATGTGGACTTTTCCTATGAAGTATCCCGGTCCCTGGCCGCCTGTGAAGGGGCGTTGCTGGTGGTGGATGCGTCCCAGGGAGTAGAAGCCCAAACCTTAGCCAATGTTTACCTGGCATTGGATAACAACCTGGAAATTATTCCCGTTCTCAACAAAATTGACTTGCCCAGTGCGGAGCCAGACCGGGTAGCGGCGGAAATTGAAGAAGTGGTGGGGCTAGATTGCACTGACATCATCCAGGCTTCCGCCAAGGCCGGTATTGGGGTCAACGACATCCTCGAAGCGATCGTCCAACAGGTTCCTCCCCCGGCCGATACGGTAGACCAACCCCTGCGGGCCTTAATTTTTGACAGTTATTACGACGCTTACCGGGGGGTAGTGGTTTATTTCCGGGTGATGGACGGCCAGGTGAAGAAGGGGGACAAGGTGCGCCTTATGGCCTCCGGGAAGGAATACGTCATTGATGAGTTGGGGGTTTTGTCTCCCACCCAAGTGCAGGTGGAAGCATTACACGCTGGGGAAGTAGGCTATTTTGCGGCGGCCATTAAAGCGGTGGCCGATGCCAGGGTTGGGGATACCATTACCATGGCGAATGCTCCAGCAGCGGAGGCCTTACCAGGTTACACCGAAGCCAACCCCATGGTTTTTTGTGGGTTATTCCCCATCGATGCGGATCAATATCCCGATTTAAAAGATGCGTTGGAAAAGTTAAAACTCAACGATGCGGCCCTGTCCTACGAACCGGAAACTTCCAGCGCCATGGGATTTGGTTTCCGTTGCGGCTTTTTGGGTTTACTCCACATGGAAATTGTCCAAGAGCGGTTGGAGCGGGAATATAACCTGGATTTGATCACCACTGCCCCGTCGGTAATTTACCGGGTCACCACCACCGAGGAAGAAGTGATTGAGGTGGATAACCCTAGTCTATTGCCCCCCATTCAAAAGCGATTAAAGGTGGAAGAACCGTTCATTAAGGTGGAAATGATTACCCCGGAAACCTATGTGGGGACATTGATGGAACTGTGTCAAAGTCGGCGGGGGGTATTCAAGGATATGAAATTTTTCACCCAAACCCGCACTGCATTGATCTATGAGTTGCCCCTGGCGGAAGTGGTGACGGACTTTTTTGATCAACTTAAATCCCGCACCAAGGGCTATGCCAGCATGGAGTATCAACTAATTGGCTACCGGGAAAATCCCCTAGTTAAATTGGATATTTTAGTCAACGGTGATGGGGTGGACGCCCTGGCCATGATTGTCCACCGGGATAAGGCCTATTACGTTGGCCGGGCCATGGTTAGTAAGCTGAAGGAGTTAATTCCCCGTCATCAATTCAAAGTACCCATCCAAGCGGCGATCGGGGCCAAGGTCATTGCCAGTGAGCATATTCCCGCCCTGCGTAAAGACGTATTGGCTAAGTGCTATGGCGGTGATATTTCCCGTAAGAAAAAGCTGTTGCAAAAACAAGCCAAGGGGAAAAAACGCATGAAGGCGATCGGGACGGTGGATGTGCCCCAGGAAGCATTTATGGCGGTGTTGAAGCTGGATGCCCAATAGTTTTAGGTAACTAGCTGAATTCCTGAACAATTTATACTTAGTTATCGAAATATTTAAATGGTTTTCTGAGGGGGCGCTCATCGCTTTTTTTCGGGAAGAGGCCTCGGTATGATATCCAAACCCATCAATACTTTTTGGGTATCTGATAAATTGCCAATTATCTTCCGTGTCGGTAAAGGTCTCTCCTTAACTAAAGTTGGAACGACAATAATATTGTGTTTGACAACCTCTTCCGTTTGTTGGTAAACATCAATCACTTCTATTTCATGGCGGCCGTGGAGATATTCTTCACAGATTTTCTCTATGTTTTGTAAAGCTTTCAAGGACTGGAACTTATTTCCCGCAATGTAAAGCCGCAGGACATAATACTGTTCTTCAGATTCAGCAACAAATTGCTCAAATACTTCTTTGATTGTGGGCTTTGAATCCTCTGGATCAGTCATTTTGATAACCTAAAATGCTAAATTTTCTAATCCATAGGGGATAAAATTTGTAACCCAACTAGTACTTTTTCTGTGTTAGATAAATCACCAATAATTTTTTTGATTGGTTCGGGCAACTTTCTCACTAAAGTAGGCAAGGCTAAAATACTATCTTCGATCGCCAACTCGGGGTTTTGGGTCAAATCGATGATTTCAATTTGATATTGGCCGTTTAGATATTCCTCACAAATCTTTTTTAAATTCGCAAAAGCAGTGAGGGATTTGGAGGTTTGTCCCGCTACGTAAAGGCGCAGTTGCCAAATCTCTGGGTTTTGATTATCAAGTGAATCGTTTGAATTTGTCATAGTGGACGGCTCCTTAGTCCTCAGGGATTTTGGTGAATGTGACGAGATTTTTGGATCAGATTGCGATTGGCTAACATCGTTTGCTTGAATTCCTCCTCTTCCAACATTAGTACTTCTAGTTCCTCATCTTGACTAGTTAATTTCATTTGCAGGGCATCAATTTCCGCCTGCAGTAAATATTTTTTTCGCTCAAAATTGCGTTTTTCCAGCTCTAGGACTTGTTGTCGTTTTTTGGCGATCGCCTCTTCTTGTAACATCTGATTAATTCTTTGGGTGCCGGTTAAAACTTGCCCATCTCCAATGTAAGCTTCAATTAAATCTACTCCATCACTGCTCAGAATGAATTCCCGCACTTGGTTAGAGTGGGTCATGCCCCTGGATTTCAAAATATAGAGAATGCGATTGCGTTCTCCATTTACCTTCAGAGTTTGCAACTCCAGCCAGGTATCCATCAAAGAGGACACCCCAATCTCTGTTTGTTCATTATCATAGCCCACATTGCCCCCGGTCAGGTCCGTTAAAAAGACGGTAATTTGTTGGCTTTTTAAGTAATCAATTAAGCGCATAAAAAAGTTTTTCGTTTGATTTAAGCTTCCACTCATAATCAAATTACTCATGGGGTCCACAATTACCAAACTAGGTTTAAAATCCCTAACCCAACTATGGATCTTAAAGAGTCGCATTTCCAAATTATAATTAGTGGGGCGAATAGCATCAAATTGCAGTAATCCACTTTCCAAATAAGGAGATAAATCTAAACCGATAGATCTTAAATTACGGCAAATTTGTTGGGGAGATTCTTCCGTCGCGAGATACAAACACCGTTCTCCCCTCAGGCAAGTAGCTTGGGCAAAAAATGATGCTAGGGTGGTTTTGCCTGTGCCGGCCCTTCCCGTTGCTAAAATACTACTACCCCGGTAATAACCTTGCCCGCCGAACATTTCATCTAACTGGGGAATGCCAGTGGAAATTCGCTCTTGGGAAACACTGTGATTGAGCACCAGGGAGGTGATGGGCAACACTGAAATGCCATTTTCTTCAATTAAAAAAGGATACTCATTATTGCTATGGCGTGAGCCTCGATATTTAACAACTTGAATGGTTCTGGTGGCAATTTCTTCCACTGTTTTTTGATCAAGTTTGATAACACAATCAGACACATACTCTTCCAAGCCCTGCCTGGTTAAATTCTTGTCGCCCCGTTCACCAGTTATGATGGCAGTAACGCCTTTTTCCTTTAACCAATGGAATAAACGTCGTAATTCTGACCGGACAATATTGGCATTATCTAAACCAGAAAAAAGGACTTCAATTGTATCTAACAGGATCCGTTTTGCACCAATTTTGTTAATGGCATAACCCAACCGAATAAAGAGAGCTTCTAGGTCATATTCCCCCGTTTCTTCAATTTCGCTGGCTTCAACATAAATGTGATCGATAAAAATCTTTTCTTTGGCAATTAAATCTTGTAAATCCCAACCCAAAGAAGCCACGTTTTGAGTGATTTCTTTAGCACTTTCTTCAAAAGTGACTAAAACCCCTGGCTCTCCATATTCGATCGCTCCTCGCACCAAAAATTCCACTCCAAACAGGGTTTTACCACAGCCGGCGGAGCCACAAATGAGGGTTGGTCTTCCCTGGGGTAAGCCGCCGTTGGTAATTTCATCAAAACCTTGGATGCCAGTGGGACATTTAATTAGAGTGAGACTCTGGTTGCTATCTGTCATAATTTTTATGGAGCCAAGTAAAGTTAATTGATAAATTAATAGGAATAATTCTAACGAAAATTGATCCTTAAATTTTTAAAAATTATTAAATTTGCCCGTAAGCATTACCAATGGTATTTAAATCTATGTCGTAATTTTGTGCTCAGAGTATTGCCAAAATTAACCTGCCTAGGTTGAGCAGTGACTGCGCCGTGGGCATGGCTACTCCGATCGCCGTTAACTGCCCAACAAAGATTAACTCCCACACCAGTAAGACCCTAGCCAAGTATTGCGGAATTTAGCCCACTCCCTTGTTTGATTTATAGATGACGATGGAGGTGCTCCCATTGTCCCATACAGCCACGGCAATAGTATCCATTAAAATAGCGATCCCCAGCTACTACAATTAAGTTATTCCTCCCTCAAACATTCCTTGCACCATGGCCGAAAAACTATCTTCTTTGCAACCAGCCCCAAAAATTTCTCAGCGGCTTCCCCTTCTAGGGGCTGGGGGCATAGTTCTAACCATGGCGATCGCCGTTATGAGCATTGGCCAAGGATTGCGTACCATTAGCCCTTGGCTCCGCATTAACAATGGTGAGGCCAAAGCGGAAATTTCTACCCTCGTGGTGCAACAAATCCGGGCGGTCAGTCAATTAACCACCACAATTTTTGCCATGGAAACCGTGGTCCCCACTAGCCAGGAACGGCAATGGGGCAATTTCACCTTGGGGCGCACCGATTTGCTTTATATCGGCTACGGAGAAGTACGGGCCGGCATCGATCTGGAAAAGTTGAATGAACAAAACATTGAACAAAGGGGCGAAAAGCTGATTATTACCCTGCCACCGCCGCAGATTCTTGACCAAAAAATTGACGTGGAACGCTCCCGCATCTACCAATACGACCGGGGATTTTTGAACCTAGGCCCCGACACCGCCCCGGAGTTACAAAGTTTAGCCCAACGACAAACCCTAGCTAAAATAACCGCCGCCGCCTGTGACCAAGGCATTTTAGACCGGGCCAATGAACAAGCAGAAATTGCCGTGGGTAGTCTACTTAGGGGAACAGGCTACACAGAAGTAGAAATTAAAACTAGTATTCCCGGCATTTGTGCCCCATCCACTTCATCGTAGAATATCAAGTCCAAAGATTTTCAAAACATGGCGCTGAAAAGCTACGTCAAAGAGGAGTCTATTTTTCGTTCCCGTGTTCGCTCTGCCCAAGTAAGTCAAGTTTACCAATTTACCATTTAAAAGGCCAGAATAATTAATCCTGAGCAAGGACAAAAAGACGGTGAAATGGAAAGTAATCAAGATTATCGTAGATAATGTCAGCAAACAAGAGTTTTTTCTAGATTATGTACGATTACGAACGGGCGATTCCGTGGTTAATTTGTAGAATGCGGGCATGTTAGAGTCCAAAATTCTTTTTAAAAAACGGCTTGTGGGTTAGACCAAATCCTTCTTTGGCAAGGGGTTACAAGTAATTAATTAAGTTTTTAAGGTTTATATAGCTGATTGAATCAAAAATAAGACATATCTGCGGGTGACAATGCTTGTTTCACGAACTTAATGGGAGTTTGTTTTACCTCGATCTTCTTCTGATCAACCGTGCTGGACTGTATTCAATTCAATATTTGCCAGGGTTCTATTTTAACTATATTTTTCTGACTTATGGTCAAACGATCACTCCAAGCTACCCCTGCCGGAATTCAACAGGCGAAGAGATCTTTCACGATCACGGGTTGGACCCAAGAAGATTTGGCCGCCGAAGTTAATCTTAAAACCCGTCAACCGATTTGGCGTTTTTTCACTGGACAACCAGTTGATCGCCATGTTTTTATGCACATCTGCTCAATTTTAAATTTGGATTGGCGAGAAATTGCTGATAATCCACCAGCGGAATTTCCAGGGCCAGGAGAAAAAAGTTTTCCCATAAATGTTGAGATCGAAATTTTAGCGGAACAAACCCGTTCTCAATTGCGGGAAATCATTGAAAATCAATGTGGCATTTTACAACTTTTGGATATTAGCCACCCGGTTAATATCAATGATATCTATATTGACGTTAATGTTTTAAAAAAAATTACTAGTCAGCAGTATTTGGCGATCGCCGATCTTGAAAATCTTGATCCCAGAAACTTTAATCGAGTAGGATTGGGAGATGTGGAACAACAACAAATTGCTGGTATAGAAGCGGTTAAGGTCCATACTAAGCTCAGGGTATTGGGTCGTCCAGGAGTCGGAAAAACTACTTTTTTAAAACATTTGGCGATTCAATGCAATCAAGGAAAATTTGCTCCCCATCAAGTGCCTATTTTTATTTTTTTAAAAGAATTTGCTGAGGATTCTAGGCAACGAGATAAATTCAATTTAGCTTATTATATTGGACATAAATTACATAAAGAAGGAATCAACAATAGTTCAGTCTTCAAAAAACTATTACAGGAAGGAAGAGTTTTGCTTTTGCTTGATGGTCTAGATGAAGTATTGGAAAATGATCTTGATGAAGTTTTAAAGGAAATTCGTAAATTTTGCGAACAATACTACAAAAATCGTTTCGTCGTCTCCTGTCGTACCGCTGCCCAAAAGTTGCAGTTACAAGGTTTTACCGATGTGGAAATTGCCCCCTTTACCCAAGAACAAATAACAACCTTTGCTCAAAAATGGTTTGTGGCCCTTACGAAAACAACCTCGTCGATGGGAAAAAATCAATCAAATCAATTCATCGAAAAGTTAGACCTACCGGAAAACTGGCAGTTTCGACAGTTGGTCGTTACTCCCTTATTTTTGCATTTAGCCTGTTGGGTTTTTCAAAATCAGGGTAAATTTCCCATCAAGCGGACAGAGTTTTATAAACAAGGACTGGATTTACTTTTGGGTAAATGGGATGAAGCCAAGGGCGTAGCTAGAGATAGCATTTATCGAGGCTTTTTATTGCCCCAAAAAATCAAACTACTAAGTAAGTTAGCCTATATTACTTTTGAGCAAGAACAATATTTTTTTGAACAAAGTGTCATCGAGAATTATATTGGTGATTATCTACAAAATTTACCAGGGGAAAATCTAGAACCAGAGGAATTACAGTTTGAAAGTGAGGCTATCTTAAAGGCAATCGAAGCTCAGCATGGTTTGTTAATCGAACGGGGTAGGGGGATCTTTTCTTTTTCTTACTTAGCTTTTCAGGAATATTTAACAGCTCGGACAATTGTGGCAGATTATAATCTGAGAGCATTAGAAAAATCCTTAGAAGGTTTAGTCAATCATGTAACAGACGCCCATTGGCGGGAAGTATTTTTGTTGACCATGGCCATGTTAAGAAGTGCGGACTCCTTAGTGCAGTTAATGAAACAAAAAATTGACGCTTTGGTCGCTGAGGATCCATACCTGCAGGATTTTTTGCAGTGGGGGAGTCAAAAATCTCAACAAATTTCCGATCAAACCCAGCTTGTTACCAAAAGAGCATTTTATTTAGCCATGGCAAAAACTCCCCAGGCTACGGCCCATTTTGCTTTGGCTTGTACCTTAGACCAGGGAATGTTTTTAGATGCGGCATTGGAAAATTTACTTCTAGAATGCACGATCCAAAACGATCAAGAACTAGCCCAGACCAAAGTTTGCAATTTAGCTCTAGGTAATATTTTAGTAATGGTTTTAGATGCTGGTTTTTACAAATCCTTACAACAGTTACGGGCACAAATACCACCGGATAGTAACAGTAGAGAAACTCTAGATCAATGGTGGGAAGACCATTATATTGCCTGGTTAGCTCAGTTAAAAAAGGCGATCGCCAATTTCCGTAATATTCACCACCAATGGAATTTTAGCTCAGAGCAGGAGATAATTTTGGCAAAATATTATGAAGCCAACCAACTATTAATTGACTGCTTGAATAGTAAATCTGAAGTAACACCGGCAATTCGACAAGAAATCGAGACAACCATGTTGCTATCCCAAAAAGAACTGGAAGATCGCGAATGGCGAGGTAGTTAACAATTATTTGGAGTTTAAAAACGAATGAGAATTGCTATTCAATCAAATAAAACCTTTCAAAGAACGGTATTTAATACGAGCAACTGCCATACTTGAATTAGTCCGATTAAGGTTAACAAATAAATGAAATGTTTAATACTAAAGACAGTGACAGATCCAACTGGGTTGTTCAGCGAGAATACCAAGATGCTGAGGGAGTTATTCGCATAGAATATCGAGACTCCTTAGGAAAAATCTATACAGAAGCTAAAGATCCTAATCAGCAAGCTAAAATCTATCAAAACGGCTATGTTGATGGAGCTTTGGTGGAACATCACCAACAAAGTGTGCAATTAAAACAGCAGGAAGTTGCAGACAAGAAGATTTCCATGGATCTATTAGTTGGCTTGATTATTGCCGGCCTTGTTGGCATAACTGCTACCATGGCTTACTATCTATTCCAAGTAAATAGTCCTAGCCCTATGACGGTGGTGACTATGCCTATTTATGAAACTAAACCCGTACCTAGTTTGTCTCCGACGCTGGTAGAAAAATCCGTTACCAACATTACTCCTGCTCAGTCAGCTAAATTGGAACCCCAGGATTTCAATCAAACAATTACAACCCCATCTAAGGCAGCTCAACCGGCCGCAACCATCGCTCCTCAAGTAATCCCCAAGGTGACTCAAACAGTTCAACCAGTAAAACCAGCTACCATAGCAGTTGAAGCTCCAGCCCGGCCCTCTCCTTCCGAAGTAAAACCCATTGTCCCGAAACCAATGGCTTCCATGCCTCCAGTGGTGCTATCCCCTAACACCCCAATTCCTAACACTGTCTCCAGTCTAAACAAAACTGATGTACAACTAAAGGAGGATATTGTTCAGAAGCTTAATGAGCAATTTTCCAATAGTCAACTGTTAGTTGATGTCAATCAAGGCAATGTAAAAATAAGCGGTACGGTAACCACTCCGGGGCAATTGGAGCAAATCCAGCCCTTGGTGCGGTCGATGGAAGGTGTTAAGACAATTAATGTAGAAGTTACCCTAAAAATTTCTTCCAATTAGCTTTCGGTTTCTCCCTATTCTTGCCAGTATGGGGGGATTCTGTTTCAAGTTTCCCGAGATTTTGCTGATTTGGGGCATAAATGACCAGGGGGAGCTATGTTAGTGGCAAATTGTTTGATTAATGGTGGTTGAGTAAATCCAAGAGTCTGTTGTTTTTAAAGATTTATATCGTATTCAAACAAATCCACCCAAAAATCCACCAGGCATTTTCTACAGTTGGAGCAGGGACGGAAATTATTCGCTAAATTTAGCAAAAATAGTTTCTGGCCGTTTCCATTTCATTTCTTAATTTTAGGAGTACGTTATGGGTTTGAAAGATAAGGCCAAAGCCACCGCTAAGAATATTGAAGGTAAAGTCCAAGAAGGCATTGGTAACCTAACCGGAGATACACAAAACCAAGCGGCAGGCAAAGCCAAACAAGTGGAAGCTAGTATTGATCACTCCGTTGAAGATGCTAAAGATGCAGTTAAAAAAGCAATTGATTAACTACTTGCTATAGCCTCTGAATTTTGAGTTGGTACTAAATTGATCGTCAGTTAAACACGCCATAAAAAAGTGTGATAGATCATCGAGAAGCTGAGTAAGGTTGGTTTCTTGATGATTATTTTCCCTACATTTCAAGAGAAATAATTATGTCACAGCAACATGCCGTTGGTACTTTTCCTAACTATGAAGTCACTGAAACAGCTTTAAGGGAATTAAGGCTTAATAACTTTGCTATGGATCTAGTTTCCGTGGTTGGTCTAGATATTCATCAACGCACTGAAATGGCCGGAGCCAACACCAGCAATCGTTTAGTTAGCCTCGGTAATTTAGAATCCCAGAATAATCAAGCGGGGGAAAAAGCAGTAGACGGGGCGATCGCCGGAGTGACGGTGGGGGGATTTGCCGGCTTATTAGTAGGTTTGGGGGGACTGATTATCCCTGGTGTAGGTCCACTTATACTGGCAGGCACTTCCGCAATGGCGATCGCCGGCATGGTTTCTGGGGGAGTGTTGGGCAGCATTACGGGGGGATTAGTGGGAGCCTTAGTGGGGGTTGGCATTCCTGAAGATCGGGCAAAAATTTATAGTGATCAAATTAGCCTAGGGAACTATTTAATCATGGTGGAAGGCACCAATTCTGACATTACTTTTGCTGAATCAATTCTTGATAAACACGGCATCAATGGTTGGTATGTTTACAACACCCCCAATCGTACAGTGACGACAGTTTCCACTACTACTACCAGTAGTCCTGCGGCGGATCGTTCCATTACCAATAGTTAAGCTCATTAATCTTAGCTAAAACCCATCAATTTTTCAGACCTGATTAATTATCTAAACATCATTTTGGAGTTTTTTATGATTTCCTTGCAACAAATCCATCGCTTTTTTTATCGGTTAAGCTTGACTGCAATTTTGTTAATTATTGTCACTTTTAGTTTTGGTGCTGAAAAGTCCTGGGCCACCATGCCCATTAACCAATTAATTCATTCTCCCCAACCCCAAATTGCCATCATGAATCGCATTGATGCTATGTCTAAAGATGTGGAAGGCAAAGCCCAAGAGGCGATCGGTAATCTTACCGGCGATCCTAAAAATCAAATGATGGGTAAAGCCAAACAAGTGCAAAGCCAAGCGATGAATGCCGCCGAAGATGTTAAAGACAGCACAGAATTGAAAGGACGAGCCAAAGCCGTTGCCAAAAATCTTGAGGGTAAAGCCCAGGAAATGAAAGGCAATATAACCGATAATACCCAGGATAAAATGATGGGTAAAGCCAAACAAGCAGAAAGTCAAGCTCGCAATTTAGCTGAGGATATAAAAGATGTCTTTCGCTAAATAGCTGACAAACTCTTGGTCTAGGAAATATCTTGATTAGACAATAATACTTCGATCTATATTACATCTAATAATACCGATATTGATTGAAGTATTTTGACAAATAATTTTAATTTTTGGTTTAATCTTTATGACATTTTCTTCTCAAAGATACCGTAAAATCTTAATTGAAAAGAAATTGACTTTTGATATATTTGTTGGTTATAAGCGGGAAACTACATATAATGCCTTGCTCCGCAAATACGACAAATTTTACTTTAATTAATTATTCTTGGAGGTAAATATGTTTGACCTTGTGTGGACTGCTGTTGTTATCCTTTTTATTCTTTGGATATTAGGTTTCTCTATTAATATTGGAGGGAGTTTAATTCACCTCCTCCTAGTGTTGGTTTTAATTGGCATTATTTATAATTTATTTTTGAGAGGTCGTATTGGCTAATAATAATTTTTTTCGTGTTTATTTTTGATCAATAGTTTTTGGAGCTTTTAACATGTCTTTTCCTAGTAAAATTCCCCAAGTTACTCACCACAGTAATGGCAGTGAACTAATTCCCTCTGGAGTACCCTTGGAGGTACCTGTTGAGTCTGATTTAGGTTCTGGCTATGTTCAAGATGAGGCCGGTGTTCTTAATAATTACTCTGTGGAACCCCCTGTTACCGGAGTTAAACAAAGCCGTGAACGATTAATACTCTTGGGGCTAGGGGCGATCGCCGTATTGTTTAGTCTGCTATGGATTGTCTCTAGTGTTAGTTGAAATTCGCCTAATTTCTTAAGCAATATATTGATGACTTAATTATGAATATTACAGTTAATGATTGAGTGATCAATTATGGGTAGATTGTCATGATAACCAACATAAAAATTAAGGGAATGGGATCAATTTTACATCCCAATGGTGTTGCTTTTCGGGTCTGGGCTCCCAATGCAGATCGAGTTTCTGTAATTGGATCCTTTAACAATTGGAATGGGGATGCAAGTCCCATGGCACCGGAATCAAACGGATTTTGGTATTTGGACATTCCCCAACTTCAAGCAGGCGCTGAATATAAATACCTAATTGCAACGCCCGGGAAACAAATCGAACGCATTGACCCCTATGCCAGGGAAGTAACCCATTCCGTTGGCAATGCCGTTGTCCATGATCCTAGTTTTGATTGGCAGGGGGATGATTTTGCCATAGCTCCCTGGAATGAATTGATAATTTATGAATTGCACGTCGGCACCTTTAATGATCAAAATAATGACGATACCTCTGGAAAATTTTCTTCTATTTCTGCCCGACTGTCTTACTTAAAAAAATTGGGTATTAATGCTATTCAAGTGATGCCCATTGGGGAATTTGCTGGGGAAAGGTCTTGGGGTTATAATCCCGCCCATATTTTTTCTGTGGAAAAAGCCTATGGTGGCCCTTTGGCTTTTAAACAATTTATTAAGCAAGCCCATGGCCATGGCATCGCGGTTATTTTAGATGTGGTTTACAATCATTTCGGCCCCAGTGATCTTGATCTTTGGCAGTTTGATGGTTGGTCAGAAGGCGATCGGGGAGGTATTTATTTCTACAACGATGATCGTTCTCATACTCCCTGGGGCGAAACCAGACCGGATTATGGCCGAGAGGAAGTGCGGCAATATATTGTCGATAATATTTTGATGTGGTTAGGAGAATATCACATTGACGGTTTTCGTTTTGATTGTACCCAATTCATTCGCACCGTTAATGGTTTTGAAGATCGTAATTTACCCGATGGTTGGAGTCTTTTACAGCGGATTAATTTAGAAATTAGCCAACGTTTTCCCGGCAAAATTACTATTGCAGAAGACCTACAGAATAATAAATGGGTAACTAAGGATATTGGTGCAGGGGGAGCGGGATTTGGTTGTCAATGGGATCCCATGTTTGTTCACCCCATTCGAAGGGCGGTAATTACTACGGTGGATGAGCAACGTTCATTACATGCAGTTGGTGATGCCATTACCTACCGCTATAACGATGATGCTTTTGATCGAGTCATTTACAGTGAATCCCACGATGAAGTTGCCAATGGCCAAGCCCGGGTTCCCCAGGAAATTAGCCCGAATAATCCCAAAGATTGGTATGCCCAAAAGCGTTCTACCCTAGCGGCTGCGATGATTTTCACTGCCCCTGGTATTCCGATGTTATTCCAGGGCCAAGAATTTTTAGAATCGGGTTGGTTCCGGGACACCGTGCCGGTGGATTGGGAACAGCGGCATGAATTTTTTGGCATTGTAAGACTCTACCGAGATTTAATTCGTTTACGGCGTAATTTAGATGGTTTTAGTAGGGGATTATCTGGGCAATTTACCCAGGTTTTTCATCTCAATGAAAACCAAAAAATGATTGCCTTTCACCGTTGGGAACAAGGGGGAGAAAAGGATGATGTGGTAGTGGTGGCCAATTTTGCCAATGAACCCCGTTATAACTATATATTGGGCTTGCCGGCGGAGGGATTTTGGGCGTTACGTTTTAACAGTGATTGGCAGGGCTATAGCAATATTTTTGGCAATTTTCCCAGTACTGACACCAGGGCTGAATCTGGAGGATATGACAATTTTCCTTGGCATGGTTTGGTTTCCATTGGCCCCTATAGTGTTCTGATTTTTTCCAGGTAAATTTTAGCTAGTCTATTTATTAATTTCTAGTTCAAAATCAATTTTTCTTAAATATTGAATTATTTTACGAGGTAATTATGATTTTTTTAAATCGTACCTTGCTTAGCTCTGGTTTAATTGCTTTGGCATTTATTCCAATTATTCCGAGGGTTTTGGCCCAGTCCTCCAGTTTTGGAGATTTACAGGGTTATTGGGGAGGACAATATGTTACAACCCTGGCAGAACGGGGCATTATTGGTGGTTTTCCCGATGGATCCTTTCAACCCAATGCCCAAATTACGAGGGCTCAATTTGCGGCGATCGCCGTTAAAGCTTTTAATTTATCCCCTGGCAATAGCACCCGTAATTTTCGGGATGTGCCCAGTAACTATTGGGCGGCGCCGGCAATTTTAGCAGTGAGTAGTTCCGGTTTAGTAACGGGATTTCCCGACGGTAGTTTTCGCCCTGAAGAAAGGATTACTAGGGCCCAAGCTTTAGTGATTTTGGCCAAAGCTTTGGGAAATAATACCAATGCTAACCCTGATGGCTTAAATGTCTATGGCGATCGCCAAGCAGTGCCAGAATGGGCTCTGGATAGTGTGGCGAGGGCGGCCAATGCGGGCATTATTGTTAACTTTCCTGATTCTCGCCAGATTGAACCTAACAGTTTAGCCACCAGGGGGGAAGTGGCCGGATTGGTTTATCAAACTTTAGTCAAGCTAGGGGACGGTAATTTTGCTCCCATTAATATCGGCCTTAATAACCCCAGTGCCCCAACGCCAAGCCCTACGCCCACCCCCCTAAGCAGTTTGGTAATCGAACGGATTGAAACCAATAGCAATCCCCGCCAGCCTTTACGGGAAGGGGACGACTTGCTAATCCGGGTCTATGGTAGCCCAGGGGCCAATGCCAGTTTTGAATTGGAGGGGCTGAATCAGAATCGTTCTGTCACTATGAATGAGGTACAGTCTGGCATTTACGAAACTAGTTACCGCATTGGTCGTAATGACCGACAAATTAACGCCAGACCGCTGGTCTTCCTGAGTCGTTCCGGACAAAACTCCGTTAGTCGACAATTCAATCAGGCGATCGCCATTAATATCGATAATCCAAGCTATCCCTACGATCCCGGCAATGTCGGTTACGTTCTGCGGCCAGAAATCACTAACTTTAACGATAACGATGTGATTCGTTTACCGGATAATTTAATGGGTCAAACCCTCCCCGATGCCAATGTGGAAGTCAACTTGGAAACTTTCCGCAATGTGATCGGAGTGTTAAATTTTTCCCAAACTATTTTTCAATCCACTGTGCGGGCTGATCAAACAGGGCGATTTATTGTTTATCTTCCCCAATTCAATCGAGATTCGGGTACCGTTTATCGGGTAAGAATGACCGCCACCCAGGGCAATCAATCCCAAAGTAGTGAACTACTTCTGCGTCAGGAATAACTTTCAGCTAGCACGAAGAAGCGAAACGAGGCAAAATCACCATTGCCAATGCCAAGGCCGTACTCAAATCAACTGAGTTGGCCTTGACCTACTGTTCCTAACCAGCCATGGACTAGGGACTAGGAAATTTCCACCACGGATTTTGATGCCGTTAACTGCTCTGCAAATGGGGGCGGCATATTTTTGGTAACGGCCGTGAGATAGTCCAAAAAGGTTTGGGTAATGACCGACAGTTGTTTGCCCGCTAGGTTAGCCACGTACCAACGGCGTTTGATGGGGAATTCATCAATGTCCAAAATGGCCAGCTCACTGCGGGCTCCCTCGGACACCAGGGTATGTTGGGATAACACAGAAATGCCCATGCCCCCGGCGATCGCCTGTTTAATCGCTTCATTACTGCCCAATTCCAGCCGCACCCGCACATCAACATAGTGACGGTGGAACAGATTTTGCACTGCTAAACGAGTACCAGAACCCTTTTCCCGCATAATGAACGCTTCATCATTTAAAGCCGTAATGGGGATATTGCTTTTTCCCGCTAGGGGATGGTCCCGACGGGCAATGACCACCAAAGGATTATCTAAAAAAGGCTGGTAATTAAGGTCAATTTCTTCCGGCGGCTCACTAACAATGTACAAATCATCTTCATTATTTTGCATCCGGTGACGAATCTGCTCATGGTTAGTCACCTTGAGGGAAACTTCAATGCCCGGGTATTTTTGGATAAATTCCCCCAGTAAACGGGGAATAAAATATTTCGCCGTGGTAATTACCGCCAAGCGTAAACGCCCCTGTTTTGTACCCTTGATGTCTGCCACCTTCATGGCAAAGTTATCTAGGCGACGAAAAATATCTTGACAAGTGACCAGCAGTTCCTGTCCCGCTTCCGTCAGGTAGAGTCGTTTGCCAATCTGCTCAAACAGGGGAAGCCCTACGGTTTTAGATAACTGTTTAATTTGGCTAGAAACGGTGGGCTGGGTAATGTAAAGTTCCTCTGCTGCCCTGGTGAAACTGCCATGTCTAGCGGTGGCTTCAAAAACTTTTAGTTGGTGTAAGGTTGCTTGCATGTCCTTGATGAAGATGGTGATTAGATGGGGAGGGACAATTTGAGGAGGCGGATTAAAATTTTTTTAAACCCAGACTGGAACTGAAGCTAAATTTCAGTAATTTTTTGGTTGCCAGTCCTGGCCGAGCTTTGGCCTAGGCCGCACTGGAGTCAATAACTGGGATAAACTAATGGCCATGATCTTCACTTGCATAGACCTGAGATTGTTATCAGATAACTGATGATAGAATAAAACCAATGATTTTGACAAGCTTAGTCTGGTGAATTGGAATTAATGGACGGTCATCTGGGTTTATTTTTTGGTTATTCCCCGGATCAATGGACTTTTGCCCCAGAAAAAATCTGCTGAGGCGGCCATGGATTGGCCCAAACTCTAGGGTTTACTTTGCCCCCAGACCGGAGTGGCCCCATAATGGGGGAGATTTCAGCCAGAAAGGAGCCTAAACCGTGGATACAGCGGTCAACGAATCCCTCTCGATTTCCTATAACCTAGAGCAATTTCTAATTGTGCTCTCGGTTTCCCTAAGCATTGCGACCCTGTCCAAGACGGTGCCAATTCTGCGGAGAATTCCTTACACCCTGCTGTTGGTAATTGTGGGCATGGCCCTAGCCTTTGTGGATGTGAAACTGATTAATCTGTCGCCGGAATTGATCATGGAAATTTTTCTGCCGCCCCTCTTGTTTGAAGCGGCGTGGAATTTGCAGTGGCGCAATCTCAAAGAAAATTGGTTTCCCATTATTCTCTTTGCCACCTTGGGGGTGGTCATCTGTGTGGTGGGCATTGCCTTTCCCCTTTCCTACTGGGGGGGCATGGAGTTGGCGATCGCCTTTTTGGCAGCGGCGGCCCTTTCAGCCACGGATCCGGTATCGGTAATTGCCCTGTTTAAAGAGTTGGGAGCTAGCAAAAAATTAAATACCCTAATGGAGGGGGAGAGCCTGTTTAACGACGGCGTGGCGGTGGTGGTCTTCCTTATTTTGGTGGGCATTCCCCTGGGCACTAGCACCTTTGATTTGTCCACTACCCTAGCTCGATTTGTCACAGTGATCGGCATTGGGGTGGGCTGTGGCCTGCTGATTGGTTTTAGTTTATCCCTGTTGACCCAACGATTTGACCTGCCCTTTGTGGAGCAATCCCTTACTCTAGTGTCGGCCTATGGGGCCTATATTCTGGCGGAAAACCTCGGGGGCTCGGGGGTAATTGGTGTGGTGGTGGTGGGCATGGTGTTGGGCAACTACGGCTCCCGCATTGGCATGAATCCCCGCACCAGGTTGATTGTCAGCATTTTTTGGGAATTTGTTGCTTTCTTTGTGAATTCCATTATCTTCCTGCTCATCGGTGATCAAATTGGCCTAAGCAGTCTTTCGGATCACCTCAATCTGATTTTGATTGCCATTGCCGCAGTGGTGGTGACTCGCTTAGTGAGCGTTTTTGGTCTGAGCCTTATTAGCAACAAGGTGAGTGATCAAATTAGCAGTACCCACATTACCCTCCAGGAGCAAACCGTACTGTGGTGGGGAGGATTACGGGGGTCTGTGGCCATTGCCGTGGCCCTGAGTGTGCCCCAGGCGATCGCCGAGAGACAGGCCATCATCGACATTGTGTTTGGTGTGGTGCTGTTCACCCTATTGGTGCAAGGACTAACTACCCAATTTGTGCTCAAAGGCTTGGATTTAATTGGCGATCAACCCCAACGGTTGGAGTATGCGGAGCTAGTATCCCGACAAATTGCCCTACGGCGGGTGTTGGCGGAAATACAAAAATCCGATGAATTTCCTGACATTGATCCAGAGCGGTTGCGTTATAAGCAGGAATTAGTCCAAGGCCAGTTGCAAAGCGTCACCGACAAACTCAAACTGCTCTTACAGGAATATCCCCTATTGCAGGAAGTGGCCAACAAAAAGTTTGACCAGACGGTGTTGGACATCGAAGCGGAAACCTATGCCGATCTGATTCGCATGGGTCGCTTGGAGGAAAATATTATGCCGTTATTGGTCACCCTGGAGGGGGAAAATGTGGTCGAATAATCCTAGGTGATTAACCAATGTACGGAGAAATCACTATTTCTTCACCATGCACATATCCCTTTGGTGATTTTCCGACCAAGTACCGTCGCGTATTTGCCGAAGGTAGCGTCGAAAGCTCAAACTCTGTTGGAAAGAGGAAGCCGGGTTAATGATTCAGAGAAAGCCCTCTGTGTCCGGTCTAGCTTTCTTATTGGTTTCTATCCCTCCGGATTTTACCCAATCCTTGATGATGTGGCAGATTTTCTAGCCAGTGACCCTCAAGGACAAGAATTGACCGACAAAACGACCAAGGGAAAACGTACTAGCCGGAGTTTGAACTTTTGCAAAAATCAAATTTCCCCCGCCTTAAGTAACTCTTTGAATGAATTTTAAATACTGGTTATTCGGCAAACATTTCTGCTAAAACAGCTAACAACTTGCTTTGAGTATCTGCATCCAGTAAACCCAACTTTTTAACTAAACGGGCTTTATTCACTGTACGAACTTGATCCAAAATAATTTGTCCCGCCTTGCCATCAAACTCACAACTAATCCGAGTAGGATAAGGTCTACCTTTGGTCGTCATTGGGGCTACAATCACCGTAGCAATATAACGATTCATTTCATTGGGAGAAATCACCACACAGGGACTAGTTTTTTGAATTTCACTGCCCACCGTTGGATCAAGATTAACTAAAAACACCTCAAAGCGGTTTACGACCATTCCCATTCAGCTTGCTCCCATTTTGTCGCCGTTGGAGTATCCAAGAGATAATCATCTCCTTGTTTTGCCATTTCTCGAAACGCACTCTCCCAATTTTCCCTAGAGGATTGGGCATTGCGAATAATCAAAGTATTCTCTTTTACTTCAATAACCACGTCTGTCTTAATACCACTTTGTTCGAGTAATGGCTTGGGGATACGAATACCTTGGGAATTTCCCACTTTGACAATGCGAGTCCTAACCATAGTGAACATCCCTAAAAAGTGAGTGGAATTTAGCCGTATTCACATTGTAGGTACGTTAAATGGCAATGTCAATGGAACAAACCCAGGCTAGCCGAGGTGTTCACCCAACCAATGAAATGAGCGTAAATTAAAGCGTTGGCAATAGACTCCAGAACCTCAAAAAGGACTGTCAGGATTGTCATTGTTGTTATCGTCGATCGCCCTAGTACCACCACCACCGGTGGTATCGGGTAGACCTTGGCGGGAAGGCCGGGGAAATTGGATATTGTTATTGCGGGGACCGCTGGGGGGTTTATCCCAGTTAGGTACATTCATGGGCTGGGGCACCAGGTCTGGTGCAATGGGGTCTTCGTAGCGCAAAAAGTAAGGAGCAGGAAACTGATAAATTTCCCCCGTGGCACAGGTTTCCCCTTGCAATACAGCCACTGCTTCCGCCATGCCCGCTAAATTGAGACTCTCGATGATTAACTCGGCACCAGATTCCCTGGTGGTGGGACTCGCTTGATGCCCTTTAATGGTTAACTGCTCTGCTTGGAGTAATTTCGCAAAAATTTCCCCGTTGATGGCCACCCCAAAAGTGGATTTTTCCCCCACGGCCAAAGATAGGGTTGGCTTTGCGTCACCGTAACTAAGCTCTAGTTCAATTTGCTCAAATTCCCCAGGAATAAATAAAATCAGTTGGTCTTTGGTTAACTGATGGGAATAGTTTTGGTACAGGCCCAGGCAACTAACGGTGTTATTGGCTGAATCAACCAAAGGCCTAACAATCCAATGGACCTCCGCCCCCACTGACCCCCCTTGTCCTAACATCACAGTGGCGACCAAAAAAGCACCAATATCCCGGATATTCATGGTTAAGAGCCTCTAACAATTACAACCCCCATGGGAACGCTTCCACCATACCCCAGCCTCAGATCGCATTAGTATGGCGCAGGTTGGGTTAGCGAAAGTTGCCCGTGTCGGAAATTCGTTGGTTGATGTAAGGCCAAAGGAAAACATTAAAGTTCTTGCCTCCTATTTGGGTCCGGTATTTGAAGGTATCTTTTTCGTAAAGACTGACCACAGCATTAAGTTGGTTGGCCAAATTAAGACATTGCTTAAATGTGGGGGAAGTATAACATTGCACATCAATTTGGTTACAACCATAGCGGGGCACAAGATTCTTTTGGAATGGTTGGATGGAGCAAAAAATAAACTTGCGATACTGGTTGGCTAAATACTCAAAATCCCTGGCGGAATAGTTAGCAAAAAAATGGTCATCCACCTGTAATCCATCGGTGTGGCGGGCTTCGTTAATAATTTGCTCAATGGTGAGGCGGCGGTGTTGGGGGGATTGGATCCAGGCAATGGGAATAAGGTTATGGTTGCGGGCTTGTTGACTAACTTGTTCCTGTACATTGTCCGCTACCCCCCGAAAATCCAGGAAGACGAGGCGGTAACCCTGGCTTTGAATATCCCTCATTACCTGATCTAGGGCGTTTCGATTGGCGTAGAAACGGATTTGGGGCTGGGATAACCAAGTGCCGTTGGGCACCCCGGC
Organism: Synechocystis sp. FACHB-383; assembly: GCF_014698605.1. Classification (NCBI taxonomy): domain Bacteria; kingdom Bacillati; phylum Cyanobacteriota; class Cyanophyceae; order Synechococcales; family Merismopediaceae; genus Synechocystis; species Synechocystis sp. FACHB-383. The sequence continues at coordinate 36,274 of NZ_JACJTJ010000047.1, read as the reverse complement.
CAGGGCTATGGTGGGGAAAAATGTGAGAGCACCGATGAGCAGTTTTTGCAGAATTTTTAACATTTGGTGGAGAGGAGGGCGAGGGGCAGTAACTTGGGGTCCAAGGGGGAGAAAGGCCGTTGATTGGGGTCAATATTAAGCTATTTGGCTGAAACTTAATCGGTTTTGCTGTTCTCAAATTTGGGGAGAGAAAACTATTTGGCGATCGCCGCTTGACCAAGGGAATGATATCTCTCGCCCACTATTAAAGTTAAAATAGGGTTTTCTGTGGATTAACCACGGACGATTTTCCCGTCGATTACATAGAGAGAGTTAATGGTAACCACCCCCACCGCCGCCCCCCGTAAACCATCCAAGGTTGAAGGCATCAAGGAAAGAAGCAATTATTTACGGGAACCCCTGGCCACCGAACTGTTGAATAATGCGAATTATTTTACGGATGATGCTGTCCAAATTTTGAAATTCCACGGTTCCTACCAGCAGGACAATCGGGATAATCGGGTTAAGGGCCAGGAAAAGGATTATCAGTTTATGCTCCGCACCCGTAATCCGGGGGGATTAATTCCGGCCCAACTCTACACCGCCCTGGATGATCTGTCCAAAACCCATGGCAACCAGACTCTCCGGGTGACCACCAGGCAAGGTTTACAAATCCACGGCATTGTCAAACAAGACCTGAAAATGGCGATCGCCACCGTGGTGAATAATTTGGGCTCCACCCTGGGGGCCTGTGGGGACATTAACCGTAACGTGATGGCTCCGGCGGCTCCGTTCCGGGATAAACCCGAATATGGCTATGCCTGGGACTATGCCAATAAGGTGGCGGATTTGCTCAGTCCCCAGAGCGGTGCCTATTACGAAATTTGGCTCGACGGAGAAAAAGTTATTAGTGGGGAAGAAGCGCCGGAGGTGAAGGCGGCTCGGCAAAAAAATCTCCACGGTACCAACCTGGATGACCCCAAGGAACCGATCTACGGGCAACAGTTCATGCCCCGCAAATTTAAAATTAGCGTCACGGTGCCGGGGGACAACTCCATTGACGTTTACACCCACGATATTAGTTTGGTGGTAATCACCGATCGCCATGGGGAGCTACGGGGCTTCAATGTGCTAGCCGGTGGTGGTTTGGGCCGCACCCACAATAAGGAGGAAACCTTTGCCCGGGCCGCTGACCCCATCGGTTATGTGGGCAAAGATGACGTTTACGACCTAGTGAAGGCCATTGTGGCCACCCAACGGGATTACGGCGATCGCCATAACCGCCGCCATGCCCGGATGAAATATCTGCTGGCGGACTGGGGGGTGGAAAAATTCCGTAAACAGGTGGAAACCTACATGGGTAAACCCCTGCAATCCTTTAAGCCCCTCCCGGCCTGGCGTTACCAAGATTACCTCGGTTGGCATGAACAGGGGGATGGCAAACTCTTTTTCGGTCTCTCGGTGGAAAATGGCCGCATTAAAGATGAAGGGGACTTCCAACTGAAAACCGCCCTAAGGAAAGTGGTGGATGAGTTCCAACTGCCCCTGCGCCTCACCGCTAACCACAACATTCTGCTCTACGAAATTAATCCCCAGGATAAAACGGCGATCGAGCAAATTTTCCAACAGCACGGTGTAGTTACCGACCCAGAGGCGATCGATACCCTGGTGCGTTACTCCATGGCTTGCCCGGCCTTGCCCACCTGTGGCCTAGCAGTCACCGAGTCGGAAAGGATTATGCCCAGCGTCAATGCCCGCCTGCGGGACCTGTTAAACAGTCTAGATTTACCCAACGAGAGCATTGTCACCAGGATGACCGGCTGCCCCAACGGCTGTGCCCGGCCCTACATGGCGGAAATTGGCTTTGTCGGCAGTGCCCCCAACAGTTACCAAGTGTGGCTGGGGGGGAGTCCCCATCAGGAACATTTGGCCGCTGCCTACACAGAAAAAATGCCCCTGGAACAGCTAGAAAGCTTTTTTGAGCCTCTATTTGTCTTCTTCAAACAGAGTCGCAAAGCTAAGGAGAGTTTTGGGGACTTTTGCCATCGGGTTGGTTTCCCTGCCCTACGGGAATTTAGCCAGAGTTACACTGTGCCGACCAAGGGCAACAAAAACCGCAAAAATCAACGGCGGGTTAGCCTGTCCGATGAAATGTATGCCCAGCTCAAGGCCCGGTCCGAGCGGGATAACTGCCCCATGAATCAAATTGTCCAGGAAGCCCTCACCGCCTACCTCGGCACATAGGGCCCGACTATCATTCCCCTAAGATGCCGTTGGCTAAACTATCCCAGCTCCCCAGTTGGGGGCCAATGGGATCGGAGTCTTCCCTCCTGGGGCTATGGAGGGGAAAAATTAGGATTTTGCCGACCAACTTAACCAAACTGAAACTAGCTGTCCCCCAGTCCCCCTAACCCGTTAATCAAGATGGATTTTGCCGCCGGTTTACCCATTTTCGTTATCACCCTGCGGGAAGCGTTGGAAGCGTCCTTGGTGGTGGGCATTGTGTTGGCTTGTTTGGCCCAGGCCCAGCAATTACACCTGAAAGGCTGGGTTTACCGGGGCATTAGTGCTGGGGTAGTGGCCAGTGTGTTGGTAGGTTGCCTACTGGCGGGCGTACTACAAGGGGTAGACCGTCTGCCGAGGCCCTACACTCCCATCCTCAAAGCTCTTTTGGCGGCTCTTTTGGGGGCGATCGCCGTGGGCATGCTGAGTTGGATGTTGCTCTGGATGACTAAACAGGCCCGTTCCCTGCGGGGGGAAATCCAAGGACAAATTGACCAGGCCTTGGCCGAGGAAGGGGGAGGCAGGGCCATTGCCGTGGTGGTGTTCGTTGCGGTGGTACGGGAAGGCTTTGAAATGGTCCTATTCCTTGCGGCCCAACAAAATATGGCTAATCCGGCGGCGATCGGAGCGGCGTTGGCCGGCATTGCTACGGCGGTGGCCATGGCCCTCTTAATTTTCCGCGTTGGGGTCAAACTAAACCTGAAGCTTTTCTTCCAGGTAATGGGCACTTTATTGCTGATTATTGTGGGGGGGTTAGTGATTGGGGTGCTGAAAAATCTTGACTTGGCCGTCAACATGATGGGTTTGACCAATCTTGGCCTGGACTATCTCTGTTTTGTCCCCGGCGACTCCTGCCTGCTGGGGCCCCAATTATGGAATTTAGCCCCCTGGTTACCGGATAATCAGTTTCCCGGCATTGTGCTCAAAACCCTGGCGGGCTACCGGGACCATCTTTACCTCCTCCAGGCGATCGCCTACGGCATCTTTTTGAGCGTTATTGGTAGTCTTTATTTCCGGGGTTTAACCGACAAAGGTGATTCTCCTAAAGCTATGGCGCAAAAATCCTAGGGCTGGGTCTTGCCTTAAGCAAATCTCTCCCTGAACCAGCCTTTTCCTAACATCCGTAAAATGGTAGGGTTTCTTTCCCCCCTTTTCCCGTGCGTATATGAAACTCATCTGTCGTCAAAGCGATCTCAGCAGTGGTCTATCCCTGGTCAGTCGGGCTGTTTCTTCCCGGCCTACCCATCCTGTGTTGGGCAATGTGCTCCTCGAAGCCGATGCAGATAAAAATTATCTACGCCTAACGGCCTTTGACCTCAGCCTCGGTATCCAGACTAGTTTCACCGCCGACGTGCAACAGAGTGGCCGCATCACCTTGCCCGCTAAATTACTCAATGACATTGTTTCCCGCCTGCCGGACGGAGATATCAGCCTGGCGATCGATCCCGATGAAGGGGCTGGGGATAGTTATTTAACCACTATCACCTCAGAATCAGGGCGATTCCAAATTCGGGGTCTAGATGCGGACGATTTTCCTGCCCTACCCACCGTGGAAGGAGTCAAACCATTAATGTTACCGGTGGCAACCCTCAATGAAGGGCTACGGGGAGCCTTGTTCGCCGCCAGTACCGATGAGACTAAACAGGTGCTGACCGGGGTGCATATCAAAGGTAGTAGCGACAGTTTGGAATTTGCTGCCACCGATGGTCACCGGCTTGCCGTGGTGGAAGCCCCTACCCAAATTGAAAATGATGAAGGGGAAGCCGTAGTTACTGGCAGTGACTTGGCGGATTTTGCTGTCACCATCCCGGCCCGGGCCCTACGGGAATTAGAAAGAATGGTGGCCAGCCAGGGCAATAGTGATTTAGTTTCCCTGGTGGTGAACGATACCCAGGTAATTTTCGAGTTGGGGGATCAACGGTTAACCAGCCGCAAATTGGAAGGGGCCTATCCCGCCTATGACCAGCTTATTCCCCGGCAGTTTAGCCGCACTGTCACCATGGAGCGAAAACGGTTAATTACCTCCTTGGAAAGGGTTTCTGTGCTGGCGGATCAGAAAAATAACTTGGTCACTTTCACCCTCCAAAGCCCCGGTAACCAACTCCAGTTGGCGGTGGAAGCCCAGGACTTGGGCCATGGGGAAGAATCCATGGGAGCAGAAATTATTGGCGAAGGTGGGCAAATTGCTTTCAATATCAAATATTTAATGGACGGTCTGAAGGCATTGCCTAGCAATGATATTCAAATGCAACTCAATGAAGGTAATCAGCCAGTGATTTTTACTCCCCTGGGGGGGCTGAAAATGACCTATCTGGTTATGCCGGTGCGGCTAGTGGGCTAGGGTTGGGCAAAATCCTTTAGGGATTGGCCATGGGACTATGGCAAAATATGTGAGGCTCAAACCGCTGATGGCCATCCTTTCTGCCGGTTTGTCTGGGGAAACTGTCCCATTCCCTGATGCTTGCTTATTTTTTTGTCTTTTTGGTCGCCTGCCCATGAACGCTGTTGCCGCTTGTTTTACTGCTCTCCGTCAAAGGGGGGAATGTGCTTTGATTCCTTTCCTCACAGCGGGGGACCCAGATTTAGCCACCACAGCCGAGGCGTTGCGAGTTTTAGACCGGGCGGGGGCAGATTTAATTGAGTTGGGGGTGCCCTATTCCGACCCTCTGGCCGATGGCCCTGTTATCCAAGCGGCGGCCACCAGGGCTTTACAAAAAGGGGTCAAGTTGGATGACGTCCTTGACATTGTCCGGCAGGTTCACGGGGAGATTAAGGCGCCAATTATTTTATTCACCTACTACAATCCCATTTTTTACCAGGGCATCGAGGTTTTTCTCGATAAGATTAAGGCCGCTGGCGTAAAGGGCTTAGTGGTACCGGATTTGCCCTTAGAGGAGTCCGATCGCCTGTTGGAGGCCACCGCTGAGCGGGGCTTGGAGTTAATTTTATTGGTGGCCCCCACCAGTTCCCCAGCAAGACAGACGGCGATCGCCAAAAAGTCCCAGGGCTTTGTTTACCTAGTCAGTGTGACGGGGGTAACGGGGGTGAGAACGGCAGTAGGATCAAGGGTGGAAACATTGTTGGCAGGGATGCGCCAAGTAACCGATAAGCCCATTGGAGTCGGCTTTGGCATTTCCCAACCGGAACAGGCTCGGCAGGTGAAAGCTTGGGGCGCAGACGCAGTAATTGTGGGCAGTGCCATGGTCAAACGCTTAGCAGAACAAACCCCAGCAGAAGGATTGCAATCCCTAGAGGATTTTTGTCGCCAGCTCAAGGCTGCTATTAGTTAGAGGCAATTCTTCCGGATCAAGGGCGGAAATCCCCATCCCCCAGGGAAATTAGCCCGTTTGGGTGAAGACAGCCTGGGCAGTTTCCCTTTATCGTGAGGTTAACTGAGCGAGAGGAGAAAGATGATGAAAACGATTAAAAGCCCATTCATTGCCCTTGGTCTGATTTTTGCTAGTCCCCTGATGTGGGGAGGCACGGCGATCGCCGAGAATGCTGATCACGTACAGCAACTGTTGGCAACCAATGCTTGTATGAACTGCGATCTGTCCGGGGCGGACCTAGCCGGTGCCCATCTGATCGGGGCCGATTTACGCAACGCTAACCTGGCGGGTACTAACCTCAACGAAGCCAATTTGGAAGGGGCCGATCTAACCGGCGCTAACCTACAGAATGCTGACCTGCGGGGAGCCATGGTCACCAATGCCACCCTCAACCAAGCTAATTTGACCAAGGCTGATTTTGCCTTTGCCAAACTCTACGATGTGGACGTGACCGGTGCCACCGTTGATGGCATGAATATCCAAAATGCCGAAATTTATAACACTGGCATTGGTATTGGTGGCGGCGACGACTAATTACCTTTACTAAAGTTTAGTCAGAGAATGGCGATCGCCATGGGGCAAATATTAATGACTCCGTTCCTGTTGCTCCATTTCCATCCTGATCTCCGATTCCAGCTCCTTGCCGAGGAAATAGTTCAAGAAGGTTCTGATCACAGCAATCAGCCCCAGCTTGCTCAGGCTTTCTAGGGTGGGGGCGATGGTGGTGGAAAGAATGTCTGCCCCCAGTTGAAATTCCAGTGCCAAGGCTAACCACAAACCGAATTGCAGACGAACACTATTAAAGAATTTCGGGGTGCCCATGGTACGGCGATCGGCAGCCCAAACCATGTGCAAAGTTTTAATTAAGCCAAGGATAATACAGAGTACGGAAAAACTTTCCAGGAAAAACTTGGTAATGCCGACCAGGTTACCCAGGTAATGATCTAAAACTTCCATAAGTCTGGAACAGTAATTTTATTTTGTTTCCCCCCAGCCTAGTTGTGGTTAAGAAATTGGCCAATTTTTTCGGCCGCTGTGGCTAAAATGGTCGGTTCCTGTACTAAAGCAAAACGCACATAGCCCTCCCCGCCTTGACCAAAGCCAGATCCTGGGGAAAGGGCGACGCCGGTTTTGGCCACCAGTTTTTGACAAAATTCCAGGGAATTGCCAGACCAACTAGGGGGTAATGGAGCCCAGACGTACATGGTGGCCGTGGGTAGGGGCACAGCCCAGCCAATTTTAGCTAAAGCGTCAACCAGGGTGGCCCGCCGTTGGGAAAATATAGCCACCGTTTGCTGCACAATGGCCGGCGGACTTTCCAGGGCGGCGATCGCCCCTTGGAGAATGCCTTCATACTGATTGAAATCCACCACCGCTTTAATTTTTTTCAGAGCCGAAATTAACTGGGCATTACCGATGGCAAACCCGATGCGAAATCCTCCCATGTTATAGGATTTGGAAAAGGTGAAGAACTCGATGGTACAGGTTTTATGGGGATCGGTCTGCAAAATTGATGGCGGCAATTCTCTCCCATCAAAAACTAAATCCATGTAGGGAAAATCGTGTACTAAAACTAAGTCATGGTCACGACAAAATTGCACCGCTGTGTGGAAAAATTCTAAGCTGGCGATCGCCGTGGTGGGATTGTGGGGATAGCTGAGCACCATCATTTTGGCTTTGCTTAAAATCACCCCGGGAATATCGGCAAAAACCGGTAAAAATTGGTTTTCCGCCCTCAATGGCATCGGGTAAATTTCTCCCCCCGCCAGGTACACGCCCCCCATGTGGGAAGGATAACCGGGGTCCATTAACAAAGCCACATCCCCTGGATTCAACACCGCCAAGGGTAAATGGGCTGTGCCTTCCTGGGAGCCAATCAGGGGCAATACTTCCGTTTCGGCATCTATGGCTAAACCAAATCTCTTTTCATACCAAACGGCGATCGCCTTCCTCAACGGTAAGGTTCCCTGGTGCAATAGGTAGCCATGGGTGCCAGGGTCTTCCAGGGCTTTGGCGATCGTGGCAATAATGGGGGCGGGGGTAGGTAAATCGGAGGAACCAAGGGAAAGATCAATGATGGTTTGTCCCTGGGCCCTGGCCTGGGCTTTAGCCAGATCCATATCAGCAAAAACGTTGCCACCAAAGGAATTGAGACGATCGGCAAATTGCATAAACAAGTGATTAGAAATTATCAGGATCGATCCAATCTAGCCCACCAGTTTAAGTAATTAGCAAAAGCTTGCCCCTAAGGGTATTGGTAAACTAGGTAATCGGCAAAATAGTGGTAACCATGAAAAAAAAGGATTGGTGTAGTGTGGCGAACGGTTCCTCCTTGCTCGGCAACCCCATAATCGGGGAATGTCTGTTTAAATGGTTACTGGCGAGTACCTAGATTAAGTTTGTGAAACAACCATAGTGGGATGAATAGTAATTTTTCTCTCAAGTTTTTAGCCGTGCCGGCCTTTGCCCTGTCCATAGCGACCATGGGGATTTTTGATTTGCCCAAGGGGTCGGCATTTGAGGCTTATTCCGGCCAGAATCCGCCATCTCCATTGGCTTCCTGTCCCCTGCCAGAAGAGGTTATTTCCCTAGGGCGATCGCCCCACGGAGAAGTTTTAATGGCTTCAGCGGCCAATGTGCCCATTCCAGCGGAGAACCCCAGTCAATCCCAGGAGTTCGACTTCGATTTTAGCTATGCGGAAAGTGATGCGGCCGTTGCCCTATTTGGCTGTGATTGTCCGGCCTGTATCGGTGCCTTGCGACAACTACGGAGTCAGCCCTACACTTCCCAAAGGTTAACCAGTAACCGCCCCACTGCCGATAAATCCTTTTTTAGCAAAAACCAGGCTAGGTTTAATGACCCAGTGGAAGGGCATTGCTGGGCCAATCTTCAAGAATTGGCAACGGAAGAGGATATCCAAGTGGTTCTGCAAACCCTGGAAAATGAAGAGTCTGTGGAAAAGGCAAAGGAAACTTTCTAACCCTTGTGCCTACGCATCCCCTTTGCCAGTCATATTCTCTGCCCATAGAAGCAATTCCCCGCCACAGCCCCCGGCGGCGAGATGATTCCCTTGGGGTGACCAGGCTAGGGTAGAGAATCCGGCGGCTACTCCTTCCAGAACTTGGGCGGCATGGGTAGCTTTTTTCCACAGGCAGACTAAACCATCTTCCGACGCAGAGGCCAATAGGTTGGAACGGGGTTTAAAGGCGATCGCCGTTATTGTCCCATTGTGTAAATCCAACGGTTGAGCGACCCAATTATCATTTTCTGCCTGAACCCAGGCCACCATGCTCTTACCACTGCTAGAAACCAACAGGGGTGAGCTGTCCGGAGCTTTCATAGACCAGGCCAAATGCCTTACCTTGCCCGGAAATCCTTGCATTTGCCAGGGGTCAAGGTTTTCCCATTCCCAAACCAACAATGTTCGGTCATTATTACCGGAAGCCAAATACTGCCCATCGAGGGAGAAGGCGATCACCCCGCTAGCTCCACTGATATCCCACAGATGTGGATCATCATCCCAGGCTTTTGTCTTCCAAACTTTGAGGCTCTGGTTACCGGCTAGGACTAAAAAGTTGCCGCTGGGATGCCAGGCCATATCCAACACCGACGATTTTTCAAAGTTAATCGTTGCCACCACTGCCTTGAGGCCCCCATCCCATATTTGGGTGTATTTTCCCAGGGCAAAGGCCAGTTCTGGACGCTGGGGATGCCACCGCAGGCAATCGACCCAAGTCCGCTTATTTTCCAGTTCTGTTAGTAATACTGCCCCATCCTCCACCATCTGCCAAATGCGCACCGTGCCATCCTGGCCCCCCGTTGCCAAAAATTGACCATCGGCGGAAAAGGCGATCACATCTACGGACAACCCCTGCTGTTGCCGTAAAGTTAGTAATCTTTTTCCCTTAACTTGCCATAGCACCACTTCCCCCGCTGCTGAAGCCACCGCCAGAAAAGCTCCATTTGGTGACCAGGCGATCGCCGTTACATAATCGGCAAGAAGGATTTGCCAACTCAAGGTAAGCAGGGATTTAGTCATAGAAGAGAGAGGATAAGGTATGGGCGATGCTTATTTCAAACATTGCCGAAAGTTTTGCTCCAAATCCATGGCTTCCAGATTTCTGCCGATGAAGACCAACTCATTTTTACGGAGTTCATCGTCCCGCCAAGGACGATCCTGACGCCCTTCAAACAACATGTGGACCCCCTGGAAAACAAAGCGGCAGTCTTCCCCGGCAATATTGAGAATACCTTTCATACGAAAAATATCGGGGCCTTGGTCCCGGAGCAATATTCCCAGCCAGCGGTTGAGTTTATCCCCATCTATTTCCCCTGGTTCCACTAGAGCAATGGAATGAACAGTTTCATCGTGTTCGTGGGCAGTTTCGTTGAGAAATTCGGGATCAATTTTTAAAGCATTACCCAAATCAAAGGCATTCACACCAAGGATAGAGTCCATTTCCACCTGGGCATCACGGGTGCGATAAATTTTGGCGATCGCATTCATGGCCCGGATTTTTTCCTCTAGAGCCTGCAACTCGACCTCCGTAACCAGGTCAGTTTTGTTAAGCAAGATTACGTCGGCAAAGGCAATTTGCTCTACAGCTTCTTCCGCTTCCCAATGTTGGGCAATGTGGGCGACATCCACCACCGTTACCACTGCGTCTAAGCTGGTTTGGGTTTGTACCTCGTCATCCACGAAAAAAGTCTGAATCACTGGGGCCGGGTCAGCTAATCCGGTGGTTTCAATGACAAGGTGATCGAATTTGTCCCGACGCTTCATTAAGTTGCTAATGATGCGGATCAGATCACCCCGCACAGTACAGCAGATACAGCCGTTATTCATCTCGAAAATTTCTTCGTCGGCATCAATGATCAGTTGGTTATCGATGCCCACTTCGCCAAATTCGTTGACAATCACCGCCACCTTTTTCCCATGCTCGTGGGTGAGAATGCGATTCAGGAGAGTTGTTTTGCCCGCCCCTAGATAGCCTGTAAGCACTGTGACTGGAACCGAACGTAGGGCATTAGCAATAACCATAATCAGATTTCAGATTCAGAGGATAGTCAACGACCTTGATTTTAATCCGGATTCACCCGTAGGATGTTCTGTTATCAGAAATAACGATAATCATTTTCGCCATCTATGGTACCTGAGCCTAGAATCCTGCCAAAGTTTATTGATTTGGCGATCGCCGGAGCGGGCCCCCAAGCCTTGACCCTAGTGACCCATTTATTACAAAAAAGAAAACCCCTGCGGGGACGATTTTTGGTGTTTGATCCCAGTGGCGACTGGCTCCAGCGTTGGCAATACCAATTTGCGGCAGCGGAAATTCCCCATCTGCGATCCCCCGCGGTGCATCACCCCGACCCCAATCCCCATGCCCTCCGCACCTTTGTTGAACAACGTCCCCGGGAATTATTTCCTCCCTACGATTTACCGGGTACAACTTTGTTTTGGGAATTCTGCCAAGAAGTTATCGAGCGGTGGCAATTGCGGAACCTGGTTTATCCCGCCCAAATAACGGAAATAGAGCCCCTACAACACCAAAATCGCCAGCGGTTTCGTCTTTGGTTAGCGGATGGTCAATCAATACTGACCCGTAGGCTAGTGTTGGCGATCGCCGGAGGGAAACCCCAAATCCCAGCCTGGGTGGATCAGATTTCGTCTTCTTATCCAATCCATGCCCTTATGCACTCGGAAAAAATAGACCTGAGAACCATGCATCTGGCGGGGGAAAAAATTCTTATCATCGGTAGTGGCCTGACCAGCGGTCATTTGGCGATCGGGGCGATTAAACGGGGTGCCAAGGTACTCATGATGGCCCGGCGGAAATTTTACGAGAAGCTTTTTGATGCGGAGCCGGGCTGGCTAGGGCCGAAATATTTGAAAGGTTTTTACGCTGAACCAGATTGGCATAAACGCTGGCAATTGATTCAAACGGCCCGCAATGGAGGTTCCCTCACCCCTGCGGTATTAACCCATCTACGTCGCCTGGAAAAAGAAGGGTCACTGACTTTCTATGAAAATTGCGAAGTTAGCCAAGCCCAATGGCGAGAAAACCATTGGCAGGTGAGTTGTCATTATCCTGGGGCTCATGATTGTGTGGCCCATTTAGGGATTAATCGTATTTGGCTCTGTACAGGTAGCACTATTGACGTTAGAAAATGGCCCCTGTTGAAGGAAATCCAGACCAACTATCCTGCGTCAATAATTAATGGTCTACCAGTGTTGGATTCTGCCCTACGCTGGCCTGGTTGCAACTTACACATCATGGGAGGAGCCGCCGCTCTCCAACTCGGCCCTGTGGCCCGTAACTTAGCCGGGGCTAGAATGGCGGGCGATCGCCTGGTAGCTCGTTTATGAAGACCAAAGACCATTGGGAGTCCTTGAAAAAAAGACGATCTCAAACGTCATAACCAAACAAATTGGGATTAACTTCTGTTAAATTAATATCCCCCAAACCATATTCCGCCCAGCGTTGACTGACCTGTTCCGCCATGGCTTGATCCGATTCCAATACCTCGCCCCATTCGTGATCCGTTTCCGGGGGAATTTTGGTGGTGGCATCAATGCCCATGCGTCCCCCCAATCCAATTTTTTCGCTGGCAAAATCGAGACTGTCAAAGGGGGTTTCCGGCAAAATAAATACGTCCCGCACTGGATCCACCTTGGAACTGATGGCCCAAACCACCTGGCGGGGATCGCGGATATTAATACTCTTATCCACCACAATGACAAATTTGGTGTAGGTAAATTGGGGCAGAGCACTCCAAAAAGCGAGGGCGGCCCGTTTAGCCTGGCCGGGATAGGCCTTATCAATGGAAATAATGGCCGCTTTATAGCTCAACGCCTCCATGGGCAAAAAGAAGTCGGTAATTTCCGAAACCTGTTGCCGCAAAATAGGAGTGTAAATACGGTTCAAGGCGATCGCCATCATGGCTTCTTCCTTGGGGGGACGGCCGCTAAAGGTGGTTAGGTAAATGGGATTTTTGCGATGGGTCAGGCAATGGAAGCGCACCAAGGGGGAATCTTCTACGCCGCCGTAGTAACCCATGTGGTCCCCAAAGGGGCCATCCGGTAACATTTCTCCTGGGGTAATGGTACCTTCCAAGACAAATTCTGAATCGGCAGGCACTTCCAAATCCACAGTTTTACATTTGGCCAGGGCCACCCCGGAACCACCATATAAACCAGCAAATAACCATTCCGACAAATCCACCGGGATTGGTGTGGCCGCCGCCATAATAATTAAGGGATCTACCCCCAAGGCGATCGCCACTTCCAGCTTTTTACCCTGCTCCGCCGCTTTCCGTAAATGCCTGGCCCCTCCCCGCACGGAAAGCCAATGGACGGTCATAGTGGTTTGAGATTGCAATTGCAAACGATAAACCCCCACGTTGGGCGTACCGGTTTCACAATCTTTGGTAATAACTAGCCCCAGGGTAATAATTTTGCCCGCATCACCGGGGTAGGGACGGATGAGGGGAATTTGGTTTAAATCTAAATCTTCGCCATCGATGATAACTTCTTGGCAAGGGGGGAAAAAGTTACGGCCAGGCTTTGCTTTGAGGACATCGAATAAGACTTTGCCGAAATCGATCGCCTGGGAAATTTTCTTCGGCGGTTTAGGTTGTTGTAACAGGGCTAACTTTCTGCCCAAATCTTCCAATTCCAGGGGATGCTCCATATTCATCGCCCAACAAATGCGCTCCACCGTGCCCATTAAATTCACTGCCACCGGGAAGGGGGAACCCTTGACATTTTCAAACAACAGCCCTGGGCCACCGGCCTGCAACATGCGGTTGGCGATTTCCGCCACTTCCAAGTTGGGATCCACCTCAGCGGTAATGCGGCGCAACTGCCCCCGTGCTTCCAACAACTGGATGAATCCCCGTAAATCTCTGGCCATGGCAGTTAAAAAACTATACTTTCCATATTTAATACTAACAGACTTTAGCTGCGAAAATAAGCTATAATCTTCTCGTGGATTATTTTTATATTTTCTTTTAAAATGTCTTATCAATCAAATGATTTGGCTAAGTACCTTTCAAATATTTTAATAAACATTATCAAAATTTATCCGGAATACTTGCTCGAAAAATACAAAAAGTATGATTGGAGTAGTGAGAAAACATCGCAGATCATTACAAAATACTTTTCTGATCATCTTAATAATTTAGTTGATAATGGAGAAGATAATTTTTTTCTAAATATTAGCTTATCCATTTTTCGTAAATTTCTAGTACCATTTAGCTTAAGTGATAAAGATGTTATTGATTTATGCATAAAAAATAAATTAAGCGAACATGGCAAACACTTAGATAGCAAATCTGAGAATTTAGGATTTTCGGTTCTTTTAATTGACATCGAAAATATTTATCTGGATGTTACAGAAGAAGACTTAATCAAAAAATTTAGTAGGCATTCTTTAAAACACCACTTAGCTTTTGGTAATTGGAAAAAATTAGGAAATAAAGATGAAGAGCTACACAAAAGGGGATATGAACTATTTCATGTACCTTCAGGCAAAAATAATGCAGATCAAAGAATGACAAATATAGGAGCTTTTATTTGCCTAAATTATCCTGATATAAAAGAGATTTTTGTTTGTTCTTCAGATAAAGACCTTGAAATTCTATGCAGTTTTTTGTCTCAAAAAAATATTGTGGTCTATCAGGTTTTCCGACAAATCAATAATTTATGCATTAAAAATCCTGAAACGAATGAAATTTTGTCATATCCCATTATTTCTAGTGAATCTTCCAATGAAAAAATTATTGATCTAAAAACATTAATCGAAGAAATAAAATCTATTATTCGTGAAGTGACAAATCAGGCATCACAACAGCAATGGGTTACACTGAGTCAGGTTTCAACTATATTTTATCGTAAATTTGGATTAAGTCTTAACGATGTTGTTAAGCATCATTTTCCTGGAAAAACAGCAAAATTTATATTTTTGGAATATAAGAATTACTTCGTTGTCCATGATCCACCGGAATCTAAAGATATTTTTATTGCATTGTTTAATTTTAACAAAGAATCTTCTGAATTCATCACTCAAAATAGTCAAGATTCTTTGGAAAACAAGTTTGTTAAAATCATAAAAGAAGAGATTAAAAACAATAAAAATAAAAAAGTTGAAATAGGTTATGCTGCCTCCAAATTTGCTGGAAAGTACAATATTTCAATCACTAAAGCTCTTAAGAATGCCAGTCGTCCTGGTAACTATAAAGCTTTTATTAACTCAATATCAGTACTAGAACTCATAAATGAGGGTGGACGTTGTTTTATCCGCTTACGCTAGAAGCTAAAAATAGTCTATTAAATACATCAATTAAAATTGTTGAAAACTTTCCATCCCCTCACGGCGATCGCCGTCACTCCCCAAGCCGTTAAATTGCTTCTACCCGTGGCGGAAACGTTGACGGGAAAATTACTCCTATCAGAATCCTTGGCTGAGGAATTAAACCTTGGTGGCAATCCCGCCGTAGAAACCTATGACCATTCCCTGGCCATGGCCATTGAGGAAAGGTGGAGTACCCATAAAGCTTTGATTTTCAGTTTAGCAACGGGGGCCGTAGTCCGCTTAATTGCCCCTTTATTGCATGATAAACAGACCGATCCCGCTGTGGTGGTGGTGGATGCCATGGGCACATCGGTGATTAGCTTGCTCAGTGGTCATCAAGGTGGCGGCGATCGCCTGGCGGAGATAGTGGCAGAACAGTTGCAGGGAAAGGCAATTCTGACTGGTGGAGCTAATGGCTTAGGGCAAATTGCGGTGGATTGTTTGGGCATTCCCTTCGGTTGGCGGAGGGGAACAGGGGATTGGACAGCGGTCAGTGCGGCTTTAGCTAGTCAAAAACCGGTGGCAGTGCAACAAACGGCGGGGTCAACTTTGTGGCAAGGGTATTTACCCCCAGGCCATGGTTTTAATTTTTCTGGAACGGAGGCAACGGCGGCAACCCTGGCCATTACCGTTCAAGACAATCTTCCTGAACACCAGGGGCACCCCATGGCTCAATGGCATCCCCGACTGCTATGGGTGGGTATCGGCTGTGTGCGGGGCACCGATTTAGCGCTGTTGGAAAAAGCTTTGCTAGAGGTTTTAGCTAGGGAAAATTTCAGTCCCCTGGCGATCGCCGGCCTGGCCAGTGTGCATTTAAAAGCGGACGAAGTAGGAATGCAGCAATTGGCCCAAAAATATGATTTACCCTTTGTTACTTTTTCTGCCGAACAGTTAGCGGCCCAGTCTGTGCCCAATCCCTCCGCTGTGGTTAACCAGGAAGTTGGTACCCCCAGTGTGGCGGAAGCGGCGGCCCTCACGGCGACCCAGGTTTATGGCGAAGGAGGAAAACTGATTGTCGAAAAAGTCATTGTCAAACAGGATCAACAAGCCGTGACAGTGGCGATCGCCCAGGGAAAACGGGAATATATCGGTAAACCGGGGCAGTTATGGTTGGTGGGTACAGGGCCTGGTGAATTGAGCCAAATTTCCCCCGCCGCCCGCACGGCCATTCGAGAAGCGGATGTGCTCATCGGTTATGGACTTTATTTAGATTTGATTGACCCCCTCCGCCGTCCCGGACAAATTTGCGAAACTTTTCCCCTCACCCAGGAACGGCAACGCTGTCAGCGGGCTATTGAATTGGCCCAATGGGGCTTAACGGTGGCGGTGTTATCCTCCGGGGATTGTGGCATTTACGGCATGGCCGGGTTAGTGTTGGAGGAATTAGAAAAAGTTGGCTGGGATGGACAAACCCCGGGAGTAGAGGTTTTTCCTGGCATTAGTGCGTTCCAGGCCGCAGCAGCCCGGCTGGGTGCCCCCCTGATGCACGACTTTTGTGCCATTAGCCTGAGTGATTTACTTACCCCCAGGGAAAAAATTTTGCAACGGTTAACGGCGGCGGCCCAAGCAGATTTTGTCACCGCTTTGTACAATCCCAAATCCCAAAAGCGTACTGTACTAATTGAGCAAGCCCAGGCCATTTTCCTGCAATGGCGATCGCCAGATACTCCGGTGGCCCTGGTGCGTTCCGTATATCGACGGGATGAGACCATTGTGCGGACCACATTGGCCGAAATGTTGAACTTTCCCATTGATATGCTGACGGTGGTGCTGATCGGCAACAGTAACACCTACAATTATCACGATTATTTGATTACCCCCCGGGGCTATTATGCTAATGCCTAGGGGAACGCAGTCGGTTATCGGAGCGGCGTCAGCTGCCCCCTAGCCCCCTAATTTTCAAGGTACCCTGGATGGAAGTGAGTGTGTTGACTGGGAGTATTTTCCAATGAAGCTGGTGAAGGATGTACAACTGAGGCGCTATACCCCCCCCACCTGTACTTTAGAGCTGTGGCAAACTCGACGGGTGTGGCAAAGAACCCCCCAAACTTTGCCGCCGGATTATCGGTTTGCGCTTCACTTTGACGATCCCCGCTTGCCGGAAGTAGAACAACTAACCTTGTCGGGCACACCGGAAGAATTGGAAACCCTGGCTGTAGCGGTGGAATCTTACCTCCAACAACGCCTGAGCCCCTGCGCTTCCCTGGAACCAAGCACCTATCCGGAACCGATATTTAATGCCGACGGTGAACCATCTTTTTGCCTCCGGCCCCAGGGGTCATGGAGCCATGAACTATTGGGCATGGGGGCCCCCGTAATCCTCAATACTTCCCAGTTGTACGATCTAATGTTGGCCCTGGAAAGTTTTCGTCTCCAGGACCTAGAACCCAGTCGGATGCCCCCAGCCATTGCCGGGGAAAAGTTACCTCAGGGATTAATAGTGGGAGGAGTAATGGCGGCCGGTGGTGTGCTGGCGATCGCCATGGCGACCCTATGGATGCGGCAACCCCAAGGGGAAGTGGTGGTACAGGAAAATTTTCAACTGCCCGTGCCGAGCCAATTCCAGTTCAACGAAGTTAGTAACCTCGTGCCTCCCCCTCCCCGGGGCAATACCCCTTCCCCCCAATTGGCCCAGACCCTCGCTTTAAGGGACCCCCTACCTTCCCCCAGTGCAGTGTTAGCGGCCACGCCCCCTGCCCGCAATGCCAATATTCCCCTAGTGGTGCCTCCAGAAAGGGTGCGCCCTCCGGATTTGCAAGCTCCAGCAGCCCCAGGGGAAACCTATATTGCCATTCCTGACCCGACCAACTTACAACCCCTGACCCCACCGCCAGAACCGCCTTCCCCCGATGCCCTAGCCATCTTGCCCCGCCCCGACGGCCTGCCCTTGCCCTACGGTGGCCAAGTTTTACCCAACGCCCCCGATTTACCTTCCCTGCCACCAGGCTCCAATCCCATTAGTTTCAGACCGCCCCGACCCCGCTCTGTGCCACCCCGCTCCACCAATTTGCTGGACACCATTCCCCAGGTGGCGGAAGTGCGGAGATTTTATCAACAGCAGTGGCAACCGGCGGAGGATCAAACCCAAACCTTGGAATATCGTCTGCAAATTGAACCCAATGGCACGGTGAAAAGAACTGTGCCCCTAGGCCGGGCCGCTAGCATTTACATGGCCCGCTTACCCCAACCTGCGCCGGGGGAACCGTTGGTGTCTCCCCTGGCCGATGACAGAGTGGAAACCATCCGCCTAGTCCTAACTCCCCTGGGGGATGTGAAGGCTTTTCTGGAAGATCAACCCCAATAGTCCCCAGCATTAAGCAAAAAAAGCCCGCTGGTTTTTCCGTCGGGCCTTGTTTAATTGGTTTTGAAAATGTTTTCAAGATTCCACTCCCAAGTTTTAAGGAGAGTAGATCAAAGCCCCCAGTATTACCGGAACTTGGTCGATTGGGGGTAAAAACTAAAGCTCTTAGTTTCCAGAGTTTGATGGCTAATGCCTAGGCTAGGGCCGCTACCTTGGGCCAGCGTCCCACCGTTTGGCCAATCACGGCCAATTGTTGCATGGTTTCATCAAAGCGGTCGGGGGTGAGGGATTGGGGCCCGTCGGACATGGCTTTGGCTGGATTGGGATGCACTTCAATCATCAAAGAATCGGTGCCCGCGGCGATCGCCGCCATGGCCATGGAAGGCACATACTCAGACTTCCCAGTACCGTGGCTGGGGTCGATCATAATGGGCAGGTGGGTGAGGGAGCGCAGCACAGGCAACACCGACAAATCGAGGCAATTGCGGGTGTAATGGCCATCAAAGGTACGAATGCCCCGCTCACAGAGAATCACGTTGGGGTTGCCCGCCGCCAGAATGTATTCCGCCGCCATTAACCACTCATCAATGGTAGCCGCCATGCCCCGCTTTAACAGCACCGGCTTATCCTGGGCCCCCACTTTCTTCAGCATGGAGAAATTTTGCATATTGCGGGCTCCCACTTGGATCACATCCGCCACTTCTGCGATGATTTCTAAATCCGCCGCATCCATGACCTCGGTGATGATGCCCAAACCAGTGGCTTCCTTCGCCGCCGCCAACAGACCCAAAGCACTTTCGCCATGGCCTTGGAAAGCGTAAGGAGAAGTGCGGGGTTTGAACGCGCCGCCTCGTAAGAACTGGGCCCCGGCTGCTTTAACCCGACGGGCCGTTTCCACAATCATGGTTTCGTTTTCCACTGAACAGGGCCCGGCTACCACCGCCACAGGATGGTTTTTGCCGATCGCCACGGGGCCAGCGGGGGTAGAAACAATCACTTCGCTGTATTCCCCATGGCGAAAAGTCAGGCTAGCCCGTTTAAAAGGTTGTTCCACCCGCAACACATCCTCAATCCAGGGGCTAACTTCTTGGATTTGCAGGGGATCAAGTCCGGCGGTTTCCCCCACCAATCCCATCACTACTTTATGTTTGCCGACGATTTTTTCGGGGGTCAGGCCCCGTTCAGTAAACTCCTTACCAATGCGCTCAATTTCTATATCTGGTGTGCCGACTTTCATGACGACGATCATGATAACTTCCTCTTTCGATAGGGTGGAACAGGGGGAAATTTTTTAGCTACAAGCTTAATAACAAATGCGGACTCGCAAAGCCGAACTAATGGTAATTTTAACGAAATTATTTTGACCAGCAGGATTGGGCAACCATTATTGACCAATCGTTAACTTTGTTAACAAAAATTCACAAATCTTGAACATTGCCCAAAGATATTTAACGATCGCCGTTGTCCGGGGCCGTTTGTTGGGCATTGCGCCAGACGGCGATGGTGCGACCCAGGTTGAGGCGAAATTCTGGCCAACCCCACAAACTACCTGGTTCATCTTCCCAGGAGGTGGAAAAAATGCCATAGCTTAGGCCCACCACCCCCAGACCAAAAAACAGCAGACTCACCGCAAACACCACATAGGTGGGAATCTCAAACCAGTCCCGGCTCACAACGAGGTAAAAAAGCACAAAGGACAACATGCCCAAACCGGTGGGAATGCCGGAAAACAAGGCCATGCGCTTGACCATCCGCTGGCTCACCACGGCGGGAATGCCACTGTCCGCTGAGCGGCTGGATTTTTTTTCTTTGGCACTGCTGGTTTTACTGCTGGGGGCCGCCACTGAGGGGGGCTTTTTTTCGACCTTTTTCTTTTTGGATTTCCGTTCAAAAGGAAGGCGGTCTCGGTTGGTGGGGTCAGCCATGGGAAAAATGCAAAAACTTAACGACGGATACCGAGGCGTTTGATCAGGGCTTGGTATCGTTCCGGCTCCCGGGCGTTGATGAAACTCAATAAACGCTTACGACGACCAATCATTTTGAGCAGGCCCCGACGGGAGGCGTGGTCTTTGGGGTTAGCTTTGAGGTGCCCTGTGAGCTGGGTAATTCTTTCTGTCAAGAAGGCCACTTGCAGATCAGCGGACCCAGTATCAGTCTCGTGGGCTTGATACTCGGTCATCAATTCTTGTTTACGGACTTGGGTTAAGGACATATTTTCTGTGAAAAAAACCTGAGCGGTAAAATACTAGGCGATAAATTTCGTTGCAATCTCTTACTATATCACGTTTGCCGGAGGTCCCCTTCCCCGGGCCAAGGGGGGCAGTTAATTGGTAAGTAAGGGCCGTGGTTGGGCAGATTATTCCAGATTCAAAACAGATAGCTGTGGGCCAAACTGAGCAGAAAAGTTAATTGCCCCGCCAGAAGGAGCAGATAGATGACAATGCGCCGCTGGAAGACAGACAACAATAGCCCAATGCTTTTGACGTCAATCATAGGGCCAAAGACCAAAAATGCCAGCAAGGAGCTACCGGTGAAGGTGGAGACAAAGGAAAGGGCAAAAAATGAGTCCACTGTGGAGCAGACCGATACCACCACCGACAACAGCATCATGGCCAGAATGGAGCTAATGGTGCCCTGCCCCAACAATAAAATCCATTCCCTCGGAATAAAAACTTGGATAACGGCGGCGATTAAACTGCCCAAAATTAGCATGCCGCCCAATTCCCGCAGTTCCTGCACAATATTGTCGGTGAACATTTCCCAACGGCTGGGGGCAATGGGGGGTAAGAGGGTTTCCACCGCTTGCTCATCTAGTTTCAGCAGTTGACCGCTGTTGCCACTACCCAAAATAAAGGTACCCGATTGCAAAAGGGGGGACTCACAGGCGATCGCCGGGGGAGATTCCTCGGGACGATTGAGGTAGGCCAATCTACGACCCAGGGCAGGCTTGAGCAGGGGCACTGCATCCAACTGGCGACTAAACACCCAACTAATGATCACAGTGATGATCAAAGAACAGACAATGCGGGCCACCACCATGCCCGGTTGGTCCCGGAAGGCCACCCAAGTGGACCAAATCACAATGGGATTAATGGTGGGAGCGGCCAACAAAAAGGCCACCGCCACGGAGGGGGGTAAACCCTGCATCAAAAATCTTCTGGCCACGGGCACATTGCCGCACTCACACACCGGAAACATAAACCCCACCAGGCTACCGGCGATCGCCCCCAGGAAGGGATTACGGGGGATGTAGGCAATTAACTTTTTTTCATCGCTGAATACTAACAGAGCACTGGAGAGCACCACCCCAAAGGTGAGGAAGGGAATGGCCTCCACCAGTAAGCTCAAAAAAATAGTAAAGGCTTCGTGCAATTGGGTCATGATTCAATCAAAGCCAGGCAGACTTAGCCCAGGGGACAAAAAAATTCCTGAAGCTCAGGGTGAGAGGAGCAAAAAATGATAATACCAAACTGCGATCTTTCTAGGGTTGAGTCGGGGGAGGCGTACTCTCTGTCCCTCCGCCCTGGTTATTGGGTTCCGTCGGTGCCAAAGGATTCTGGGGTGGGGGCAACTGGGGATTTTCTACCTGTAGTTTAATGGCCGCCAGCAACTGTTTTAGCCCCTCTTCCTCCGGATAAATTTTTGTCAACTTCTCCATCGGGGCGATCGCCCCTGCCAAATCTCCCATCTGCAAACGTGCTTCCACCAGACCTTGCAACGCATTGGGGTTGTCCGGTTCCCGTTGCAATACCTTTTCATAGCCTTCGGCGATCGCCTTTAACTGCTCTATTTCCGCCGCCGTTGGTTGTGTCCCCTGGGATGGGGCTTCCGTCTGGTTTTGGTTGGCATTGCCCCTCAACATAGTCAGCATCGGCACCGTCATCATGCCCAGAAAAGCCAATCCTGAGGCAATGATGAACGTCTTTTGTAAAATCTTTTTGGTGGAAGCCATAGAAAAGGGGGAATGCCCAATAACAACAAAATCAAACTTTAAGGTTATACAACCTAGCCATAGTAGAGGTTTCTTTGACCATTAACCGAGAAAATTAGGCGGGGGGTAGGGGATAGTAGAAGAAATAACCATACACTCCCCAGGCAAAGGCCGAGCCGCAGATTAGGGCTAATAATAACAAGCTTTGCCCCTGGCCCATGCCCAGATTCCGCAACTCAATCCGACCGAGAATGGCCGCCGCCAGCAGCAACAAAAATGAAGTGAAATAGTTAAACCACCGCAGGGCCACCACAAACACAAAACACCAAAACACCATGGACACCATCGACCGCAGTTCCGATTTGGCCCAATTACCCACCACATAGGTCATTAAGGTAATGGGGGTAGTCAAAGCTAAAGTGGTCAACGTGATAATAAACAGAGTGAAAATATGGATTAAAGCCAGAACCGTCCTCTGATCAATATCGACCCGCAGGCCCTTGAGATGTTCATGGAACATAATGCTCCAGGGCACACTGGCCTCAGCCAATCTCCAGCCAAAGGCAACATAGGTAATAATTACCAAGGCAATGGACAAAAAAGGAATAGATTTGAGCCAGGGCATGGGCAGTTTTCCCCTCAGGGCTAAGGACTAGCGTGATCAAAACAGCCAAAAAAGAGAAAACGAAGAAGGCATGGTCGGCCAAAGGAACCCAACGCCATCTTCGTTAATCTTCGTCCCAAAACCAATCAGGACATGAACTGAATGATGTAATCAAAATAGGGAGCTGTCTCATTGGCATCCTCTGCACTCAACAGTCCCAAAGCTGCATCTTTCAGTACGTTCACCGCATCCACCATGCCCGGCACCGGCACATCTAAGGAGTTGTACATCTCCTTAACACCGATTAAACCAGTGGTTTCAATGGGTTCTTTGTTGCCCGCTAAAACGCCATAGGTAACTAGGCGTAAATACCAACCGTAATCCCGCAAGCACTGATTATATTGCCGTTGACCGTAGGCATTACCCCCCGGGGCTCGGTATTCAGGATGCTTTTTAAACAGTTGTTTTTGGGCTTGATCGACTATCTTTTTTTCATTTTCGGCCAAGGTTTCCGCAATGCGAATACGCTGGGCACCGGTGGTTAAAAATGCCTGGATCCCTTTGAGTTCACCGCTAGTGGGGTAGCGGAGTTGATCGTCGGCTTGCAAAATAACTTGACTAACTACACTCATGATATCAACAAGAATTTCATATCATACTGTAGTTTAGCCTGAGTTGCCCCATACCGCCCCAGGCTAAATACCCTCCTCCCGAGGCGGTAGATTTTTTGACCAGCTACTTGCCTAGACGGCCACCACTTGGGGGCTAGAAGCAAAGGCCGCTTTCAACACATCCACTTTATCGGTGTATTCCCAGGGTAAATCTAGGTCATTGCGGCCAAAATGGCCATAGGCGGCCACATCTTGATAGAACCGCCCCCCCCGTTCAGCGGGCAAATTCCTTAAATTAAGGGATTGGATGATACCAGCCGGGCGCAGTTCAAAGTTTGCCAACACCACTTCCAGCAGTTTTTCTTCGTCCACCTTGCCGGTGCCAAAGGTATCAATTAAAACGCTGACGGGGCGGGCAACCCCAATGGCGTAGCTGACCTGTACTTCGCATTTATCTGCTAAACCCGCGGCCACAATGTTTTTGGCCACATAGCGGGCGGCATAGGCTGCAGAACGGTCTACTTTGGTGGGGTCCTTACCGGAAAAGGCACCGCCGCCATGGCGGGAATAACCACCGTAGGTGTCCACGATGATTTTTCTTCCCGTTAACCCCGCATCCCCTTGGGGACCTCCCACAACAAATTTGCCGGTGGGATTGACAATGAAGCGGGTTTTATCGGTGGGTTTGAGGGCAATGTCGCTGAAGCAATGGCCCACCACCACGTCCCAAAGATCGGCCTTAATTTTGGCTTGCACTGCATCATTATCGGTGATATCGCCAATGTGCTCGTCGTGCTGGGTGGAAATGAGAATGGTGTCAATGGCTACGGGCAAGCCATCTTCGTACAGGATGGAAACTTGGGTTTTACCGTCGGGGCGCAGATAGCCCAATTGGCCTGACTTACGCACTTCCGATAAGCGCAGGGCAATGCGGTGAGCCAAGCTGATGGGCAGGGGCATTAATTCTGGGGTTTCGTTACAGGCATAGCCAAACATTAGGCCCTGATCGCCGGCACCGATTTTGTCTAGCTCATCATCGCTGAGGGCGTGGCGTTGTTCCTGGGCGGCGGTTACCCCCTGGGAAATGTCGGGGGACTGTTCGTCGATCGCCAGCATGACAGCACAACTGTTGTGGGAAAAGCCGTTGTCGGCATTGGTGTAGCCAATTTCAGCAATTTTCTGGCGGATTAATTCGACAAAGTTGATGTGGGCTTGGGAAGTAATTTCCCCCGTCACTAGGGTTAAGCCTGTGTTGACTACGGTTTCCGCCGCTACTCGACTGTTGGGGTCTAAGGTTAATAGGGCATCAAGAATGGTATCGGAAATCTGGTCACACACCTTATCGGGATGGCCTTCTGTCACCGACTCGGAAGTAAATAAATAGCGCTTAGACAAAGTCTTCAGTCCTCGTACACGATAAAGGCTATTGGGCAAACAAGACCTTCAACAAAGCTTGTTAAGTTAAATTAACATTTCATCATACAGGTTCTCTCCCCCGGTAAGAAAACGGCGATCGCCAAAATTTGTTCCCCAGGCTACCAAGGGCCGGTTTGCTCGAAGGCTCGAAAATTATAATTAACTTTCCCTCGCTCCCCTGCGGACAGAGGGCAATGACGATGACTTACCCTCCTTGGAGAGGAGCATTGGCTAGCAATGTCACTTTTTAAACGGGTTGCAGAATGTCCTGGGATTGTTGGGCTTGGAGGGCTTTTTCTAACAGTTCCGGCCCAGCTGACGCTAATAGACGGGAATCGCTCAGGGTACGGCGCCAAAATTTAGCCCTGGGTTGACCATTAAATAAGCTCAATAAATGCCTGGTAATTTGATTAAGGCGATCGCCATGGCGTAAACGCTCTTCCACATAGGGCAACATACGCTCAATAATTTCTGCTCGGCTGGGGATTAAATTTGTTTTTTGGTAAATATCCCGGTCTACCGTGGCAAAAAGGTAGGGATTTTCGTAGGCGGCCCTCCCCACCATTACCGCATCTACATGGTGGAGATGGGCGTTGATCTGCTCCATTTGGGTAATGCCACCATTAATTTCGATCGCCAATTCAGGGCAGTCTTTTTTTAACTGATAGACATCTTGGTAGCGTAACGGCGGAATGGTGCGGTTTTCCTTGGGACTGAGACCCTGGAGCCAAGCTTTACGGGCATGGACGGTGAATCTTTGACAACCAGCTTGGGCCACAACGGTCACAAATTTGACTAGGTCTTCATAACTATCCTGATCATCAATGCCGATGCGATGTTTGACGGTAACGGGAATGGCCACAGCCCTTTGCATTGCTGCCACACATTGGGCCACCAACTCCGGCTGGGCCATGAGGCAAGCCCCAAAATTGCCGCTCTGCACCCGATCACTGGGACAACCCACATTTAAGTTAATTTCGTCATAGCCCCAATCCTGACCAATGCGGGCACATTCCGCCAACAGTTGCGGGTTATCCCCCCCCAATTGCAGGGCCACCGGTTTTTCCTCCGGGCTAAAGTCCAACAATTTGGGGCGATCGCCGTGGAGGATCGCTTGGGCCGTGATCATCTCTGTGTACAGCAGGGTATGGCGAGTTAACTGCCGCAGGAAATAACGAAAATGGCGATCGGTGTGGTCCATCATCGGCGCCACACTGAGGGGGTTAACAGCACCATCGGAAAAAACTTTGGTCATCAGGGCAATATTTAGGTTAAGTCAGTCTTTAGGGCAATTTCATCCGTCAGGGCGGGCAGATCCAGAGTGGCATAAATTTCCGCCAAAGGAATCGCCAAGTTAAGGGCTTCAATGTCGGCGATCGCCTCTAGGCCTTCATAGGACTTCAGTAACCAAAAATTCTGGGGAGTCCGCTGGAAACACTCCACCAAATACTGCTGGGTATTAACCAAAATGTAAGCCTGCAAACCCGATAAAGTACGGTAATCCTGGAACTTTTTGCCCCGGTCAAAGCTTTCTGTGGATTCCGACAGAACCTCAACAATTACCCTGGGATATTGAACTATAGAGGAATTGGTATCATCATTATCTTCGCAAGCAACCACAACATCGGGATAATAGTAACGTCTCTGATTTAAGAGCATCACCCTGATATCCGCCATAAACACCTGACAATTATTCCCCATCAGGCGGGAGCGCAAAGCCAGAGCTAAATTGAGAGAAATTATGTTGTGGGCCTTGGTTGACCCGGCCATGGCATAAATCTGGCCATTGATGTATTCATGCTTAACATCACTGCGACCTTCAAACTCTAGGTAATCGTCGGGGGAAAAGTATCCATTGGAGGAGAGAGCAACCATCTGCCTTGCCAAATTTGTCTAAATTGATTGTCTCCATTTTATTGCCCCACTCCCTTTCGTTAAATATCTTTACGATCGCCTTTGGTCAGCCAAGGAAAGCTAAAATACTGGCCGGATAACCCCATTTACCGTTTCCCGAGGGGGGAGTACCCTAAGGGAGAGCGAATAGATTGCGGGCCGAAAATCCGAAAGAATCGGTAAAATGGCAAAGTCAGCATTTTCGCTTGTAAACCCAACATTACCTACAAACTTCAACAAAAAACACCTGTGGCCGATAAAAGAAGACCCCAACGCGACCTACCTCAAATTAACGAAAGAATACGTTTCCCAGAAATACGAGTCATTGACAGTGACGGTGCCCAATTGGGGATTATTACCCCCAACGAGGCCATGGAAATCGCCGACGAGCGGGGGCTCGACCTTGTGTTAGTGAGTGAGACCGCCGATCCGCCGGTGTGCCGCATCATGGACTATGGCAAATATAAATTTGAGCAGGAGAAAAAAGCCAGGGAAGCCAAGAAAAAACAACATACCGCCGACGTTAAGGAAGTAAAAATGCGGTACAAAATTGATGAGCACGATTATCAAGTGCGCATTAATCAGGCCAAGCGCTTCCTCAAAGCTGGCGATAAAGTGAAAGCAACGGTGAACTTCCGGGGCCGGGAAATTCAGCATGCCCACCTAGCTAAGGAATTACTAGACCGCATGGCAACGGATCTGGCCACCGAGGCGGACATCCAACAGGCTCCCAAACGGGAAGGACGCAATATGATGATGTTCCTTTCCCCCAAAAAGGTCTAGCCCTACGGCAACGGTGAACCAAAACCGTTGGATAGTTTAAAAAATTTTTTGCATCCCCTGGGACCATCTGAGGGGATTTTTTGCATGGCTGTTACAGTACCAATCTTGCCGGAGGACGGCACAAGTTTTCGGCCCCTGTCCTAGAATGGGAAAGTCAGCAGAGCCCCACTGGTGGAGGAAAAGGTTTTGGACGAACTGCGCTCAGCGTTAGAGTTGGCGACGGAGGATGAACTGACCCAACTAACTCAAATTCTTTTTTGTCGAAAGTTTAATCCTTTGGATTATCTGCAAACCCCTCTGCCGGTGGAGGTACAAAGCTTGGGTCGTCCGTTGTGGGAAAGTTCCCTGGAGGAAAGATTCCGTTACCTGGCCGCCGATGGCCTGACGGTTTTGCGGGGCAAGGCCAAACAATTTAGCTATCGAGATACCCTAATTCGGGTTTGTCAATTCCTCAAGGTGCCCTACGCCCAACAGATGACCACCTTGGATTTGGAAACGGATATCTTTCTCCACTTGGTTAACCAAGCTTGGCAAAAGTTGCCCCCGGCGGAACAAAATAATCTAACCCGCAAAATTCAACGGTCCCTGATTAATTCTCCCCTCCCGGAACCCCTGCCGCTGCAAATTCAACATAATCCTGTCAATGTCATCCTCAAAGGAGGTGGGGCGATCGCCGTTAGTTCGGTGCTGCGGCCTCTGCTGTTGGGGCGCATTTTACAGCAGGTGACGGTACACATAGCCCAATATCAAGTGGCTAAATCAATGTTGGTGAAGGGCGGATTGAATGCGGCGGGTCAGTTGCAAAGTCAGTTGGCTCTCCAAACTGCCAAGCAGGGGGTACTGATGGGAACGGCTCGCTACGGGGCAGTGCGGACAATTTTTTCGGTGTTGGGGCCGGCCCTGTGGGGACTATTCCTAGCAGATCTGGGCTGGCGGGCGATCGCCACCAACTATGGGCGCATTATTCCGGTTATTTTTACCTTGGCCCAAATTCGCTTAACCAGGGAAACTTGCTGGCAACTGGCCTAGGTTGAGACGAGGAAATTAGAATGCCCTAGGAACGGCGGCGGGCCTTGGATTGGCCTGGGCGGGGTTGTTTTTTGCGCCCCAGTCTTTTTTTAAGCCAACTGCTTCCCCAGTCACTGAGGCTATGGGCCATGGCCCCTGCTTCCAAACCCAGGAAAATGATTACCAATTCTCCGCGGTGATTTTGCACCCATTGCCCCAGGGATAACCAGTCAATGCCCTCTAGCCTCTCTAAATTGAGCTTTTGTAACAGTACCAATACTATCCCCATCCCCAGGGCCGCTAACAATAACCAACAACTTAGGTACAACAATCGCAACATAGTACCGATTAAAAAGCCGTGGGAAAGGGGCGATCGATGAGGAATAAAGCGGCGGTAGGGGAGCCAGATCCACCTCAGCCAGCCCCACCGTTTATATTGGCAGGAATGGATGTCCAGATCTGGACCAAACATTAGCCCACTAAAGCCAAAGGCGATCGCCATTAGTAGGGTCAGTCGGGCACTGCCGGTGCTGATAAATGCTACGGCCATAACGGCGGGGGTAGCCCCCAGGGTAATGCGGTCATGGATTTTACCTGCGGGCATGGCAAGGGAAAAAAAGGGATGGGCAACCAGGAAAAAAAAATTTCCGAGGGCGATCGAACAAAACGATAACCTATGATATAGTGATTAAGCATGAGTAAAGGGCGATTAGCTCAGTTGGTAGAGCGCCTGCCTTACAAGCAGGATGTCGGCGGTTCGAGCCCGTCATCGCCCATAGAAGTTTTGAAATTAAATAATTAAATAAGTTCAAAACGCCCAGGCTACACGCTGCCTTCCGCTTCCTCCCTAGCCTTGGCTAGCTTCTGGCGATCGTAATA
Organism: Synechocystis sp. FACHB-383; assembly: GCF_014698605.1. Lineage (NCBI taxonomy): Bacteria > Bacillati > Cyanobacteriota > Cyanophyceae > Synechococcales > Merismopediaceae > Synechocystis > Synechocystis sp. FACHB-383. The sequence continues at coordinate 6,903 of NZ_JACJTJ010000047.1, read as the reverse complement.
GCGATTGCTGTAGTAGCGGCCATAGTAATAACCATATCCACCGGAGGTGGAAGTGATGGCATTGGCCACAATTCCCAGCACATTCAAATCCGCCAAAGCCAATTCCCTAAAGGCTTCCTTGAGGCTGTCCTTACGGGTTTTATTAAGGCGTACCACCACCACCAGGCCATCGGTCTGATCCGCAATGAGGCGGGAATCCGTTAGTCCCAAAATAGGAGGCGTATCGATCAAGATTAAGTCGAAAGTTTCTTTCCACTGGTTCATTTTGACCACAAAATTCTGGGAAGCGGAAACTAACTGCTCCGGGGTCATGGTGTCATCTTGAACTTTGAAATAGAACAGATTCTTGCCCAAAAGTTCAGGTAAATCTTCATTTTGACCATTGGAGTTGGCAGCTAGGGTACTGAGCACGCCATTACCATCGGAGGTTGTATTTTCGCCCCCAAAGCCCGTGATTTTGGCCAATTTTAACCAGGCTTGTTTTTGGGGAAAATAGCGATCGCCGTCTACTAGCAGAACTTTTTGCCCCAACTTAGCGGCGGCCTGGGCTAGGAAAAAAGCCGTAGTGGATTTCCCATCCCCCGATTCAGCAGAGGTGACCACAAAGGAATGGCACTGGCGTTTGCGTTTGAGGAAAAATAGGTTGGAATAGAGCTTAGCGTAGGATTCCTGCATAGCCTCATTGGGCAGGGGGGAACCATACTTAATGCTGGCCCGCAGTTCCTTTTCCAGGGGAATGTACCCGAGGATGGTGTGATGCTGACTAGCTCTTAAGTCTTCCACACTGTGATAGGCAGGATCCAATCTATCCACCAATAAAGCGGCGCCTCCCCCTGCCAGAAGTCCCAGCATGGCAGAGAGTAAAATATCCCTGGGCAAAGTGTTGATTGGTTTATCGGGTAGGGTGATGGCGGAAACTAAGCGCCACGGCACAAAGCTCCTCGCGACTTCTACCTCCAAGGCTTGCCTTGTGGTCACCAACTGGGTTAAACCATTTCTTTGTAGCTCTAGCTCCTGTTGCAAACTAGCAAACTGGCCAGCAATGGTGGTGAAATTTTCCAGTTGATTTCTTAGTTCTGTTTCCGACTCAATGATGTTTGCCAGTTCAATGTTGAGAATATCCAGCTCGATGCCAACACTGGCAAGTTCTTGCAAAGCTTCTGCCTTGGGGCCCCCCACGTCTGTGGCGGTGAGGACCTGAGCCAAATCTCCATTGCTGAGCGTCCCCTTTTCCTTTTCGGCTTCAGCTCTGATCAACTGTAAAACGTTATCCTTTTCTTCTTGCAATTGTTCCATCTGGGGGCTATTGCCAGTGTAGATGGTGCTGGCCTCCGCCAATTTGAGGTTGATTTCGTTGAGACGACTCACTAGGCCTGCATAGACAGGGGATTGACCTAGGGAGCTTAAGCCAAAGGCACTATTGTTATCTATGCCCGTTTTTTGTTCCAGAGCATTCCGTTTGGCCGTTAGTTGTTGGATTTTGATCGACAAATTTTGCCGGAGCACATTGATTTCGTTGAGGCGCGAGCTAATATTTTCTGCTGTCTGGCTAGGATCAAAAAACTTATATTGCCGCTGCAAGGCCAACATTTGCGCTTGCAACTCTGCTACCCGGTCTTGGAATTTGGGTAACTGGTCATTAACAAAGCGGAGTTTTTCGCTCTCCTGTCTGGCCTGGTCTCTACGGGTGTAGTCCAAATATTGTTCAGCTAGAGCCTCCAAAACCGCCTTAACCCTTTCTTGATCATTACCCCGGTAGCCGATCTCAACAATGCCGGTGTCCGGCACCACCATCACCGACAAATTAGCCAGAAAACCACCATAGGAAATTTGCTCCTCTGGGGGGAGGGCGTCATAAATTTGGCTCCACACTGGTTCCAGCAGAATATTACTTTGTAGGATTTCCGACTGGGTGTTTAAATATTCCTTTCCCCGGGGAATGGTGCCCAGCAGTCCCGAACCCTGGAGCTGGGCCAGGGGATTAACTGTTTCATTCTCGGGGGGGGAGACTAGTAATTGGAAACTGGATTGAAAAACCGGCGGCTTATCAAGTTGCCGCTTGAGGTTCAAGCCTCCCACCGCTAGGGCCACCAGGATAACAATCCACCATCTCCTCCTCAAAACACCTGTCAGATTACCGAGGGAAAAGGAGTCCACTTCTTCAGCACCATACACTCCCACTAAAGGAGGGGGGGGACTGCCCTGGGGCAATTCTGGGTAACTGTAGGTCATTATCTTGGGGGGAATGGTTATTGGGCAAGGATGCTTGGGGAATTAGCCATGGTTTAGCACCTAGTGTGGGAGAGCGGTTTTATTTACTTGGGTCAATATTACCGTTATTTTCGGTGACTGTGCACTGTCAATACTAGCTTGGATCTACTGGGAAGGACTCCCATTTCGTTGCCCTAGTTCCTCTGATTAAACGGAGACCGGAAGGCTAAAAAAACAGATAGAATCGGCGATCGCCATTGATTGGAAGACTTAAAAATCGATGATGATGGCTGCCGGTGGCCAGGGGGGGGATGGGCAGTTGGAATTTTTATGACTATCCTTGCCCTAGGCAGGCACGATGCCAACGCAGGGTCCCTGTCCCCATAGTTTTGATCCTTCACACTTAAGTATTGGGGAAGAAAAGTTGATGATATTTCTTTTCTGACCCAGCTGGACAAAACGGGGTCAATAAATTAGATTGAACTGTAATCAGGCTTGTTTGGCCACCGACCGATCTTTCGGAGGTAAAGGCTTGGTCTGACTGGTAGCTCCTCTGCTTTCCATGGCGGAAGGAAGCCTTGATATAACCCCCCGAAAAGGCTAAACAGTTTTTTCGGTCACAAAAACAATTGAATCTTCATTTTTCCGCCCTAGCCGGAGCCTCGACGGTCCCACGGATCTCGGTTTCGTCTGCCGTATTCTTAGAAAAGACTAAGAACGTATGCAGGGTTCGTGCGGCCAGAAATAGGGAATTCAACCAGTGAAAAGTTGATAATTTCATCCCATGGGCGGTTAAGGGAAAAGATAAAGCCATAAATGTCCGGTTTTCGCCTAGCCTGGGGCAAGCCATTATGATGGAAGCCAGCCCTTCTCCACCAGCATTCGGAGGACAACATGTCAGCAATAACGGCCCAGGAACTGGAAGCACAAATGCCCGATGCCACTAAGTTATTGAGTGATGAACCGGAGATGGAAAGTTCTTTGCACTATATGCAACTGCTCTTGCTGGTCACTAGTCTGGAGTGGGCGTGGCGTCAGAGGGATGATTTTTTCATTGGTGCTAACCTAACCATTTACTTCAGTCGGCAACAACTCAAACAGCGGGACTTTCGGGGCCCCGATTTTTTCCTGGTGAAAAATACCACTGGGCACCCCCGTAGTTCCTGGGTGGTGTGGGAAGAGGACGGCCGCTACCCAGACTTGATTATCGAATTACTTTCCGAATCCACCGCGAAGGTGGATAGAACCACCAAATTGGACCTTTATGCCACCAGGTTCCACACCCCTGAATATTTTTATTTTTCCCCTGAAACCCTGGAATTTGCCGGTTTTAGATTGAATTTCAACCAATATTGCCCAATTACCCCCAATGAACAGGGTTGGCTATGGAGTGAGGCGTTGGGCTTTTTTCTTGGCATCCACCATGGTCAATTGCGCTATTTTTCGCTGGAGGGAATGTTGGTACCTACCCCCGAGGAGGCGGCCCAACAGGAAATGTTCCGGGCTGACCAGGCCATGGCAATAGCAGAGCAAGAAACCCAGAGGGCAAATCAAGAAACTCAAAGGGCAAATCAAGAAACTCAAAGGGCGGATCAAGAAAAATCCAGGGCCGATCGCCTAGCGGCCAAATTAAAGGAGTTGGGGCTAGACCCCGATGAAGCCTAAGGACAAAGGAGAAAAAGGCGATCGCCTATAATTGAGCCTATTATTGAACGGGCTATGGCACTATGTATCAGAGTTCTCCCCCCCTTTCTCCTCGGGAAACCCTACCCACCATGTACGATCTGCCCAGTGAAGATCCGGAGGAGCCCGGCTTGCCCGACGAATTCCATTTACTGCAACCAGAACTGTTGCGCCAGACCTTCCTACCCCCTAGTTATGAAGCGGCGGATTTTTTCACCGCCAGTGACCTGAATCTTTACTACGACGTTCACCATCCCCAGTGGTATAAGCGCCCGGATTGGTTTGGGGTATTGGGGGTGTCCCGTTTATATGACCAGCGGGACTTGCGCCTCAGTTATGTGATCTGGCAAGAGGGCATTGCCCCTCTGGTGGTGGTGGAATTGCTCTCCCCAGGCACGGAAAAAGAAGACCTGGGCCGGAGTTTGCGGGATGCCAGTCAGCCCCCCAATAAATGGACAGTCTATGAACAAATTCTGCGTATTCCCTATTATTTTGTGTTTGATCGCTATACTGACGAGCTCCAGGCTTTTGGTTTAGTGCAGGGGATTTACCAACCGCTGGTGCTGGAGGAGCCGGGCATCTGGCTGGCAAAGGCGCAGTTGGGACTAGGGTTATGGCGGGGTACGTATCAGGGCATAAACCGGCTTTGGCTACGGTGGTACGACAAGCACCATCACTGGATCTTGACCCCAGCGGAACAGGAAGCTCAACGGGCAGAACAGGAAGCCCAACGGGCGGCAAGGGAGGCTCAACGGGCAGAGCAAGAAAAGTCCAGGGCCGATCGCCTAGCGGCCAAATTAAGGGAGTTGGGGCTAGACCCCGATAAAGTCTAATAATGGCCATTGGCCTGACCCCAGGGCACGAGAAATTTACCGAAAAGTATGAGTACTTCCCCCCCAGAACTAATTATTGAAGCAGGACGTACCGAGCGTCAGTATTGGCAAGACCTATGGCGCTACCGGGAGTTGTTTTACACCCTGGCCTGGCGGGACATTGCAGTGCGCTATAAACAAACGGCGATCGGTGTGGCCTGGGCCCTCATTCGACCGTTTCTGACCATGGTGGTGTTTACGGTGGTATTTGGTAAGTTGGCCAATTTGCCTTCGGAGGGGGTGCCCTATCCCATTCTGGTGTTTGCGGGGATGTTGCCCTGGCAGTTTTTTTCCACTTCCCTCAGTGCGGCCAGCGATAGCCTGATTGCCAATGCCAATTTAATTTCTAAGGTGTATTTTCCCCGGTTGGTGGTGCCCACCAGTGCAGTGGTTACCAGTTTTGTCGATTTTTTAATTGCTGGGATAATTATGCTCGGGTTAATGGCTTGGTACAATTTCGTTCCCAGTTGGCACGTTATTACCCTACCGTTATTTATTTTGATTGCTTTTATGGCTTCCATGGGAGCAGGGTTATGGCTTTGTTCCCTCAATGTCAAATACCGCGATTTTCGTTACATTGTGCCGTTCATTGTCCAATTTGGTCTGTACATCTCCCCGGTGGGCTTCAGCAGTAATGTGGTGCCGGAAAAGTGGCGATTGCTCTATTCTATTAACCCGATGGTGAGTGTGATCGATGGTTTTCGTTGGGCTATTTTGGGGGGAGAATCGACTCTGTTTTTACCGGGGTTTTTGTTGTCCTTACTCTTGGTGATAATTATTTTTGTGACGGGTATTCTCTATTTTCGCAAAGTGGAACGAACCTTTGCCGATGTGATCTAACTAAACCATTTTCCCAACTGTTGCTACAGCAATTAGCGAATGAAACTTCTTGGCTCAAAATGCCCGAAGAGCAAAGCCCTAAAATTAATACCCCAGCGGACTTTGACTGTGTGAAATTTTCACCGTGGCGCAGTGATTACAATGATAAGGAAACTGTGCCGGGGCAGTGAATTACTTTGAATTACTATGACGGAAGCAGAAATCAGAGCCTTAATCCAGAGGGAGTTACCCAGGGCGATCGCCGAAGAACCGGCCCTGCGGGATTTTGTCTTGCGGACGGTGTCGGAATACTACACCCCTAGGACAGAGTTCGATCTGAAATTTGACCGGGTTCTGGACGAATTACAGCGCGATCGGGAAGAGCAGGCCCGCAAATGGGATGAGCAAAATCGTAAGTTCGATGCTTTTCAGGCGGAACAAGCTTCCAAATGGGATGAGCAAAACCATAAATGGGAGGAAAACACCCAGCGTCTGGACAGATTGGAAGCGCAGAACAGTGCCACCCTGGCAGAAATTCAGAAGGCTAATCGTCGTTATGAAAGTACCATCGGGGCTTTAGGGTCCCGTTGGGGTCTTTATTCGGAAGCCAGTTTCCGCAACGGGTTAAAAGCGATTTTGGAAGAATCCTTTGGAGTAGAGGTGCTCAATCTTAATGAGTATGACCACGATGGCATGGTCTTTGGCAGACCGGACCAGGTGGAAATTGATGTGATTATCAAAAATGGGGTCACCATTCTGTGTGAAATTAAGTCCTCCATGAGTAAATCCGATATGTATATTTTTGACCGTAAGGCAACTTTTTACGAACAACGACACCAGCGACAAGTTACGAGGAAAATTGTCATGTCCCCCATGGTGGATGAGCGAGCTAAGCCAGTGGCAGAAGCATTGGGTATTGAGATGTATAGCTACAGTGATCAGGTTCAAGAAATTTAAACTTTTTGGGTTTACTAGCCCCCACTGTTTTGACGTTGCTGTTAATGGCTATTGTCTTTTTGCGGTTCCAGGACCAAAACCAACGGGCATTAAGGGAAGTTTTGGCACTCCTAGCAGAATATGGGGACATCTTCTCCTAAGGGCGATCGCCAGGGGATCTAGCACTTAAAATGGAATTATCTTTGCCTTGCCCTCGATGTGGTTAAACTTTCTGGCACTATTGCCCGCCACTGTCTTGACGGTGTTATTGATTGCCATTGCCTTTTTGAGGTTCTATGACCAAACCGATTTTGAATTCCTCGGATACATCACCCAGCCCCGACAATGGAGCAATGGATTCACTGTGGCAGCCCTCCTGGCT